>JAKIUJ010000025.1 GCA_021647625.1 Desulfobacula sp.
ATAGCCCTGGATGTAAATTTAATAGTGTGATCAATGGTTTCCATATATAGACTATCATCTTTTTCAAAAAGATTTTCAGGGTTAACATTGATAGTCTGCCCTGTATTGGTAATCAGTGTAAACTCTTTTTTATCAATTATATCAATAGCAAAAACAGCAGTCTCTTCATAAGGAAAGTATACTTTTTCTTCAAGCTCATCGGAAGACTGATGTACAAAATACCCATTGTCGTCTTTTTTTATGGATGCATTAAAGTATTTTATAATTCCGGGATGTTCAAATTTCCCATGTTCATTACACCATTCCCCATTTTTATTAATCCAAAACACTGCTTTTTCTTTGGGTATGACAACCAGTTTGCGCTTTTGATATACCATTTTCATCCCTATTAAAAAAATCTTTAATACACCAGCAATCAGCCCTCAATTAACCATTAACGGTGTTAAATATCAAGGGTTGTTGAAAAGAAGATTTATTGAAGTGGCCCTAAAAAATTAAAAAAACGTTATTAACCGGCTATTGGTAAGGCCGGTTAATAACGTTAATTGGTAAACGATTTAATTTATATACTGAGCCTTTTGCAAAAATACCGGTGAATGGGTCTTGCTCACTATATACTGTAGATCATGATTGTTACAATACGATATATAGTGGGATCAATCCATAATATATTTTATCTGCAAGAGCCTCTACTAATTGGCAATTGGATTTATTATCCTGCCATCAGGCTCCATAAAACACCGGCTGCAATAGCTGATCCGATAACACCGGATACATTTGGCGCCATGGCATGCATGAGTAAAAAGTTCGTTGGGTCCTCTTTTGCCCCTACAATCTGGACAACACGGGCGGAATCGGGTACAGCAGACACACCGGCTGCACCTAACAACGGATTGATTTTGCTTTTCAAAAACAAGTTCATAAATTTGGCAAATAATAAGCCGCATGCTGTGGCGATACCAAAGGAAATTGCGCCCAGAATAAAGATCTTCACCGAGGCCGGTGTAAGAAAAACATCACCCTGGGTACTTGCACCCACGGTTAATCCAAGCAGGATGGTGGCAATATCAATGAGTGAGGTTCTTGCCGTCTGGGCCAGTCGTTCGGTAACAACAGCTTCTTTTAAAAGGTTACCAAAACACAGCAGTCCTAAAAGCGGAAGTGCTGCAGGGGCTAAAAAGCAGCATAGAATAAATGCCAGAACAGGGAAAATCATTTTTTCACGTTTTGTGACCTCGCGGGGTTCTTCCATGCGGATGAGTCTCTCTTTTCTGGTGGTCAAAAGTCTCATGATCGGCGGCTGGATAACCGGGACAAGAGCCATATAAGAATATGCAGCCACGGCAATTGGACCAATTAAATGCGGTGCTAATTTTGCGGTGAGAAAAATTGCCGTTGGACCATCCGCACCACCAATAATACCTATGGCGGAGGCTTCCTTTGGATCAAAGCCCAGGGCCAGTGCACCCAGAAAGGTGATAAAAATACCCGCCTGGGCAGCCGCGCCCAGCAACATGAGAACCGGCCTTGCCAGAAGTGTTGAAAAGTCCGTCATGGCACCAATGCCAAGAAAAATCAAGGGAGGATAAATACCCTGGGTAACGCCGAAATACAGGTAATGCAAGACGGAGTTGCTCTCATAGATTCCAAGTCCCAATCCCTTGAAAATAGGGATATTACCTACGAGCATACCAAATCCAATGGGTACTAATAGCAAGGGTTCATAGTCTTTGGCAATTCCAAGCCAGATGAACACTATCCCGACACAAATCATGATAACGTTACGGTAATCAACCAGGTAAAAACCTGTGTTATGAAAAAACTCTAAATATAAGGCTTCCATTTTCTTTCCTTTTAGGTATCAAATGTCCAGGTCTGCACTAACACGACGTAATCTTTTCAAACACGTCACTATCCCAGACGAAATATCCTGAACCGTCCGGTATGATAATTTTGGTTTTCAAAAGAAGATTCAAATTGATATGAGGGTCTTTTAAATCATTGACCTTCGCCATATCAAGCAGTCTTGGTAATGAGAAATGGTCCTCCATGGTCCTGGCAAGAAGGGCAAATTGCTTAGCTGTTTCTTTCTGACTTTCAGACAGGTCAGGTTTCCGATCAGCGTTTTCTTCTTCACATGTAACAGGTGGAATTTCATTGTCTACTGATTTTTGGGTTTTTTTTTTGCGCCAAATAGTGCTTTTATCTTTGAAGGGTCTTCCCATATTGCCAACACCTTGTGCAATTGTGAAATCACAGAAGAAAGCGTGACAAGCCCTGAAAAAACTATTGTAATACCAACAATCGAAATGGCCCATCCATTATTGGCATTTATGGCTTCTATTCCGTACAAACCTCTACCTCCGTATTAAAATTTGTCAGGAAGACTTGCGTCTTCTATATCTTTTGCAAATGGTGCGGTCTGGTCTAAAAAAATCTGCCAGGAGGACATGATCGCATCTGCAACCTGTGTATCTTCCTGAATAATTTTTAAAAATGCCCGTCGAGGTATAACATAAACACAACCGTCTTCAAGAACGGTTAATGTGGTGTTATATTTTCCTTTGGCAGACAACAATTCCATACCGATAAAATCTCCGCAAGCATTCAGGACAACGGATTTTCCACCGTCCATCGCAAGCAATACAATACCTTTTTCCAATAAGAAAAAATACTGTGCCGGATCACCGATTGTTGCCAGAATATCTCCGGCATGCACGTCCCATTTGTCAAAAATAGCGTCTAAGTTTTCAACGTCATCCTCTTCTATGGTTGAGAAGACCGGTGATTGTTTTAAAACTTGTTTGATACCGCTCATTTTTTATATCCGTTATTATTCATATTTTCTTAAAAACCGGTTCATTGAAACATATTTAATACGTCCTGTCGATAAAAAAATGCTACTTTATAGCTAGTGCCTGACCGAAAATCCGTGTTTGGGCGAAAAGTTGCCCATATGCAAGGCGCAAGAAATCCTGAAACCGGAGTGTACTATAGTACATGAGGATTTCAGGATTTTGCAGCAACGAAGCAGACGGGTGGGTTTTCGTTCAAACACTAGCTGTAGTATTTCAGTTTTACAAACCAAACCTTTTATTTTGAAATAAACCTGTGAATTTTAAACATCATTATTGTTGACTGAAAACATCTAACTATCGTATTGTCACAGATAATTTTATTCACTTTTAACATTAAGGAGCACAACTGGATGAAAAAATTGGTATTATTGACCGTTATTTGCTCTATCTGCTGTCTTGGCCTGGCAGCCAACCTCTGGGCAAGCGATAAAAAATTAAAAGCAGGCTTTGTATATGTCGGCCCTGTCGGTGATTACGGCTGGTCCCATGCCCATGATTTAGGAAGAAAATATGCTGAAAAAAAATTCCCATGGCTTGAAACTATTATTGTAGAATCAGTTGCAGAATCAGATAGTGCCAGAATAATAGACCGACTTATCCAGCAACAAAATTGTGATGTGGTTTTCACCACAAGTTTTGGATATATGAATGATACTCTTGCAGCCGGCAAACGATATCCCGACAAATTATTCATGCATTGTTCCGGATTTAAACGCTCTGATAATGTGGGTACTTATTTTGGTGACCTTTACCAGATGTATTACCTGAATGGTATTATGGCCGGTGCATTAACCAAGTCAGATAAAATAGGATACGTGGCAGCATTTCCAATCCCGGAACTGATTCGCCACATTGATGCGTTTGCATTGGGAATCAAAGTTTCCAATCCCAAAGCCAAGTTGAATGTAAAATGGATTTATGCCTGGTATGGACCTGACAAGGCAAAAGAAGCAGCAGAAGCATTAATTGCTGAAGGCTGTGATGCCCTGGCATTTACCGAAGATACGCCTGCGGTTATTGAAGTAGGCCAGAGTCATTCGGAAAAAGGCAAACAAATTTATACTTTCAGCCATTATTCTGCCATGCAGAAATATGGAGTTGACTCGGTTGTTTCAGGCCAGTACATGAACTGGGGCGGTATGTATGCCCAAATCCTTGAAAATATCTACAACAAAACCTGGACAAATGAAGATGTCTGGTGGCTGACCAAAGAAAAAGCAGCTATACTTGGCGGCAATGATAAAGAAATCATCAATCCAAAATTCGTACCGGCTTTGAAAGAAGCCATGGTTGACACAAAGGAATTCGGCAGCATTTCAGCCTATGATCTGGTTGTCAAACGATACGGACAGATGCAACAGGGTGTTGATGTCTTTGATCCGTTTACAGGACCGATAAGCGATAATGAAGGAAACCTGAAAATTAAAGAAGGCGAACGTGCCTCTAAGCAAGACCTTTTGGGCATCATGTATTATGTAGACAATGTTGCAGGGTCAATCCCCAAATAATTAAAAGCCAGGGTAAAAAAAGGCCGGGAATAACTTCCCGGCCTTTTTTTAATACGTATGACAAAAAAAATACATCGCCTTGAAATGAAAGGTATTTCAAAATCATTTCATGGCATTTTTGCCAACCAGAATATCAACCTTAAGATTGAATCGGGTGAAATTTTAGGATTACTCGGTGAGAATGGTGCCGGTAAAACCACATTGATGAATATCCTGTACGGACTTTACCAGCCTGATGAGGGGCAAATCAAAGTGAATGACACCCCTGTCCGCATCAACAATCCGGTTGAATCCATCAATCACGGCATCGGTATGGTTCATCAACACTTCATGCTGATCCAGAACCATTTAGTTATTGAAAATATTGCTTTGGGCTACAAAGACACGCCTTTTTTTTTCCCTAAAAATAAAATTCGTCAAAAAGTTGAAGCATTTTCAGAAAAATTCGGTTTCCAAATTGATCCGGATAAAAAAGTCTGGCAGTTATCTGCGGGAGAGCAACAGAGAATTGAAATTATTAAAGCCCTGTTAAATGGCGCAGATTTGCTCATTTTAGATGAACCCACTTCGGTTTTAACGCCCCGGGAAATCAAAGAATTGATTTCTATTTTAAGACAGATGAAAGCTGAAGGCCATATGATCATCTTTATCTCCCACAAACTCGATGAAATAATGGAAATATGTGACCGGGTCGTGGTTCTTCAAAAAGGTAAAATTGTCGGGGGCACCGACACAAAGAACACGGATAAAAAATCCCTGGCCCGGATGATGATCGGCCGGGATGTGGTTTTCAACATTAACAGGGAAATTCTTGAAAAAGGAAAACAGATCCTGTCTGTTGACAGGCTTAATGTTGTCGGAGACAAGGGACTTTTGGCAGTAAAGAACATCTCTTTTGATCTTTATCAAAACGAAATATTCGGAATCGCCGGTGTATCAGGTAATGGTCAGCGAGAGCTTGCTGAAGCCATTACCGGCATCAGGCCTGTTTTTTCAGGAAAAGTAAAAATAAATAAAAAAGATATCACCAACAAGTCGCCCAGACATATTTACGATATGGGGGTATCCCATGTACCTGAAGAGCGGATACGCTTCGGCATTGCCCCTGGTCTTTTTTTGTATGACAATGCTATTTTAAAACAGCATCACTTAAAAAAATTTTCCAAACGATATTTTTTAAAATACAGCCGGGTAAAAAACCATGCAAAAACCATTGTTAAAGACTTTAAGGTGGCAACCCACTCCATCAACACTCAGACCGGAAATCTTTCCGGCGGCAATATCCAAAAACTCATCCTTGGCCGGGAAATCAGTGAAAAACCTCAATTGCTGGTGGCATCTCACCCAACATACGGCCTTGATGTCGGCGCAACTGAATTTTTAAGACAGCACTTGCTTGAACTTCGCAAGCAAGGCAGTACAGTGCTTTTATTTTCAGAAGATCTTGAAGAAATTTTTGAATTGTGTGACCGGGTGGCTGTCATTTTTGACGGTGAGTTCATGGCTGTTCTGGACTCGGATGATGAACGCCTTTGTGATATCGGTCTGATGATGGCCGGCTCAAAGAGAATTTGATCCACAAAAAAACTATGATTAAAATAAAAACAACTGATCGATACAATATTACGGCTTTACGGTCGTTTATGACCAATATCCTCTCTCTTGTGGCAGGTCTTGTGGCAATCAGTATTATCTTTCTAATCGCCGGGGTAAACCCCATATTTGCTATTTCCGAAATATTCACCGGTTCATTCGGTTCCTTTTATGGATTAAAGGAAACGATTACCAAAGCCATTCCATTAATATTGATAGGAACCGGGCTCACCCTTGCCTTTAGAGCAAAATTCTGGAATATCGGTGCTGAAGGCCAGCTTTTAATGGGAGCTATTTTTGCGACCTGGACAGGACTGACCTTTGGACAAAGCCTGCCTTCCTATATCATCGTTCCCATGATGTTTACAGCCGGATTTACGGGTGGGGCGCTCTGGGGCATCATTCCGGCTATTTTAAAAATAAAATACTCCATCAATGAGGTCATTTCCACATTGATGCTCAACTATATCTGTGCTGAAATTTTAACCATGCTGATCGTCGGCCCCTGGAAAGGAAAGACACGATTTGGATTTCCCGGAACCGATAATTTGCCTGACCAGGCGATTTTGGGATTGATCCCGGGGTCAAGAATCCATTATGCCACGCTGATCCTTGCCATCATTTGTGCCATTGTTCTGTGTGTTGTTGTCTATAAAACCCGTTTTGGTTATGAAGCCCGCGTGGTGGGAGAGAATCCGGATGCAGGCAAATATGCCGGTATCGATTTTTTAAAAACCAGTTTGATTCTTATGACTATCAGCGGCGGATTAGCCGGGTTTGCAGGTGTGGGCGAAATTGCAGGGATTCATAAATATTTAGGATACCCGGCTGCTATTTCCTCAGGTTACGGATTCACCGCCATCATTGTTGCCTGGCTGGCAAAACTCAATCCGCTCTATGCCATTGTTTCCGGTATTTTCTTTGCAGGGATACTGGTGGGCGGAGATGCCGTACAAATATCACTTGGCCTGCCGGCTGCCACTGTGGATATTGTAAACGGAACCCTCTTGATATTTTTGATCATGGGCGATTATTTTTTAAAACATAAAATCACTATTCAATTTTCAAAAAAATAAGGATGCGGTAAATGGAAGAAATTATTATATCGACACTCACCCGGGCAATGGTTGCAGGCACCCCCCTTCTTCTTGCCACGACAGGCGAAGTGATCTGCGAGCGATCCGGCATCCTTAATCTGGGGGTAGAGGGCGTTATGGCCATGGGTGCTGTTACAGCCTTCATCGTTACCATGACCACCGGCCAGCCCTGGTTAGGCGTCCTTGCCGCCGTTGGTGCAGGCATGGCTATCTCTGTCATCCACGCTTTTGGTTCTGTCACCCTCCAGGCGAATCAGGTCGTCTCGGGCCTGGCACTGACCATGCTGGGCCTGGGTCTTTCCGGAATGCTTGGTAAACCCTATGTGGGAAAACCCCTTTCAATTAAGATGGAAGACTGGAGTATCCCCTATTTATCAGACATCCCTTATCTTGGAAGAATTATTTTCAGCCAAAGTCCTTTTTTCTATCTGGCTATTATTTTAGCAATAGCTGCATGGTTTTTTCTTGAAAGAACACGGCTCGGCATACAAATCCGTTCAACCGGAGAAAACCCGAAAGTTGCTGAGACCCAGGGGGTAAATGTATATAAAATAAGATATCTAAGTGTCATCATCGGGGGTGGATTTTCCGCCCTTGCCGGTGCCCATTTATCCATCTCCTATTCCAAATCCTGGATTGAAGGCATGACGGCAGGAAGAGGCTGGATTGCCATTGCGCTGACTATTTTTGCACTCTGGAACCCGGCCCGTGCCATATGGGCAGCTTTTTTATTCGGTGGTATTTTTGTTGTTCAATATCTGCTCCAGCCATTGGGTATTTCACCTAATTTTCTGTCCATGATGCCCTATATTGCAACCCTTGTCATTCTGTTGCTTATCAGTCTAAAAGATTCAAAAAAATTAAGTCCCCCTGCCATGTTAGGCGAACCCTACCAACGGGGGGAAAGATAACTAGTGTTTGACTTTTAGTCCGGTTTTATGAATAATTGACAGATCAATTATTCAATCAATATAAAAAACAGGAGATATTATGGGAGATATCATCATTTCAATTGATGAAATATCAAAAATTTTTTTAAAAACCGCCCAGCAAACCCTTGAAACTCTTACTAAACAGGAAGTTGCTTATTCAAAGACCATCCAGAAGACACCTAAAGTTTCCATGAAACCGGACCTGACCTGTTTTGTTCAGTTTAACGGGGACTACAACGGGCTTGTCGTCATGAATTTCAGTGAGGATGCGGCACTGGAAATATACAATTCTTATATGAAGGCCATGGGAATGCCAAAAGAAGAACTTGTGTCAACCATATCATCCCCAGAAGTCACCGACACCATTGGTGAACTCACCAATCAACTGATGGGTCAGTTAACAAAAGATATCGAAGGACAATATGAGCTTAATGCAGACTTTGGCCAGCCCAAAGCCTTGACTTTAAACAGCTCTATTACACTTGTTATTGATTCGGATTATGGCGAAAACAGAAGGCTTTCCTTTAAAATAGGCAATTACAGTTTTCGCATAGAAATTGCGATGGAACATGCTGAATTCGTCATTATTTAGTATAAATATCTTCTATGGCTTCTTTAAAATCATTTATTACGACTCTCGGTCTGCTTTTCTTTATTGTATTCTGGACAAGTAACAGTCTTGCTATTTCTATCCCAAAGGAGATGGAACTGGAAAAAAAATTCATGGAGATGATAAAAAAAAAGCAGATGCTCCTAAAAGATCCGATTGCAAACCACCTTGTCAATCAAATTGGCAGCCATATATTGTCATTGCTACCGCCCCAGCCATTCAAATACTCTTTTTATGTTGTAAATGATGATGTCTTTAATGCATTTGCTGCACCCGGAGCCAATATTTTTGCTTACCGGGGCTTAATTACGGCGCTTGATTCAGTGGATGAACTTGCTGGAATTATCGGACATGAAATCGCCCATGCTGTAAGTCGTCATGTTTCCGAATCCATTGACCGCTCAAAATATATCACTATCGGCAGCCTTGCAGGCGTGATTGCAGGTGCTATTATTGGAAGCAAATCAAATGTCGATGCGGGCCAGACCTTAATTACAGGTTCCCTGGCGCTTGGCAAGACAGGCATGCTGGCATTTACCCGGGAAAATGAAACAGAAGCCGATGAAAAAGGGATCATGTTTTTAAAAAAAAGCTGTTTCTCACCAGATGGGCTTTTATCCGGTCTAAATAAAATAAGAGAAGCTGATTTCAGAGGTGTCGAAGGAATTCCTGATTACGTTAAAACACACCCCGGAACCGGCAGCAGGATTGCCCACGCAGAAACCATTCTTTCCGGATATTCATCGCCAAAAAATAAACCTGAATGTCAATTGGATTTTGATTTTGATATGGTTAAATACCGCCTTCTAGGGCTGTATGCTGATATTGATCCCACATTCAGCCTGCTCACAGCAAAATTATTGAAGGACCCTGAGAATGCCGCCCTTCACTTTGGTATAGGCTTAATCTATGCCAGAAAGCAAAGAAAACAAAAGGCCATTTCCCATTTAAAAAAAGCCCTTGCCATTAGAATGTTTGATCCTATGATCCTGCTGGATCTTGGAAGAACATATTTACAAAATGGAGACCCGAAAAAAGCACTTAACGTGCTGTCGGGGATGGAGACTGTCCCTGTCATTGGCCTTATGGCCCGTTTTTACCAGGCCAATGCAAACCTTGAGCTCAATAATTACACAAAGGCCGAAAGGGGGTATAGGGCAGTCATCAACAAAGCCCGTGATACATATCCAAAGGCATATTTCAATCTTGCTAAAATAAAATCTTTTAAGGAGGAACAAGATCTTTCCCATTATTATCTCGGGATTTATTATGCACAAATTGCCAATTATAAATTGGCCTCCTTTCATTTAAAAAAGGCAATGGAAACTTTAACCGACCCGGTAAAAACCAAAGATGCCAAAAAACGATTGGAAAAGATAAAAAAAACAAAAAACTCCGGTGGGAAATAAGCCATTCAGCTTTTCAATTAGTTAGTTATTTAAAGTAATTAAAAAAATAATTATTGTTTTACTCATTTCTTTCTGTTACGATTTTAGCTATTGATAAAATCTTTTTTTATGCACCGGAATAGAGAACTTTTCCATTTTTTGTTGTCAACGTAGATAGTAATATTAACCCTTCTAAATCAGGAGAGTATAGTATGAAGCTAACTATAGGGAAAAAACTAACCTTAAGTTTTTTGCTCCTTGCGTTGTTAGTCCTATTATCAGGTATTGTCGGCATCATCATTCTTAATAAAGTATCCAATTCTGCAGATACGGTTGCAAAAGAAAAAGTTCCCATCCAGTATTCTGTAATGAAAGCGAATTTAGCTGTTGAAGGTATACAAAAAGCCATTGGAGATTATATCCATTCTTCATCCGGGTTTGCCCAAAAAGAAAAAATACTCATATCGAAACTTGATGAGTTTGATATGTGGATTACGATGTTAGAGTTTGGTTCCTCTTCTGAAATATTTCAAAAGTCAGACTCAGCTAAAGTTTATAAAACACTCAAATTAAGCATAGATGTCCCCAAAAGTTCCAGGGAATTGTTAAAAACAATAACCCAGGTAAAAAAAGAAAGCGTCGGCTTTAGAAAAAGCGTCACCGATCTTGTAACAGCCCACAACGAATATTTAAACTATTCAGTGGAGGCAGATGGTAAAAAATACGATCTGCCCACATACATCCTTCTTTTACAGCAATATCAGACCGCCTGGTTTAACTCTCTTGAAAGTGTGGTTGTAAGCGTTACCAGGTTTGAAAAAAATACAGACACCTCCAAAGGACCTGTGAGAACCTGGATTAACACCTATAAACTGGATGATGAAGGATTTAATAAGCTTTTTAAGAAATTAGATAAATATCATAAAAAATTATTGGAATCAGCCATCAAGATTAATAATGAAAAAGAATTCAAAGGAAAAGACAAATTATTAAAAAGAAACCGTGGCAATCTGGCACGGGTCAACAAATATTTTGAAAAAATTACCGAATATATAACACCTCCTTTTCAAAAACTTTCTATAACCAAGGCAGAAAAATCTTCAGAAGTCACCGAGTCTGGGAAAAAAATTGTCTTAGAGCTTGAGAAGCTTGTCAAAAGTGCTGAAAAAGAAATGACTGCCTCCATGAAAAATGCTGCAGCCTCTAAAAGTAACGGCGTGATTGTTCTAATCGTTCTCACCATTGCCGCTGTACTGGTTGCTGTCGTATTGGGCATTTATATGAGCCGGTATATGACAAATAGTATCACAGCCCTGGCTGATGCCACAAAATTAATTGCCCAGGGACAACTGACAAGCACGGTGGACATTTCCTCTAATGATGAACTGGGTGACCTTGCCAGTGATACCAATGCCATGACTGACAACTTACGGGATATTATCAGCCAGATCACCAAATATTCTGACAAATTAACAACATCTTCATCTGATTTAACCAGACTTGCCATATCCATGTCAGATGGAGCCAAGAGCGTGACACAAAAATCTGAATCCGTTGCAGCAGCCGCCGAGGAGATGAGTTCAAATATGAATTCAGTGGCAGCAACCTCAGAACAGGCCACGACAAATATCAACACAGTCTCCATTGCTACGGATGAAATCAATTCCTCCATCAGTGAAATTGCAAAAAATTCTGAAACCGGCAGTTCCATCACCCGGGAGGCCGTACAAAAAGCCCAAAGTGCCACCCAGAGTGTAAATGAATTAGGAGTAGCGGCAAAAGAGATAAGCAAGGTAACAGAAGTGATTTCAGAAATTTCCGAGCAGACCAATCTTTTGGCATTAAATGCCACAATTGAAGCTGCCAGAGCCGGGGAAGCCGGAAAGGGATTTGCTGTTGTTGCCTCTGAAATAAAACAGCTCGCCCTCCAGACAGCCGGGGCAACCAATGATATAAAAAAACGAATCGATACCATCCAGAATTCAACTTCCGATACAGTCCTGGAAATTGAAGGCGTTGCAAAAATTATCGAAAATATCAATGACATTGTCGGCACCATTGCAGCAGCAGTGGAAGAGCAGTCCGCCACGACAAAAGAAATTTCCGAAAACATGGGCCAGGCATCAAGCGGCTTGCAGGAAGTCAGTGAGAATGTTGCCCAGAGTTCCAGTGTGGCAAGTGAGATTGCAAAAGATATTAGTGATGTGAATACAAGCAGCACCGATGTGTTAAAAGACTGCGACCTTGTCAACAACAACAGTGAGGAGCTTAAAAAACTTGCAGATGATCTGCAGGAACTTATCAGCCAATTTAAGCTTTAATTGATTATAGGCGGTTAATACAATATGTAAAAAAACCTTTTTAAGGAGGAAAACATGGTCAAAAAAACATTAATCATCTTTACTGCTCTTTTTGTTACACTCTGCTTTAACGTCAGCGGTTTTACTGAGGAACTCACCCCCCAGCTTGCCAAAGCAAAGGTCATAGCAGCCACAAAACTAATTGGAGCTGAAGGTGAAGCTGCCTTTGCAAAAATAAAAGATCCTGAAGGAGAATTCAGATTTGCAGACGGGCAGGGTTATATCTGGATACAGGACCTTAATGCAGTTGTCCTCATGCATCCTATAAAACCGTCTCTTGACGGAAAAGACATGTCAGGTTTTGCAGATAAAAACGGTACGCTTTTATTTTTAAATTTCAGCGATATTTGTGAAGAAAAAGGTGCCGGATGGGTGCCCTATGTATGGCCAAAACCAGGTCAGGATGGAACGTCTCCAAAAATATCCTATGTAAAACTTGTAAAACACGGGGGTAAAAATTATGTGGCAGGTGCAGGAATGTATGATGTAACACCGGCAGATATCAAAAAACAATTCCCGGGCGATGCCATTTACGAAGAATAAGGTTGACTTACAGTGCTTTCCATATGATTTAGTACATTTTTTATCTTATATTATAAAGCACGGTATGAAGTCAATTAGAATTGACTATAGTACGTATGCCAGGGCGCTATCAAGTACATGAAAGTACTTGATAGCGCTCATTATATTCTAAACCATATCAAATTTTGAAAACTGCATGGTAAAGGTTCCCCTGCCCTGGCTTGCCGATCTTAATGCTGTGGAATATCCAAACATCTTAGACAGCGGTGCCACAGCTTTAATAATCTGGATATTGCCCTTGGGATTGATGGACTCAACTTTTCCTCCCCTTGCGTTCAGATCAGCGATGGCATCCCCCATATAGGCATCCGGTACAAATATCTCCACTTCCATGATCGGTTCAAGCAACCCTAAAGAGGCCTTTTCCAGGGCATCCTTACAGGCCATGGCAGCACAGACGGAAAATGCAAGTTCCGAACTTCGTTCATCAAAGTTACCCTTTTCGATTATAATATTGATATCAACCAGTGGGTATCCTTTTAAAAATCCGCCTTCAAGACTTTCCCGTATACCGGTCTCAATGGCCAAAACATATTGTGCAGGTATCTGATCATCACCTGCATTGCACGTGAATGTGATACCGTCTCCACGGTTTAAGGGTTTGAGACGTACACCCACCTTGGCATAGTGGGATTTTCCGGAAATATCTCTTTCAAAAACAGCAGTGCCGGATGATGGTGCGGTAAGGACCTCTCGATATACAACCTGGGGATTACCCACATTCACATTGGTTTTAAACTCTTTGAGCATCCTTGAAATAATAATTTCAAGGTGCAGTTCACCCATTCCGGACAAAATGGTCTGACCTGTTTCTTCGTCTTTTCTGACTTTCAAGGTTGGATCTTCAATGGTGAACTTAGACAGCACATCATCCAGTTTTTCCTGATCCGCATGGGTTTTAGGTTCAATTGCAATGGAGATAACAGGATCTTCATACTCCATTTTTTCTAACAAAACAGGATGATCCTGTGAGCACAAGGTCTCTCCGGTACCGGAGTTTTTCAGCCCCACAATACCGATAATATCACCGGCAGCGGCTTCCTTTAATCGTTCACGCTTATTTGCGTGCATTTTAAGGATTCGGGAAAGTTTTTCTTTTTTATTCAACAAAGGATTAAACACTTCTGACCCTGCCTGCATTCTGCCTGAATAGATCCTTGCAAAAGAAAGCTTTCGACCTTCAATCATGGAGACTTTGAATATCAGCGCGGCCAGGGGGGCATTTTTTTCTGGTAAAACATCAATTTCTTTTTCTGTTTTTGGATGGATACCTTTAAGCGGCGGAACATCCAAGGGACTTGGCAGGTACAGTTCAATACTGTCCAGCAAGGGTTGAACACCTTTATTTTTCAATGCACTACCACATAAAACCGGTACAATATCCCGGGCAATGGTGGCTGATCGAATTGCCTGGTTGAGTTCCCTGACACTTATTTCTTCTTCAGAAAGATATTTTTCCATGATCTCATCATTTACTTCAGAAATAGCTTCAAGCAACAGTTCCCTGTACTCAAGGGCTTTTTCCTCAAACTCTTTTGAGATCTCACAGGCTTCATATTCGGAACCCTGGGTGTCATCATCCCAGGTGATCTGTTTCATATTGATAAGATCTATGACACCTGAAAATGCGTCTTCCGAGCCCATTGGCAATTGAATCATGACAGGATTTGCACCCAGTTTTTCTTTCATTGAGTCAACGGCAGCAAAAAAATCCGCCCCTGTTCGATCCATTTTATTAATAAATGCCATTCTTGGCACAGAATATCTATCTGCCTGGCGCCATACGGTTTCGGATTGGGGTTCTACTCCACCAACGGCACAAAACACACCAATGGCCCCGTCAAGAACTCGTAATGCCCTTTCAACCTCTACGGTAAAATCCACATGGCCCGGTGTATCAATAATCTGGATCACAGATTGTTTCCACTGGCAGGTGGTCACTGCGGATGTGATGGTTATTCCACGGTCCTGTTCATCCTGCATCCAGTCCATGACCGCTTCACCATCATGCACCTCTCCAATTTTATATGATTTTCCCGTATAAAAAAGAATTCGCTCGGTAACAGTGGTCTTACCCGCATCGATATGGGCCATAATGCCGATATTTCTGAATTGACTAATTTTCTTATTTTTGCTCATTTTACAATCAACATATTGGTTTGATAAAAAAATTCACCTGAACATCTTTTGGACATCCGGGTTCAAGATACGGCACTAAAAGCCCCTGAAGCAAAGCATTAATGATTTCGAGCTCCGATTCATGGGAATTAAGTGTCGACAGGCTGTTACAAAACAGATAAACCCTTCAATACCCATTAACACTAAATGCATGATAAATTCTTAAAATTAAAATGGTATTTGATACAGTATTGCCTAAATTGTGTCAAGAAAATATCCCTTGCAAATCGGTTAAGGGTTTAATAAAATTGGGCTCTTAAAAATAAACTTATCATATATATAACCTTTAAATTAACATCAGGAGCATACAAAAATTATATGATTTCCGGATTTGAAAAACTGGTAGAGCGGCGGATCAAACAAGCCCAGAAAAAGGGGGAATTTGATAATCTTAAAGGCACGAACAAACCCTTGAAGTTTGAAGATGAGCATATTCCGTCCGAATTACGACTGGCCCATAAAATCTTGAAAAATTCCGGTTTTCTGCCACCGGAAATTGAACTGAAAAAGAAGATCAGCAAGACAGAACAACTTTTAGATCAAGCAAACGTTGATAGCCCCGAAAGAGGTAAAATTAGAAAAAAATTAAATTATCTGGTAACCAAACTAAATAGCATCAGAGCAGACAGACCGATGTCGCCTCTGATTACAGATACTTACTACAATAACATTGTGAAAAAAATGTCATGAAATTTAAAAAAATACAAGAGAAAGACGGACTGTTCAGGAGTATATTTATCGCCTATTTCATCTTGCTGCTGCATGTCTTTTTATTGGCAGCAATTGGCGTCACTGTTGTCTTGTTTAAAGGCGTATACAATTATCTGCCCTGGATCATGGCGGGTCTAGGTATCCTGATTTTGACCATTGCCTTGATATTCTACAAACGCATGAAAAACAGCACATCGGATATTAAATCCGTTCTTGCCATGCCCGAATTCAAGGACAGGACTGTAGAAATAAAAATTATGGGCGGGCTTGCATCATTTAAAATCAACGCCGCCCGGAACACTCAGGTACAAATTGAGCATCAACCCCATTCGGAAAATCTTCTTATTGGAAATGACATCCATCATATTGAGCAGAAAATCATCAAACTCACTGCGCTTTTTGAAAAAGATCTCATCAGCAAAGAAGAATTTGACAGGACTAAACAAAATATTCTCCAGGGATAGATAAGACAAAAAAAGGAGTCTCTAATGGCAAAAATCAGACTGGCCTTATTGTCAGGCGGTGTTTCTTCGGAAAGGGAAGTATCTCTTAACAGTGGCAAACAAGTTTTTGATGCCCTGGATAAGGATATATATGAGATTTTCCTTTATGATCCAAAAACCGATCTTAAACAACTGGTCATGGATGCCCCCAAAATTGATGCGGCATTGATCATTCTTCATGGCCCATTTGGTGAAGATGGGACGGTACAGGGACTTTTAGACCTATTAGATATTCCTTATCAAGGAGCAGGAGTTCTTGGCAGCGCCATGGCCATGAACAAGCTTGTGGCAAAACAATTATATGACCGGGATAAAATTCCGACCCCCTCCTATCTATCTTTTTCAAGCATTGAGCCTGTGGATGCATCAAAGATTGTCGGGGCATTAGGGCTGCCGCTTGTTGTCAAGCCCGCCTGTGCCGGCTCCAGTGTCGGCATGACAATGGTCAAAGAAAAAAAACAGATTGATGCGGCTGTTCGTTTAGGATTTGAACACGATGACTGTATCATCATTGAAAAATATATCAAAGGCATTGAATTAACCTGTGGGGTCCTGGGCAATGACACCCTTGAAGCTATGCCGGTCATAGAAATTATTCCGGGTGACGGTCATGAATTCTTTGATTATAGTGCCAAATATGTGGCCGGAGAAACCAATGAAATCTGCCCGGCAAGAATTGACGACACCATTACAAGAAAGGTGCAAAAGCTTGCTATCAAAGCCCACCAGGCCCTTTTTCTAAAAGGATATTCCAGAACCGACATGTTGCTGTGCGGCAAGGATCTATTCGTTCTTGAAACCAATACCATCCCCGGAATGACGGCGACAAGCCTTTATCCCCAGTCTGCACAGGTTGCCGGAATTTCTTTTACAAAGCTTTTAGACAAACTTATTGAACTATCAATTGAAGAACATAAAAAATTAAAATTAAGGAGAGCAAGATGAAGATCCTAGTCGTTGGTGGCGGAGGCCGTGAACATACCATGGTATGGAAAATTTCAAAAAGCCCATTGGTGGAAAAAATATATTGTGCCCCGGGAAATGCAGGAACACAAGGGCTTGCCCAATCAGTCCCCATCAATGCTGAAGATATCGATGCCCTGGCCGCTTTTGCCGAAGAGAACAGTATCGACCTGACGGTTGTCGGCCCTGAAGGTCCGCTTGTCAATGGTATTGCAGATGTTTTCCAAGAAAAAGGGTTAAAAGTATTTGGGCCCAGCAAAGCTGCGGCACGGCTTGAAGGAAGCAAGGTCTTTTCAAAAAACCATATGATGAAATACAATATTGCCTGTGCTGCGGGCAAAGCATTCACCGATGCAAACAAAGCCAAAATCTATGCAAAAGCCATGGGTGCACCATGTGTTGTCAAAGCGGATGGCCTTGCAGCAGGCAAAGGTGTGATTGTCTGTACAAATCTGGATGAAGCCTTTGAAGCCATTGACGGCATGCTCCATGACAATCAATTCGGTGATGCAGGTTCCGTTGTTGTGGTGGAGGAATGTCTTGTGGGCGAAGAGGCCTCCTTTATTGCCTTAACCGATGGCAAAACCGTATTGCCTTTACCGGAATCCCAGGATCACAAACGAATCTTCGATAATGACGAAGGCCCGAACACAGGCGGCATGGGTGCATACTCCCCGGCACCGGTGCTGGATCATATGCTTCGTGAAAAAGCGATGAAAGAAGTCATGATACCCGCTGTTGAAGGTATGGCCAAAGAAGGCACCCCGTTCAAGGGCGTACTTTATGCAGGGCTCATGGTGGATAAAGATCAGATAAAAGTGCTCGAGTTCAACACCCGCCTGGGTGATCCTGAAACACAGCCCATCCTCATGCGCCTTGAAAACGATCTGGTTCCTTTAATGGAAGCTTGCTGTGACGGCACTTTACACGATCACTCAACAAAAATCGATCCCAGAGCTGCCATGTGCGTGGTTATCTCTTCGGGTGGGTATCCAGGCTCGTATGAGACGGGTGATGAAATCACAGGGCTTGATGAGGCTGACAAGGTTGCTGACACAGTTGTCTTCCATGCCGGAACCACTATGAAAGATGGCAAGGTTGTGTCTTCAGGCGGCAGGGTTCTAGGTGTCACATCCCTTGGCAAGGACGTAAAACAGGCCATTGACAGAGCCTATCAAGCCTGTGGAAAAATCTCATTTCGGGATCATTTTTTAAGAAAAGATATCGGTGCAAAAGCCTTAAAACGGCTGTCCATACCACCACAGGTTGGAATCATAATGGGCAGTGATTCAGACTTCCCTGTTATGGAAAAAACACTGTCTATTCTTAAAAAATTTGACATCCCATATTATGTGACCGTGGCATCCGCCCACAGAACACCGGAACGAGCCGCAGCACTTGCAGCAAAAGCCAAAGAAAATGGCCTTAAGGTATTGATCTGTGGTGCCGGTCATGCCGCCCATCTGGCCGGAGTAATAGCAGCCCATACCACCCTGCCCGTTATCGGGGTTCCAATCGATTCCTCTGCCCTTAAGGGTATGGACTCATTGCTGGCCACGGTTCAAATGCCGCCTGGTATCCCGGTTTGTACCATGGCAATCGGCAAACCAGGGGCCTATAATGCCGGTATCTTTGCCGCCCAGATCATTGCGGTATCTGATCCTGAAATGGCCGAAAAAATGGTTGCCTTTAAAAAAGAGATGGCAGCCAAGGTTGACAAAAAGGCAGCAGCATTTGCATAACAGTGCTCAAATTATTGATGTTGACCCGGCCAACCCTGAACAAAAAACAATGCAAAGAGCCGGAAAGATCCTGGAGCAAAATGGCCTGGTGATCTTTCCGGCGACCTGTATATATGGTGTGGCTGCCAATGCCCTGGACAACACAGCCATTAAAAAAATATTTGAATTAAAACAGCGACCAAAAAACAACCCGATTCTTGTTTTAATACCCTGTGTCGAATGCTTAAAAGAACTGGTACAATCCATTCCACAGCAGGCAGAAAAACTCATGTCTGCGTTCTGGCCTGGAAAAATCACTTTAGTATTTAATGCAAAAAATAAAGTTTCAAGCCTTTTAACCGCAGACACAGGTAAAATAGGAATTCGCTGGCCTGCTCATCCTGTGGCACAAGCTCTTTTAAATAGTGTTGATTTCCCAATCACCGGCACCAGCGCCAATCTATCAGGACAAAACAGCTGTGCCACCACCAGACAACTGCCACAATCCATTATTGATCAGGCAGACCTCATACTGAATGCCAAAGCCTTAAAAGGGGGCATGGGCTCATCCATTGTTGATGTTACAACCACCCCTGCCACCATCATTCGACAAGGTCAGATCTCTGCTGACCAGATTAAAAACATTCTTAAAAATTGATAAGCCTGATGCTCTTGCAGATAAAATGTATTATGGCTTGATTCCACTATATATCGTATTGTAACAATCATGACCTACAGTATATAGAAAGCAAGGGCCATTCAGCGGTATTTCTGCAAAAGGCTCGCCTGGTTCCATAATTTCATTGACAAATCAGATCAATTGCCATAAAAGAGATAAATTCATGCCGGAGTGGTGGAATTGGTAGACGCAGAGGACTCAAAATCCTCCGGGCTTTAAGCCCTTGCGAGTTCAAGTCTCGCCTCCGGTACCAGCTTCTAAGAAGGGTTTGAGCGACTTGCTTAAATCCTTTTTTGTTTGCAAAACGCATTTTATACTAATTTTTCAAAATCCAAGTTCCTTACCTGACCCGGGTAATATCATGCTGATTTCTTTTTCGAAATATTTTCCACCCACTATTTTTTATGGTATAATCTTTTACTTTGACTTATAAATAGGTTTGAAATCGGGAGTGACAACTTTGATGCATGGTGACGGAAAGCACCTGACTTATCTCCGAATAACGGCAGTCTTTGCTTCCTTCAACCTGCCAAACCCAATAAGGGTAAACATAGGAATAGGCGTGATTAAAATATTTTACATAATTATTATATTGTTTTTTTGTGTCGGCTTTGCCAATAGTTTGCCGGCCAATGAGCTTCCATTAGCAACTGCTGAATGGCCCCCTTACACATCAAGCACAATTAAAGGAAATGGATTTGTAACTGAATTTGTTTCACATGTGGTAAAAGAGATGGGAATGGTTCCGGTTTTTAGGTTTTACCATTGGTCCCGCACCCAAAAAATAGTTGAATCAGGAACGGTTTTTGGGGGATTTCCATTTGGCATCACCAAAGATCGAAAAAAATATTTTAACTATTCAGACGTCTTCCTTAAAACAAATACAAAGTTTTTTTATGATAAAAACAAGATGAAAGATATAAGGGGAGATGAAAAAACCATGAATCTGACCTCTTATACCATAGGGGTCATACGTAAGAGCAAGACGTTTAGTAAACTGAAAGCTGGGGGTTTTAAAAAGATATATGCACTTGATAATGTTACACAGGCGATTGAAATGCTCAAGCTGGGAAGAATTCAATTTGCCGCCCTGGTAGAACATACAGGCTGGTATAATCTTCAAAAACTATTTCCCCGGGAAAAAAGCAGATGGGGCGCAATACAATTTTATAAAATGGAAGCGGCTTTGCTTATATCTCGAAGTTATCCTGATTCCGATGAACTGAAAAAAAAATTTAACCAGGCAATAAAAAAGGTGCAAAGCCGTAAAATCTATGAAAAATTATTGAAAAAATATGGACTGCCCGCACAATAATTTGAATTTTTTAACTTTTGTGCTTAGCCATCGGAGCTTCGAATGGACTTTTTACGAACCCATCAACTTTGACCGGAAAAAATAAATACCAATATTTTTATGGAATACTGCCAAACAGGCATAATACTATATTCAGGGTTTTTTATATGCCAATCAAAATGCTAAGTGAATACCCCCTTCTTAATCGTATGCTCCTTTATATTTTTCTTTTCGCAACAGGTACAACAGCCCTTATAACTTTTGCAAACCTGCACTCCGAATATAACCGCCAGTTAGATTCGATTAAAACACATCTTAGTACAATACAGGTAAGTCAATTAAAAAGCCTTACAAACAATATTTGGACTGTAAACAAAGAGAGTTTAAAAATCCAGTTGAACAGCATGCTCCAACATCCTGATATTGTATTCGAAGAAATCGTATACCCTGATGGAACTGTGTTCTCAGTTGGGAAAATGGCTCTTTCAAAAGAAAAGTATATCGTTAAAGAATTTAAGCTTAACTTCAATGACTATGGAAAAACAGTATATCTTGGCAAATTCAGAATTTATGCCAGTACTGAAAATATTAAGGATTATTTATTTGATAAATTGCCAAGAATTATTACCTCAAATATTTTTATAATAACATTTGTGTGCGGTTTTATCTCCTTTTTATTTATTCTGCTTTTCAATCGACACCTTAACCGGATCGCAAATTTCACCAAAACTCTTGACCTCAATTCCCTGGACAACCACCTTCACCTTATGCGGAAACAAAAAGATACAAGCCATCCCCCGGATGAACTGGAAAAAATAGTACAAGCCATAAATCAGATGCGCCTGAGATTAAAAGACGGCATCCGGCAACGGGAGAATACTGAGTTAATCCTACGCGAAAGTGAAGAAAAATTTAGATTGATATTTACCCATTCGCCTTTAGCTGTCGTACATCTTGATAAAGATGGAATCATTAAAACCTGTAATGATAATCTATCTGTTATCCTTGGCGCTTCACAAGAAACACTCATGGGGTTTAGCACATTACGTTCAATTGTGGATCAAAATATGAAATCTGCTATTGCCGCAGCATTGTCCGGGAAAGACAGCTATTACCAAGGCAATTATTTATCTGTGACCGGTGGGATTACAACACCCATCCAAGCCCGGTTCGCTCCACTCCTGACAAGTGATGGTTCTATTTCCGGTGCAATAGGAATATTAATAGATATCACTGAACAAAAACAGACAGAAAAAAATCTGGCAGACGAAAAAGAGAGACTTGCCGTAACTCTGCGCAGCATTGGCGATGGCGTTATTACCACAGATATTTCGGGTAATGTTATTCTGCTGAACAAGGTTGCTGAGGAACTGACAGGATGGGGCCATCAAGAGGCTGTGGGCCATCCTCTTGAAGAGGTTTTTCATATCATCAGCGAGCTTACAGGGGAACAGTGCGAAAACCCGGTAACCAAAGTGATCGGCAGCGGTCAAACTGTCGGCCTGGCCAATCATACAGTTCTCGTTGCCAAGGACGGCAGAAAGCTTAGTATTGCCGATAGCGGTGCCCCGATTCTTGATACTGAGAGCAATATTATCGGGGTTGTTCTGGTCTTTAGAGACGTTACCGAACAGATCAAGAACGAAAAGGAGATGCACAAAATCAAAAAGCTTGAATCCATTGGCGTTCTGGCAGGTGGAATCGCTCACGATTTTAACAATATTCTGGCTGCTATTTTGGGGAATATAAACCTGGCTCTTTTTGACACGACTCTGAATGATAGAACAAAAGAACTTCTAGAATCGGCTGAAAAAGCATCCACCAGGGCTAAAGATTTAACCCAGCAATTGCTGACTTTTGCCAAAGGTGGTGAGCCTGTTAAAGAGGTCTCATCCCTTAAAAATGTTATTAAAGATTCTGCCAGTTTTGTCCTTCATGGCGATAAAGTTGCCTGCCGCTATGATATCCCCGAGGATTTATGGCTGGTTGACATTGATAAAGGACAGATGAGTCAGGTGATACAAAATATTGTTCTAAATGCAAGTCATGCAATGCCTGAGGGAGGGGTCATCAAAATAAAATGTGAGAACAGTTCCTCTTGTGATGCTTTGCAACTCCATGGTTTAAAAAAAAGAAAATCAGTAAAAATATATATACAGGACAACGGAATTGGTATGACTGCGAATGTGGCGGAAAAAATATTTGATCCCTATTATACAACAAAACAAGAAGGCAGCGGGCTCGGGCTTGCCATATCCCAATCTATTTTAATCAAACACCAGGGCAATATCCGGGTTGAATCTTCTCCGGGTGTTGGCACACTTTTTACGATTTGTCTTCCGGCATCAGAAAAAACAAAACCACAAAAACAAAAATCGTTTGCAAAAAAAAAGATATCCTTCCAGGCAAATATTTTAATCATGGATGACGATGCAATGCTCAGGAATGTGGCCAAAGAAATGTTAGCAACATTTGGGCATGAAGTGGCTCTTGCAGCGGATGGGGAAGAGGCTGTAAAACTGTATCAAAAGTCAATGAACTCAGGCAAATTTGATCTGGTAATTATGGATTTAACCATACCAGGGGGGATGGGCGGAAAAGAAGCCGTTCAAAAAGTTCTCGATATTGATCCGGCTGCAAAAGTCATTGTGTCAAGCGGCTATTCCAATGATCCGATTATGGCAAATTTTAAAGATTTTGGTTTCTGCTCGGCAATTGTAAAGCCCTATCGGTTACAAGAACTGTCAAAATTAATAGATCAGGTCTTTTTCAGTTGATACTTTCATATTTAAAACACAAATATTGTATTTATTTTTATTAAGGAGACCTTTTGAAAATATCAATCCGTAGCGTCATCATTATCGGGTGTATTGTTCTTATCTGGGGCACCTTGATAATCTCCTTGCCGTTTTCTTATTTTTCCACCAAAAAGGTCATGCTTTTGCACACCATGGATATCATGGAAAACATCTCCGAGCTGACATTAAAGGAAACCCAGAACTTTTTTTCAATTGCAAGAGGGGCAGCGCACCTGACAAAACGCCTTATCGCATCTGAAGTTGTCAACACGGATGAAGAACATATTGAAAAATTGGAAAAATACTTTTTCGATCAGTTGGAAATTTCTTCACAGTTTGCCGGAATTTATTTTGCCAGTCCCGAGGGTGAATTTTATTATGTCAGCCGGAACGCCATATATTCACCAGACGGTTACCGGACAAAATTCATTAAGATCACTCCCCAGGGCCGTCGGGTAAAACTGACCTGGCGGAACAAGGAGATGAAGATTATTCAGGAAAAATATGATCCAAATGACACATATGACCCAAGGGAACGTCCCTGGTTTAAAAAAGCGGTAAAAGAACGGCAGGTCATCTGGACAAACCCTTATATTTTTTTCACATCCCAAAAACCCGGTATCACAACAGCAGGACCAATATATGATGCCAATGGCAAACTACTAGGCATTGTAGGTGTGGATATTGAACTGGAAGTGCTTTCCAAGTTTATCGGCAGCCTGCGAGTCGGCAAAACAGGCATCGCATTTATGATTGATGAGAATAGCACTGTGATTGCTTATCCGGACCCTGAACAACTCAAATATTCCGATAGAAAAGAAAATACAAAAATCCGTCTTCCAAAACTTTGGGAACTCTCAAATCCCATCTGCAAACTCGCCTATGATTCCATCGAAGAAACAAAAAACTCAATAGCCCCCCATAGATTAAGGAAAGCATCCATCTTTGCTGCCTTTCAAGATAAAAATAATAAATATTATACCATGTTCACTCCAGTGCAGGAGTCTAAGATATCATGGAAGATCGGCGTATATATTCCTGAAGATGATTATTTCGGTAGAATCACAACCAACCAGAGAATTAATTTGTTGTTAATCCTCATTTTATCATGTATTGCAACGGTCGTTGGGCTTATTGTGGCGGGAAAGATCATCAGGCCCATTTCCGAACTCGACAAAGAGGCCCTGGATATTACAAATCACAATTATAGTTCCAGGCACAAAATAACTACACGCTTGCTCGAAATCCAGCGTACAGCAGATACATTCCATGAAATGAAAAAAGCAGTCATCACCTATAAAAAAGAGTTAAAGAAAAAAGAACGCATTCATCGAACCATTACAGAGACTGCCAACGAAGCTATTTTAGTGATAAATGAGCATAAAAAAATTTCATATTGGAATACAGCTGCGGAAACTATCTTTGGTTATACAAATAGAGAGGTTATCGGAAAAAATCTTTTTGATCTCATTCCTTTCAAAAAAGATCATCAAAAAGATGAACTTACCCTGAATATGATCTTTAAAAATACCTCAAAGAATCAATTTCAGGAAAATATTGCCTTGAATGCTCACCACAAGGATGGCCGTATATCTTATGTTGAGGTCTCAATTGTCAATATCGAAATTGAGCAGCAACACCATACCATTGCTGTAATCCACGATATTTCACAAAGAAAAAGGCTCGAAGATGATAAAATTGCCGCTTTAAAACAACTGCAGCAGGCCCAAAAAATGGAAGCCCTTGGTTTGCTGGCCGGTGCCGTTGCCCATGATCTTAACAATGTATTGTCCGGAATCGTCAGCTATCCGGAATTACTCTTAATGGATCTCCCTGACGACAGTCCTTTAAGAGGTGCAATCATAACCATACAGGATTCCGGGAAAAAAGCCGCATCTATCGTGGAGGATCTCCTAACCCTTGCAAGAAGAGGGGTGACCAATGTTGAAATTTTGAATTTTAACGACATCATTAATGAATATCTGAAATCACCTGAATACAAAACACTTCTTCGCTACCATCAAAACATTTCAATTCAGACCCGGTTGGAACCGGATTTGCTCAATATTACCGGGACATCCATGCACCTTATCAAAACGGTTATGAATTTGATGTCCAATGCGGCAGAGGCCATTCAAAATGAAGGAAACATTTTAGTTTCAACTGAAAATCGATATATTGACGTACCCATAAATGGCTATGAGAAAATTCATGAAGGTGATTTTGTTCTGTTGACCGTGCAGGATACCGGGGCAGGGATTGATCCTGATGACCTCAAGAGAATTTTCGAACCGTTTTACACAAGTAAAGTTATGGGTAAAAGCGGGACAGGGCTTGGTATGTCTGTTGTTTGGGGAACCGTTCAAGATCATAATGGCTATATTCACATTAAAAGTTCTCCTGGCAAAGGAACAAAATTTCGACTGTATTTCCCGGCAACAAGAAAGAGTTTTGTTGCAAAAAGGGCACCAATCCCTGCCAAAGACTATACAGGCAATGGTGAATCGATTTTAATTATCGATGATGTCAAAGAGCAGCGGGAAATAGCTCAAAATCTGTTAGCACGATTAAACTATAAAACACAGTCCGTATCAAGTGGTGAAAAAGCAATTGAGTATCTAAAAGACAACCATGCGGATTTATTAATATTGGACATGATCATGGATCCGGGGATCAATGGCCTTGATACATATAAACAAATTTTAAAAAAACACCCAAGACAAAAAGCGATCATTGTAAGTGGTTTTTCAGATAACGATCAAGTAAAGCAAGTACAGAAACTGGGTGCAGGAGAATATATAAAAAAACCGTATACCTTTGAAAAAATGGGGTTAGCCGTAAAAAGAGAATTGAATAAATAGTGGCTGACCGAAAACTCGTGTTTGGACGAAAAGTTGCCCATATGCAGGGCGCAAGAAATGCTGAAACCGGAGTGTACTATAGTACATGAGGATTTCAGGATTTTGCAGCAATAAAGCAGATGGGTGGGTTTTCGTTCAAACACTAAATAAGCTGAATGGTATTTTTACAACGGTCACCTGCCAGAGCACATTGGATCGATATTTATCAGACAACTTCAATCAACCCTAACTTTATTACAGGTGAGCGGCCTTAAAGATAAAGTCAATGCCAAGGCAATCGTACACAAAGCTGTTAGAATCAAAAAGACCATTTTATAACTTTGTGTTACATCAAAAATAGTGCCCGCCATAACCGGCCCTATGGCACCGCCTATGGTACTGCTGAATATGACAATGCCATAAAGAAGACCATGGGATTTAGTTCCAAAAAACTTTGCAACGATGGGTGACACCAGAGAAAAAAATCCCCCGTGTGCAAACCCATATATGGTTCCAAACAAATAAAACATCCATAAAGTATCAACAAACTGCAGCCAGAAAAGAGACGCAAGTAAACATAAAATACAAATCAGCAATGCCGATTTTTCACCTATTTTATCTCCGGCAACGCCCATTAAAAATCTACCAAAAATACTTACTCCGCCAATGGTTGACAAAATCCCTGCAGAGACCGTTGAAGAAATACCAAGATCAATGGCATGCTGAACAATATGTATCAGGACGGTGTAAACACAAAAAAGAATAATAAAATAGATTACACAAATCGTCCATAGCTGCCTTGTGCGTGTGGCCTGGGCAAAGGTAAGCCCCTGTTCGGATTCATTTTTCTTTCTCAATGCCTGGTTTGTCTCATTATCAATAAATTGTGACTTTTGAGCAGGATCACGAACAAGAAACTGAGCAAGAGAGACAACGCTTACTATTGTTATAAACGATAGCAGCATAAATGAGGTTCGCCACCCGTATTTTATCAGCAACCCATTGATAAAAAAGGGCATGACAAACATGCCCACCCCTGTACCTACCTTAATGATACCGCTCATCATTCCCCGTTTTTTCTTAAACCAGCGAGACACGGTTGACAAGGGAATAACATCTGTACCACCAAGGCCTATTGAAGCTACCACACCATAAAAAAAATAGAGCTGCCACACAGACTGAACATTTTTTACCAAAAAAAATCCCAGGCCAAGGAAGAGGCCGCAAATACTCATCACTACCCGCGGACCGAATCTGTCGCTTAAGTTCCCCAATAA
Source organism: Desulfobacula sp. (assembly GCA_021647625.1). Lineage (GTDB taxonomy): Bacteria > Desulfobacterota > Desulfobacteria > Desulfobacterales > Desulfobacteraceae > Desulfobacula. Next base: position 27,893 of record JAKIUJ010000025.1, read on the forward strand.
GATACTGGAGATACCATGGACTAAAAACCCCAAAGAAGCGGCTCCGGAAATGGTTGCTCTTGACCAGCCGAACTCATTGATTAAAGGGTCAAAAAATACGCCAAAGCTGTTGCTGATACCCCAAACCACCGTCTGCATAAAAAACCCGGCAATAATAATTGTGTAGCCATAAAAAAAAGGGGGGTTTTTAACATTCGTTAGCACTATTTTCTCCAATTCAGTCTAATTCAAGGGAATGATGATAACAGGTATCATAACTTTATCAAACAAAATGAGTATCATTTATCGATTAAAGAAAATAGATACAGTTTGCATTGTTTTTTTGCAGAGCAGTTTATTATCCTGGTTTGGAAACGAAGTGTTCAGGGCATTTTTGAATGATGATTAATATTTTAAAGTTTTGATGCCAACACGGCGGCACCAATAGCACCGGTCTCCTGTGGTAAATCCCCGACAATAAGATCGCATTTGATATGTTTTTTTAATGCTTCAACCATGCCGGTATTTTTTGCAACACCACCTGTCATCACTACAGGTTCCTTAATATTTATTTTCCTGGCAAGGATGGCCACACGACTCGCAGCTGAATCATGAATACCGGCAATGATGTCCTCTCTTTTTTCCTGCTTTGCAATCATGGATATGACTTCTGATTCTGCAAATACCGTACAGATACTGCTGATTTTGGATGGGGTGTTGGATAAAAAACCAAAATCGCCCAATTGTTCAAGTTTAACATCCATGGCACGGGCCATGACTTCAAGAAACCTGCCAGTGCCTGCGGCACATTTATCGTTCATGGCAAAATCTTGTATCTTGCCGTCCTGGGATAAAAGAATGGCCTTGCTGTCTTGTCCGCCGACATCAATAATGCCTCTGATCTCTGGGTTTAAAAAATGCGCGCCGGTTCCATGACAGACAATCTCTGTCATGGCTTTATCAGCAAAGGTCACACTTGCACGGCCGTATCCTGTGGAGACAATGGCAGAGATGTCTTTTTTATTGATACCTGCCTTCCTCAACACTGCCTCAAACACCCGGATTGCTGCACCTAAATGGTCATATCCGGTTGGAATAACCTGGGTGGCCAAAAGTTTATTATCTTTTATCAGGGCAGCCTTGGCTGTGATAGAACCGATATCAATGCCGGCAGTTATCATAATTTATGCTTTCCTTTGTTTAATGATTTCCATGAATGCGTCGATACGGGTTTCCACCTGGGATTGAGAAAAATTTCTGGAGTCAAGCATATCGGCCTCAATCATGAGGACCGGAATACCTGTTTTATCCCTGACAATTTTCATAATATCCATTTGTCCAAAAGAATATGGTTTGCAGGATCGATTTGAATGCATGACAAACCCGTCCACATCATAAAATTTTATCATATCAAGGACCTGTTCTGCCATTTGATCAACACCGATATTCAGATAAATCCTTGTATGGGCTTCAGCCATGGAATCTAAAAAATTATCTTTATCAATGTACTTGATGGTGCCGCACCATGCAGATGTATAGGTATCCGCCACCAGGCATGCCCCATGATCAGAAAACGTATTGGATAACCATTTAAGCTGATACCAGACCGGCAGGTTATCCCACAATAGCCGATATTTTTCATTGGGGACAATACCGATCCCCTTTTGTATCCGCTCTTCCATTTCCCGGTTCAGCTCTTTGTAAAAATCAACCGCCACCCGGGTACCGCGCAGGGTGACAATGAGTGCCAGAAAAAAAAAGGCATCAAATGCAGACATGGGAGAGGGTTTATGTCTGGTTGTATTAAGCACCTTTTGCCAGAGAAGCTGACCTTCAATGGAAAGACGGCCCACCTGCATCAATTTTTCATGGTCAAATTTTCTTTTGGTCATCTGCTCAAGAAACAGGATATACTCGTCAATCTGGGCCCGGACATATGTGGCAGTTTCAGGATGGTAATGGGTGTGGCACATAGGGGTATCCAAGATAAACAAGGGTACATTGTAAAATCTTGCCTGGACCTCATACCATTTTAAAACCGTTCCGCAGATATTATTGCAGCAGATGAGCATATCCGGTTTTGGTAAACCGCCAATGGGACCGCCCTTAACAACGGAACACGAGATATCGGCCCTGGCATAGGAACAAAGATCTGAACTGTATCCCATTTCTTCGGCTTTCATACACAGGTCATCCCCCATTTTGGAAGCCCCGATCATGGCGGCATGGTTCTCCGGATAGACAGGTATGATATCCATGGCCAAAAGAGGCTCCACAGGTCCGCCTGAAGTGATCCAGGCGACCTGTTTGTTATTCTGGGAAGCAGACAGGGCATCAATATAATATGTGGTCATGAGATCCCGCATCTTTTTTGCGGATTTCATTTTATGCTTTTTAGTATCTGACATGGGAGACGTCCTTTTTTTATATCATATGGGTGAAAGTTTCAAAACGTGTGGACAACTGGCCAAGACTGCTTAATTGACCATCCATTTCAATTAACATGCTTTTAACTCCGCCTTTATCAAGGAACTCTTTTAAATATGGATAATCAAATGCATGGGGATCACAAAATTTCAAAAGCATAAAGATCACCCCGTCCGCCCTTGTCTTTTGGGCCAGAGATACTATATTTTCACCCCGAACTGCGGGGCCGATATGCTTGGCAGGACACACCATCCGGTCACTATATCTTGACGCAATGGCCAAAACAGGCTCCTGATCTTCCATTATTTTTCCTTCAAACCAGCGCTGGCCTGTACAAAGGTCATCTCCCACAATCACACCGCCGGCATCTTCAAGAGCCTGATAGATATCCGGAGAGTCGCAGATCGATCCTGAAATAACAATCCGTTTTGCCGTGTTCTTTTGGGTATTCATCTGCTCCAGCCTGGAAACAATTTTTGGCAAAAGGCTGCAAACTTCATCCCGATCCATAATCATGGCACCCTTGACCAAAGCATAGAGGTCTAACCCTTTAATAAGGCCTGGGTTTTTGGTTTGAAGTGAATATATTTTTGAAAGATTTTTTCTGATCCGGTTAAAGGTCTGTATGGATTTATTCAGGTCCTCATCTGTTATTTTACTCCCTGAAGCTTTTTCAAGATCCTTTTTAAATCGGGTTAAAACATCGACCATATAATTTTTGGCACTTTGAGTATTTAATTTGACCGGCAAGATAACATCCCAGAAAAATTCATATCGATTATTCATGCGCCAGATATCGGAAAGGCGCTGGATCGTGTCACAGGTATGGGGAAAAACCGTACCATCTAAATAATCAAGACGACCGGACAGACTGTCTTCAAGCACACCTCTCACCAAAGAGCAGCAATAGGACTGGAGATGATTTTCAGCTAAAATAATGTCTGATTTGGAAGAAAAAAGCCGCATGGGATGAAACCCTGCTGCATATATCAATTCTTCAGGTGCATAAGAGCACAGGTAGCCTATGATTTTTTTATCTGTTTTTTTAATTTTTGATGCCAGAGCTTTGCCATCGTTTATTGCATCGTGGAAAATGTTGATCTCTTTCATATTATATAACTCCTGTATATTCACCTTTTTTGCGAAGATTTTCAATCTCTTGGTCCTGGAGAATTTTAAAGGCCACCTTGCCCACAAGGGTCGTGGGTAACTCTTTTCTAAACTCGATATCCCTGGGGCAGCTCCATTTTATCAATGTTTTTTTACAATGGGCAATGAGCTCTTTCTCTTTAGCTACATCTTCACTGACATGGGGCTTGAGAACCACAAAGGCCTTGACCCGCTCCATCTGTTCTTTATCCGGAACACCAATAACACACGCATCGGCCACATAAGGATGGTTGTAAAGGATCTCTTCCACCTGGGCCGGATACACATTCATACCAGAGGATTTGATCATCCTTTTCTGACGAAGTTTAAACTAAAAGAATCCATCCTTTTCCATACAGGCAATTACCC
>JAKIUJ010000026.1 GCA_021647625.1 Desulfobacula sp.
ATTGCCCGAACGGCAGGGTGGCTGGGATACCAACCTTATCTTGTCTTCCTATCGCCTGGATGCCGCCGGAAGGCTGATTGTCGGCAGTGTCGGAACCGTAGAAGGATTTGCCCATGGGCTCCACGAAAAATGGGTAAAAAGAACCATTGCAAAAACATTCCCACAAATTGGAAACTGCGATCTTGAGTATGGGTGGCACGGCAAGTTTGCCATGAATACCGACCATGTGCCAAGATTTCATATCATGGATGAAAATATGGTTGCGGTGACGAATTATAATGGCCGGGGAATCGGTCCTGGAACGGTTTTTGGAAAGCTTCTGGCCAAATATATAACAGATGGATCTGCCGAAGATATCCCTTTGCCGGTTTCAAAAATGAAATCTATTATGACGCGTCATTTCTGGAGGCTTTTTTATGAAACCGGTGCCAGGCTGTACCACTTTCTCCAGAGAAGAATATGAAAGAGTTATCAATTTAACATGACCCATGGGCTATAAATCTTGAAACAGCGATGTGCAAGATAAGATGAAAACCAGTGGTGCACTATTCAGAGTGTAAAAAATAGTATTTAGTTTTAAAACAGATTGTTGTAGTATGCTGACATATCAGGATCGAGATAGAAAAAAATCTTTTTTTAGAACCTTGGAACAGGCCAATGACACAGGAAATAAACAAACTGAACAAATCAGATATTATCGCTTTGAGAAGCCGGTGGACTGAAAGAGTTGAGGACGGGGACATCACTTTGCAGCAGCAGATGATCGGCCTTTTGAAAACAGAGTGTTCAAAAAACAGTGATAAACGACCGGTTCACCTGGATGTCAGAGGAATTACTTTATTTAACGAAGATTTGTCCGGTCTTGATCTGTCAGGGTATGATTTTTCCTATGCAAATCTAAATCGTTCCAATCTGGCTGGAACAGCTTTGGGCTATTCCATTTTTCACGGGGCAAGCTTAGAACAAGCAGTCCTTGATGAATGTGAGTTCATTGGATCTGACTTGACCTATGCAAGTCTTAATGAGTGCAGCGCCCAGCGATGTGGATTCGGCGGTGCCAATCTCTCCTATGCCAGTATGATCAATGCCGATCTTAGCGATGCCACACTGAGCCGGTCTAAATTGATCCATTCAGATCTTCGAGCAGCCAACCTGAAAGATGCCAGGCTTTCCGAAGCCGATTTAACCGAGGCCATTTTCACCCGGGCAAAACTTATCAACTCTGATCTTAAACACAGCAATGTTTACAATACCAATTTTGAACTGGCAGATATGCAGGGCTGCAGGCTCCTGGCAATTAAAAATTTTAAAAAAGCAAAATGGATCGGAGCCGATATCCGGGGTTTGGATTTAAGGGGTGCCTATCTTGTTCGAAGATATATTGCGGATGAAAATTATCTTTTTGAATTTAAAATGACGTCTCGGTTTCATAAAGTGCTTTACTACTTGTGGTGGGCCTCTTCCGACTGCGGCAGAAGCCTGCTTCGATGGTTTGTCTGGTTATGTGGTGCAACTTTGATTTTTGCAGCCATTTACACACAGCTTGATATCGACTATGGTAGGCATGCAACATGGTTTTCTCCTGTTTATTTTAGTTTTGTGACATTAACAACACTGGGATATGGAGATGTCGTACCCTCTTCTCTTGCCGGGCAGATTTTTGTGACCCTGCAGGCGATCACAGGATATATGGGTCTTGGGGGACTTTTGAGTATTTTGGGAAATAAAATGGCACGACGGGCTGAATAGTTAAGTTAACAAGATCTTTAAACATCAGGTGGGACATGTTTTCATTTTTTAAAAATAAAGTTGATCCGAAAGCAAAATTACAAAAAATTCTAAAAGGATATCAATTGCCATCGTTTCCCGCAGTTGTCATGCAGATCCTGCAAAAAATCAGAAGTCCGTATGCATCAGCTGCTGACATTGCCGAATCCTTGTCACTTGATCCGGGACTATCTGTTCGTCTTTTAAGTATCGCCAACAGTGCTGCGTTTTCACCCATAAATAAGGTTGAAAATTTAACCCAGGCAATCGCATTGGTAGGGTTGTCACAGTTGGAGTCGCTTGTATTGGGTGTAGGGGTTGCAAAAGGGATTCCTAAAAAGACCTGCCAGTGGCATGACCCCGGCGAATTCTGGCTGACATCAGCCAGGCGTGCCATGCTGGCTGATGAGCTTGCCCGCATCCTTTGTCCGGCAAAGGAATCTGAATGTTTTACTGCGGCTTTTTTACAGGACATGGCGTTGCCGTTCCTGGCATGTCACAGAAGTGATGATTATGACGCAGTGTTTAAAAAATGGCATCTGGAGGGGGGGGACCTGGCCCAACTGGAACGAGAAGTCATGGATTGGGATCATGGGGAAGTGGCCACATGGATTTGCAGCGAATGGGGGCTGCCTGAAAATATTGCCCTTGCAATTAAAAACCATCATGATCCAAATGCTGATAGTGATCATGAAACATTAGGCCCGGTCCGATTGGTTTCCATTTTAAGGGAAAATGAGGAAAACAACGGCCTGGATGAGCTGATTGCAAAAGCGGATTCCGCCTATAATATTTCACCAGAAAAGATGGAAGTTATTATTAGACCAGCATTTGAGAAAGCCAAGGATCTGGCCAAGATGATTGTCTAAGGAACGGGAATTAAATTAAGTGCCCATAATCAGCAGAAGTTTTTGTCGTATTCAAGGCGCGAGGAGGAAGCTAAACTAGCTATGTGCCCAACGAGAAACGCAGAAGACGGCGAAAAAAGCAATAATTATGGGTAGGTTATTTAATGTACGTTCCTAAGTATCCTGATTCCATTTAAAATACAAGTTTTCTCCTTTGTTCTCCGAAACAAATTAATTCTTGAACAATACTTTTTTACAAGTTTTTTACAAGTTCTTTACCTGGTCATGACACATCAAAATTTTATCTGTGTAGAATTTGAGGCAGATGCAGAACAGATCTTTTATTGCTGTTTTGCAAAATAATTGATTAACTCAAGGGTGCCTCGAAAAATTAGAATTTTGGTTTTAGTTCAAGGCGCAGGAATAATTTAACCGGAGGGGTATGGCCAATACTTCGAGGATTTAATTTTTTCTGCAACACAGAAATAGAACCAAAAGGCAATGATTTGAGGCGGCCTCAAATGAGAAGGAGAATGATCATGGCCGACGGTATAAACATATGGAGAAATAGGGGGTTTAAAAGTCTGTCAATCGCAGGGTTTATTGTTTTAATCGTGTTAACCTCAATGGCCGTGGCTGCCACACCTGTTTCCAAGGTAATCTGCAAGGTGGAAACAGATCGGGCAGTATTACCGGCAGGTGACTCCCAGAATGTCGTTCTCAAGGTGACCCTTGATGCACCACCAACCCCGGTCCATATCAATCGTCCAAAGGTAAATCTCGCACTGGTTCTTGATCAGTCCGGTTCCATGAGCGGAACAAAAATAGAGCAGGCCAAGGCTGCGGCGGTTGAAGCGTTAACCCGTCTGGGTGTCCAGGATGTGTTTGGTGTGGTTGTATATGATACAAATGTTCACACCATTGTTCCGGCCCAGAATGCGATCAATCTTAACGGCATTATCCGTACCATAAAACAGATTAGCGCCGGTGGCAGTACTGCTCTTTTTGGCGGTGTCAGCCAGGGTGCCGCAGAGATCAGGAAAAATATAGAGAATGATTATATCCATCGAATTATTCTTTTATCCGACGGGCTTGCCAATGTCGGCCCCCGATTGCCGGAAGATTTAGGCAGACTTGGGGCGGCATTATTAAAAGAAAATATTTCAGTGACGACTGTAGGGGTGGGTGTTGATTATAATGAGGATTTGATGGCGCGCCTGGCCCAGAGAAGTGACGGCAATACCTATTTTGTTGAATCCGGTTTTGATCTGCCAAGGATTTTTGCAGCAGAGTTGGGGGCTGTCTTAAATGTGGTTGCCAAACAGGTAAAAGTGACCATCACATTGTCCCGCGATGTGCGGCCCGTTAACATTATCGGCCGGGAAGGCAGGATCAAGGGGCGAAAAATAGAACTGTCAATGAATCAGCTTTATGGGGATCAGGAAAAATATGCATTGGTGGAGGTGAATCTGCCAAAATCAATTGCCGGTTCAAAAATTAAAATTGCACAGGTTGAAGTCAGGTATGAAAATCCGTTCAATAAAAGAGAGGAAATCTCCCTGGGTAGTTCATATGCCTCATTCAGCAGTGATCTTGAAAAGGTGGCTGAATCATCTAATATTGATGTTATCAGGGAATATCAGTTGAACCTTAACGCATTGGCCCAGGAAAAAGCCATTCAGTTATCTGATCAGGGCAAAAACTCCGAAGCCGTAAAAAAACTGAAACAATCAGCCGCTAAATTAGAGAAACTGGGGCGATTGTATAAAGACAAGGCATTGTTAAAAGAAGCTGAAGCTGTGGTGGATCAGGCTGAGCTGATTGAAGAAAAAGGGATGAGCAAGAAAAGCCGTAAGGTTTTGAGGACTAAGTCGTATCAGATGAAGAATCAGCAGATGGCACAATAGAGTAAAATTTGATAAGTCAAAGGGTATGGCAAATAAACGAACCATCATATTCTTCTGGGCATTGTTATTGGTGCCCACCCTTATCATGGCCGGGGTGGCGGCCAAACTGCTCAGTCATGAGCAGGAGCGGATGAACCGTTCCGCCTTTCTGGCATTAACCCAGCGTGCCGATGCTATCGCCCGGAGCATTCATCTGACCATTGAGGCCGTAGAAGAGAATCTGACACAATCACTTTTAAAGATTGATCCCAAAAATCTGAAACCCATATTATTGAAATGGGAACAGACCAATCCTCTGGTTCGCAATGTTTTTATTTTTCAAAGAGGCAATAAACTTGCATATCCTGTCAGGGGAATGGCATCCACTTTAGAGGAACGCCTGTTTATTGCCCGGTATGAAGCCCTTTTTTCCGGGAATGTTTTGTTTGAAACCATCGACTCCGCATCGGAAAGAGAACGACCCGAGGGTAACCTGCAATACGGCAGTGTCAAAAATAAGAAAATTCAGTCAGCAAGAGACCAATTGGTAAAGCTGTCAAAGGTGGCTCGGCAATCCCAACAGGCCGATCAGATAATGGCCGATAGTGAACCCAATGCCCCAATTTATTCGTTAATCCAGGCGTTTAAACCGCAATCGGGCTGGTTGCCCTGGTTCTCCCAGAATCGGCTTTACATTTTAATCTGGGCTAAACCTCTGCAAAATGGTCCGGTATATGGACTGGAGCTTGAGTTGATGACCTTGCTTTCCCGACTTGTGGTGGATTTTCCCGTATTAGAGAATGATATGGCCGCCCTGGTGCTGATGGATGGTAATCAAAACTATATTCATCAATCAGGAAATTTGAATTTGAAGGCCAACGTAAAACCGACTGCAACGGTGGCCGTATCCAGGCTGCTGCCCCATTGGCAAATCGGTGTTTTTAAAGATGAGCGGGGACTTGGCACCACAGATGGATTTTTCATCCTTTCCATAATTCTCGTGGCAATTTTTATTGTGGCCATCTTCACCGGAGGGATTTTGATTACCCGGATGACCCTGCAGAACATAAAAGATGCCCGACAGAAAACATCTTTTGTCTCATCCGTGTCCCATGAATTAAAAACCCCGCTGACCAGTATCCGGATGTATGCTGAGCTTTTGTTATCCGGCAGGGTTAAGGATGCTGTAAAAAAAGAGACTTATCTGTCTGTTATTGTGGGCGAAAGCGAGCGGTTAACCCGTCTGATCAACAATGTGCTTGATTTTAGTAAATTGGAACAGGGAAAAAAGAAATATCAGATGATCCATGTTGAGGTTGACACCTTTTTATATCAGTTGATAGAGACGCATAAGATTAGAATAAAGCAGCAGGGGCTTGAAATTATTATCCATGTGGCTGAAGAGGATTTTAATATAAAAACAGACCGGGATGCTATAGAACAAGTGATGTTGAATTTACTGGACAACGCATTAAAATACGCCGGTAATGGTCAGTTCATCAAATTTATTTTACAAAAAGAAGAAGACACCATACTTTTTAAAATCTGTGATGATGGCCCGGGTATCCCCAAATCCCAGGAAACGATGATTTTTGAAAAATTTCACAGGATCGATAACTCGCTAACCGCGACACAGCCGGGATCAGGTCTGGGATTGACCATCGCACGCCGGATTTTAAGAGACCTTAACGGCGATTTGTACATAGAGCATATGGCCGAAAACGGCAGTTGTTTTGTGGCCAGAGTAAATGATCAATCCAAAAGATCAGGTCAAAAAATAAGGATAAAAAATAAGGATAAAAAATCATGACACAAATTAAAATACTCGTGGCAGAGGATGATCCCCATATCCGTTTGGGACTTGTGGATACTCTTGAAAGCGAAGGCTATAAAGTTGTCGAAGCACAAAATGGCAGACAGGCCCAGGAATTGTTTGTAAAAGATTTCTTTGATCTGGTGCTCCTGGATATTATGATGCCTGAAAAAAGCGGCTATGATGTCTGCCGGGATATCCGGGCCACCAATGAACAGATCCCCATCATCATGCTCACCGCCAAAGGCGAGGAGATCGATAAGGTGGTCGGGCTGAAACTTGGTGCCGATGATTATGTGACCAAACCCTTTGGAGTGCATGAGCTTCTGGCCCGTATTGCCGCCGTGCTTCGCCGGGCAAACGTCGGTCAAAAAAATGAAAGTGTTACAGATGATTCGCCATTTTTTTTCGGACCCTTGAAAGTGAACCCGAAAACCTTTAAATTGTCCGGCAAACAAAGCGAACAGGATTTAACTGAACGTGAACTGATATTGATTCGCACCTTTTGTGACCATCCAGAGGAAGTGCTGAGCCGCGACACTCTTTTGAATGCGGGTTGGGGGATTGATTATCTGGGTACCACAAGAACACTTGATCAGCATATTGCTCAGTTAAGAAAAAAGATTGAAACAGATCCGGCACATCCAGAACTAATAACTACTGTTCACGGGGTGGGGTATAGGTATAATCCATAAAACACTCTTTATCAGGTCCATATCAAAGCAGTGAGCCCTTAACTTTCAAAGTTTTACATACGGTTCGTTTCTTACAATGGTTTGAACCTGTGTCTTACCGTTACCCAATATTTCCAGGGGCACCTTTTAACTTGAACATTTTTTTTATTCGTTCGTAGGAGACATATTTATCAGTTCGCGCCGATGGCGTAAGGAACGATTTTAATTTACGTTCGAGCATACTGGGATGAAGATTATCAGAGATTGCGAGCACACCTTCTGCAATGATTTTCTGCAAAAAAAGTTCCTGAATGGTTTTTTCTTTAATATTGGACGCAAATGGCAGAAAAATAAAATTTGCGAGAACGATTCCATATAATGTTGATGTCAGGGCCACAGGCACCGTGGCCACAATGACGGAAGCATCACCCGGCCCTGAAAGCATACCGATCAATCCGACCACACTGCCGACCAGGCCGAACGACGGTGCAATATCCGCCATGGTTTGCAGAACCCTTCGGGTTTCATCCCGCCTCATCCTGAAAAAACGCATTTCTGCGGTTAGCATGTCCCTGATCTGTTCTTTTGAATACCCGTCGACCAGGAGCCCGATTGCTTGGCGTAAAAAAACGATGGTTGTTTCATCTTCTTCATCCTGAAGCGCAAGAAGGCCTTTTATCCTTCGTTTTACAGACAGATCTACAAGGATTCGGACAATATCATTGGGATGACTCCCGGGCTTTATATAGGATGTTTTCAATACTTTAATCAGAATGCCGATTCGTTTCATATTGTAGCTTAGAAAAGTGGCTCCGAGTGTACCGCCGATAACGATTAAAAACCCGGAAATATTCAGGTATAGTCCTGTATTCCCGTTAATTGCGAATCCCGAGAGAAACAAAACAATGCAGATAAACAATCCAATCAGATTCTTCCAGCTCTGTTTTAAAAAGGATCGGTCTTCAGGTTTAATCATGCTGTCTCCTTATTTAATAGCGTTTAGGCTTAACTGCGTATGGTTTTTGTTTCACAAGAATGATTTCTACCCGCCTGTTTAATGAACGGTTGTACGAGGTATCATTCGGTCTGATCGGTTGCTGAGAAGAATGGGCACTGATAAAAATTCGATTTGCATCAATCTTTTTTTTCTCAATCAAATATCTTGCCACGGTCACCGCTCTTTTTGAAGAGAGTTCCCAGTTTGTCGGATATCTTTCAGATCGAGTCGGCATATCGTCTGTATGCCCTACCACATTGATGAACACGCGGTTTTCATTCAAAACTTTTGCTATCTGACTTAATTGATATTTTGCTCCGATTTTTAAATCGGCATTGCCTGAATTGAAAAAAAGATCACTGGCCAGAACAATTCGGACAGCATCATCTTTACGCAAATTGATATCAACGTCAGGGTCCACCATGATCTCTCGTATTGCCTTTTTGGTCTGATCATAAATATCCAGAGGTTTTTGGTTGGCATCAATGTTTATTACCGTGTTGGAGCCATTCTCCGATAAGTGATTTTTTCCGGGGCCGTTTCCAAACTTAAGATCTTTCTCCCCGACCTGATAGATGTACATTACCGCAAAAAATATAAACATGGTCATCATTAGGTCTGACCATGAAACCGACCATTTGTGACTTTGCTTTTCCTCGGGATATGTTAAAATTTCGTCATAAAAGTTAACAGAGTCACTCCAATCAAAAATAATTTCGGTTTTTGCCTTTTCTTTTTCTTGGATTCCCATAGTTTTTGCTTTTTTTTAACAATTATAGCCAAGTGTAGTGATTTTTTAGACGATGGTATTCCCATCGGCAGGGGCGATCTTTTTCTTTAGTCGGTGCCCGGGATAAACGCATGTGGCTTATTCGATCTTATGCATTCATCACCTTGCATGTTAAAGGTAACTGCCGGAAATAAATTGAATGGTTACAAAAAATTGTAAATCAAAAAGGAGCCTTATATTTAATTTTTGCGGAATATTGATTGTTAGGAAAGATCCAATGGACAGATCCTGAGTTGATAAATAAAGGATACTGTATAATCAGGATGTTTTAATAATAAATATTGACGGGAAATTGTGTTCTTTGAAATGGTTGATCGATCAACTATCTTTAAAATTTCAAAACCCGCATAAATTCTATAAGTGCCACTTCTCATTGTTTAATTTAACCGTTATTTTAGTGACTAAATATATTTTTTACTTGACAATGCAATTACGCTACCGCTATGTATTAGCTATGAAATAGATATAAATGCAAGGTTATATTTCATATAAAGGGTTATCTTATCTAAGAGAGGAGAGGGTAGTATGTCATCAAACAAGTATTTTAAGCATGAAGGACCGTGGTCGGATGCAAATGATCCCCTTATGGTATCTGATACCGGGGATTGGCGTACCAAACGACCGATTGTTGACAAAGAAAAATGCATTTTCTGCGGTTTTTGTGCGATGTACTGTCCGATTCAGGTAATGGAGATGGTTGAAGCTTCACACTTCACTCCTGATCTGGACTTTTGTAAAGGATGCGGGATCTGTGCAAAAGAATGTCCCAAAAATGCGATTTCCATGGAACCGGAGGGGGATTTTTAAAAAATGGTTACTAAAACAAAAGCCGAAACTAAAAAAGGTTCACAGATTAAGGTTATCACCGGAAATGCCGCCGCAGCCATTGCTGCAAAACTGGCTTGTCCGGATGTTGTTGCTGCATACCCGATTACCCCTCAAACTGAGATCATTGAGCAGATTTCTAAATTCCATGCAAATGGCGAAATGGATTGCGAACTGATTACGGTAGAGGGTGAAAATTCTGCAATGAATGCCGTTATGGCTGCTTCTCTTGCCGGTGGGCGCGTATTTACCGCAACCTCTTCCTGGGGTCTTGTTTTCATGTATGATGCGGTCCTTGCAACATCGGGTGCCCGAGCGCCTGTTGTTATGGTAAATGTTAACCGCGAAACACCGGGGATTATTGCCGTGTCTTCCGGACAGCAGGACATGATTTGCACAAGAGATGCCGGATGGATTTTTCTTATTGCTGAAGATTGCCAGGAAGTACTCGATCTTGTGCTCCAGGCATATCGTCTGGCTGAAGATTATGATATCCAGGTACCGGTTATGGTACATTATGACGGATTTTACCTGTCTTATCTTTCCGAGGGTGTTGATGTTCCCTTTCAGGAAGATGTTGATAAATTTTTATCCGTATTAGAAGATCAGCCCAAGAGAACTGTTCTTACACCGGGTAATGGAATGGGGTGTGGATCTCACGGCATTCTTGGTGGCTATATGGAACTGAGGCACAAACATGTCACAGCCCTGGAACGATCCAAAGCCAAATTTGATCAAATTGACAAAGAGTACGAAGATATTTTTGGAAGAGCTTACGGCGGACAATTGGAAGAGTACAGAATGGATGATGCAGATGTCGTTCTGGTCGGCTCAGGCTCCATGTGCGGAACGATAAAAACTGTTATTGATGAAAAAAGACAGGCCGGTATTAAAGTGGGTCTTCTTAAAATGAGAATGTTCAGACCCTTCCCGGGCGAAGCTATAGTTAAAGCACTCAAAGGGAAAAAGGCCATTGGTGTTGTTGACAGAAGTCTGAATTTCGGACATAAAGGCGGCCCGTTCTACACAGAAATCAAAGCATTTGAAACACAGCTTGACGGTTCTCCGATGATCAGTTTTATAGATGGTATCGCTAATACGGATATCACCACAGTCAATGTTGCAGCAATGATCGATACAATTTGTGCCCTTGCTGCGGGCAAAGAGGTCCGTGAGGTAACATGGGTTTCCTATCCTGAAGCCAATGAACCTGAAGTCAATAAATCGGGAGGGAAATAAAATGGCAGCAAAAAAAGGTAAATTAACAAAAGTACTGGATCATCTCAAACATGAGGATCCATTCTCGAAAGGCGTGGCATTCTGCCCTGGTTGCGGTCTTGAGCTATTATTGCGATTTATTCCCCAGGTAATGGGCAATGATATCGTAATTACAGGCACCCCATCCTGTTCAGCTCCTGTACTCCTTGGACAGAATAATCAATCATGGCATAAACTTTCGTATTTTGGAACGTTGATGACCGGAGCTGCGGCGAATGCCACAGGCCTTGCGAGATATTATAGAAAAGCCGGTATAGACAACACAGTTGTTTGTTTCAATGGGGATGGAACGGCAGCAGATATAGGATTCGGTAACTTGTCCGGTGCTGCAGAAAGAAACGAACCCTTTATCTATATCTGCTACGACAATGAAGGATACATGAATACCGGTATCCAGAAAAGCGGTACAACACCATTTGGTGCGACTACGACCACGACTCCTAAAGGATCTGTTCATAAGGGCAAAAATTTGCGCCGGATGAACTTGGCGTTGAAAATGGCCATGCATAAGATTCCATATGCAGCGACTGCAACATTGAGTGACCTGGACGATCTTGCTAAAAAACTGTTAAAAGCCAAAGAAGCCAAAGAAAGAGGATTTGCCTTCCTTCATGTCTTTGCGCCGTGCACAACCGGGTGGGGCTATGCACCTGAAAATACAATAGAGGTCTGTCGGCGGGCTGTGAAAACAAACTACTTTCCCTTATGGGAAGCTGTAGACGGTAAAATTAGAATGACTAAAACCGTAAAAAAACCCAAGCCTGTAAAAACCTATACCGAGCTGATAAAAAAATTCGCTCATCTTACTGAAGAAGATCATCAGATACTTCAGGATGATATAGATTATGAATTTTGCATATTGGGCGGGTTGAGTGTGCTGGAGGGAGAATGTCAGCTTCCGGTTTCTGCACAAGATTAAACAAGGAGACATAATAATGAATGAAGTCAGATTTCATGGCAGAGGGGGGCAGGGTGTTGTAACAACATCAAAAATTCTTGCCAATGCTTTTGCCAGAACCGGACAGTTCGGTGCCAGCTTTCCAATGTTTGGGTTTGAAAGACGAGGCGCACCAGTAACAGCTTTCGGTAGATTTTCAGATAAGCCTGTCAGAGAGAAAACACAGATATATAACCCGGATATCCTTGTGGTTCTGGATCCTAGTCAGAAAGCGTCTAAGGCAGTTTTTCTTGGCTTGAAACCGGATAGCATGCTGCTGTTGAACGATACGGATATAACCACAAGAATTACGCATGAGAATCTAAAAAGATTTGCCCTTATCAATGCCAATAAAATCGCGTTGGAAGAAATAGGGCTGGCCATTCCAAATACGGTCATCGTTGGTGCATTTGCAAAAATGTCCGGTCTTTTGGATGTCGAGCCATGTTGTGGCGCTTTGGAAGATTATTTCAGCGGAAGCAAACTGGCTGCGAATATTGTTTGTACAAAACGAGGGTTTGAAGAAGTGGAATTGTTTGATCTTTAAAAGACAGATTTTAAGATCAATAGGGGATAACTTTAATTTTTAAAAGGAGCTGTTATGCCTAGATGGGGAATGGTAATCGATGTAAAAAGGTGTATCGCTTGCTGGGGTTGCAGTATTGCATGTAAAGAGGAACATTTTTTGCCGCCTAACGTATTCTGGAACAGGGTATTGATCGGGGAGCGGGGAAAATTTCCGTCATCCAGTAAGCTGATTCTTCCTATTCTGTGTAATCACTGTTCGGAAGCGGCGTGTGTGGAAGCTTGTCCTACAGGAGCGACCTATGTAAGGGAAGATGGCATTGTCGCCATTGACGATGAAAAATGTGTTGGCTGCAGGGCATGTCTTGTGAGCTGCCCATACCAGCAGAGAACTTACTACGATAAGGAAGTAAAAGATCGTGAGTATTTTCCAGGCCAGGGAAAAACCGAGCTGGAACTGATCGGAGAAAAACTCTATCCTTTTGCTTTGGGAACGGTTATTAAATGCAATTTCTGCACGGAACGTCTTGAAGACGGTATTAAAAAAGGTCTGGAGCCAGGCGTTGATGAAGACGCTTCTCCTGCCTGCGTTAATATCTGTCCTGTTAATGCAAGGGTGTTTGGTGACCTGGATGATCCTAACTCTAAGATCAACCGGTTGATCATGGAGCATAAGGGAAAACAGCTCCGACCGGAATTCGGCACAGAACCTGCAGTCTATTATATTGATTAATAACAGGGGGAAACATGACCTATAAAACAGATGAAATTTGGGAAGATAAATGGGTAAATACCACCTGTGGCGTATGTTACTGCGGCTGTGCCGCAAAAGTCCGGGTGGTGAACGGCGTACCGGTAAAAATCGAGGGAATTAATGAGAGCACCATGGGCGGGGATGGCCCGGGATTATGCGGTAAAGGTACTGCGGGACTCATGTACTACCATGACCCCAACCGGATTAAAAAACCGCTTTTAAGAACCAATCCGGAAAAAGGTATTGGGGTTGATCCAAAATGGAAAGAGATTGAGTGGGATGAAGCCCTTGACATAATTGCTACCAAGATGAAGAAAATCATGGATGATGATCCCAATAAGATCCTCTTCACCAACCAGACCATGAGAGCGTCCGACGGCCCGCATAACCATCCATATTTTTATGCACAGGCCTTTGGTGTTAAAAATAATGGTAATTTTATTATCGGTGGTGGAAGTCTTCACTGTGGTAATGCCTGCCATATGCTTGGTGGGTTGATCCACGGTGCATGGTCTATTGCTCCTGACTGGCGGTATACCAAGTATGTTTTAAAATGGGGTTCCAGTAAAGGTACGGGTTCCGGGCATTCAGCCATGACCAATGCAAGGCTTCGTGCCGATGCAATCCGGCGGGGTATCAAAGAAGTTGTTTTTGATCCAATGGGCAACTTTGCCGGTGGTAAGGCAACCGAATGGGTGGCTATCCTTCCGGGTACGGATACTGCTGTTGGTTTGGCAATCGCCAATTATATTGCAAATACCCGTGGTGAAATGGATATTCTTTATCTTAAAGCCAAAACAAATTTTCCGTATCTGATTAGAGAAGACGGCACATACATACGTAATGCAGAAAGTGACAAACCCCTCATATTCGACAGCAGAGAAGGCAAGATCAAGGAATATGATGACAAAACCCTTGCATGGGAAAATTGTGCCCTTGATGGTGAATATGAGTATAAAGGCGAAAAGGTAGTTCCATGTTTTGTCCCTTTTAAAGAACATTTAAAACAGTATACAATTGAATGGGCATCGGAAATTTCAACCGTTCCAGTGGCCACGATTCTGCAGGTGGCCAAAGACTGGGTGGACAATGCCCAGATCGGTTCCACCATTACCCTTGAAGGAAAAAAATATCCGTATCGTCCGGTTTCTTCAGTGACCTTCCGTGGGTCCCAGGGACATTCAAACGGTATTCACCAGGTGGCTGCCATTGATTTAATGGCCCAGTTGGTCGGCGCAGAAGATGTACCCGGCGGAACTTTGGGATGGCCTGCAATAAGAAGGGCATATCCCGGCGGTAATTATGAGCAGACCTGTAAAGCAGGTAAGGACGGCGTTATAGTTCCTTCTGTGTTCTATTCCCATGATCCATGGCCTGTACATGAACCCAGCCTTCCGGCCACCAACATGGGGTGTGTCGATGTATGGACACATTGCACCCTTTCCCATATTCCTTATGTCGATGAAATGGAATATATTCACGAGAAATTCGGGATGAAATCCAAACCGGAAATGATATTCGGGATAGCTGCCAATTTTATTATCAGTAACTCTGACTGGGATACCGCCATTAAAAACTTCAAAGACTGCTTTGTTGTTCAAAATGATCTGTGGGTCAATGAAACAGACCAGGCTATTGGTGATATCATCTTGCCGGATGTGTCTTATCTGGAAAAAGACTGCTGGTCTTCAGAAATTGATGCATTTTTCTTTTCAGGCAGCCCATCCCATGAAAACTGGTATGTGCATATGCAGCAGCCGGTTGCCAAGCCTATTGGCGAATCGCGTTTCTTCATGGATGTATATATTGACATCGCCGATCGTTGCGGAGTCCTGGATACGTTTAATGCCAAACTCAATGACTACTACGGTGTTGCAGATCCGGAACTACAGATCAAACCCGGGGAAGTTTTAACCTGGAAAGAGATCGGAGACAGATTCCTGCAATGGATCTATGGCGCGGACCATCAAAAAGTTCAGGATCAGGGATATGCGACCTGGAATAAAGCCATTGAGGATGTCTATTGGCGATGGGATATTGATACCAGGTGCCCGGTTTACATGGAATACCTGATTCATGACAGAAGAGCCATGGAAAATATATTTGAACAAACCGGTTTTGATGTTGAAGGACTCGAATTTGACCTGGATCAGTATTCACCGCTTCCAACCTGGTTCTGGCCGGAATCCCATAAAGATCTGGATAATGAATTTGATTTGCTTGCATTCTCTTACAGGGATATTCTGCACACCAATAACACCACATTCCAGAATCCGTATATTGATGAAGTTTCCAAGATGTGCCCCTATACATTTACCATTACCTTGAACACAACAATGGCATATGAAAGAGGATTGAAAGACGGAGATATCATCTGTATTGAAACCAAAGCCGGTGTCAAAGAAACCGGTATTGTGAAAACAATGGAAGCCCAGAGTCCAAAAGTTATTGGTATTGCAGGGCAGGGCGGACTGTGGGCCGATGGACGTCCCATTGCTAAAGGCAAAGGTGCCAATTTCTGTAAGCTTCTGCCATCAAAACTAAAATACTTTGACCCCATTGCCGGCAACATGGAAACTGCTGTTGCTGTTAAGATATATAAAGTCTAAAGGAGGGAATAAAATGAGTAAAAATATTCACGAACTTGAACAAATCATGTTTCCTCCTGACGGGAGTGGGGTTAAACCATATGAATGGATGATTAATCCAACCCGTCAGCGGCAATGGATCGATAAACAGGGTGTTTTTCTCTGGCTGGCTTTCTTTTTCTCTGAAATCGGTGCCGGGCTTTACTTTGTTTCTCTATTCTATCAATACAAACCAGGCCTTGTGCTAGGCTGGCTGATCACATTGATTCTTGGTGGTTTGGTCCATGTCGCCTATCTGGGTAATCCATTTCGGGCCTGGCGAATGATAATGAAACCCAATACCTCTGAACTGTCCCGGGGCATATGGATAATCGGTGCATTTGCAGCACTGGGTTTATTGCAGATGGTTACATCCGGGGGATTTAATATTGTATTTAATGTTATCATGGGCATTTTGTGCCTTCTGGTAATCTCCCATGGTTTTGCCACCATGAAGGTTATTCGCGCGCTCCCTGCATGGATTTCAAATATGGTTTTGCCGTTTTCCATTATCTCAGGGGTTTGGATTGGTCAGCAAGCCCTGCAACTCATGTTTGTTTTTGGCGGACAGGCTGAACTTGTTTCCGGTATGGAAGTATGGGCGGAAGCCTTTTATTTTATTTATTTCCTTTGTCTTGTTCTCTATGTATGGGGAACCTGGCATGCCAATGAAATCGGTGCCGCATCCATAAAAATGATGTTGAGCGATGAACTAAAACAGATTACCCTGATCGGTGTTGTCGGTCTGGCGGTTGTATTGCCGCTGGTTCTTACATTGATCATGTGGGGTGGGGACACCAATGGATTTATGGTTTTCCTTCGCCTGGCCTCTGTTTTTGCAGGAGATCTTGCTGTTCGGTATATTGTGATGAAAAGCGCTGTTTATAAACCTTTGCTTGAAAGAAGTTAGGCTTAATTTATAAAAAGGGGGCAGGAAAGAATTTTCTTTCCCGCCCCCTTTTTTTTGTTCTTGTTTAAGTTAAGTGAATTTAATTTAATTTAATTTTTAAATGAAAAGCACTTCAAAAAAGATTACAATTCGGCTATATTACAGATGAAAAAGAGCTATTGGTATTTAATTTCAGGATTATGGTGTTGAGACCTTTTGAATAACGGCAATGAGCAGCTTTGCCTGCAAGCAATTGCGCATAACAAAATATGAAATATTAGACTGATTTTGAATATTATTTCATATAAAAAGGCACTTCATATAAAAAAATTGACTCTGATAAAAAAAATCAGTATCTTATATTTTTTGTAAAAATAGGATGTTATATGGCAGATAAAAAAAAGAAAGACAGTATGAAAGAAAAACAATCCATACCATCGACCAAGGTGAAATTTGAAGTCTATGGCGAAGAGATGATCGAAAAGCAAGTGAAATCCAGTGGAAACAGCGGCAGGATATATCTACCGCCAAACTGGGTTGGGCATATAGTCAAGATCATAAAAGTGGAATAAGAATGGAGGATATTGTGGAAGGCCATGTCAATATAAGAGAAATTATTTCTGAAGATGCCGAATCAATTCAAAATATCAGGCAGGCAATTTCTGAAGATGATACAGAGGGTAACTTTGAAAAATTCATTGAACAACAAATTGCTGATGGTTCAGGCAAATTAAGTCTGGTCGCTGAAATTGACGGCAACGTTGTTGGTTATATGATAAGTACCACCCTTTATGCCGGATTTGGTGTTAAAAAAAGTGCCTGGATTATGGCAATCGGTGTTCATCCGGATCAAATGGGCCAGGGCATAGGTTTAGAGCTTGCCAATAAAATTTGTGAAATCTACAAAGCAAAGGGAATTAAAGAGATGTACTCCTCAGTGCTTTGGGATTCCACGGATGTGCTTTCATTTTTTAAAAAACTGGGGTTTGAAAGAAGCGATTTTATCAATTTGAAAAAGACATTATAAACGAAAATTGAATTACGTTTTTAAGTCCCTCCTGAAATGCTGTTTTTTTCGGAGGGACTTTTGTTTTTAAAATGGTTTGAACGCTCAACATATAACCCTGGCAGTATTAATTTAACGCCATGTTTTTATCCCACCAGTTGAAACCGGTGCGCTGAGTCCCATATTCGATGGTTTGGCCTGCAATGGGTGTTGCAATGGTAATGTTATTGTCTTTGGCTGCCTTTTCAACCCGTTGCATGGGATCATACCACGGATGTAAAGCAAGGTTGAATGTCCCCCAGTGAATGGGGTGAAGCAGGTTGCCTTTAAGATCAATATGGGCCTGGACTGTTTCTTCGGGAAACATATGGACTCCATGCCAGAGTTTGTCGTAGGCCCCGCATTCAAGAAAGGTCATATCAAATGGGCCAAATCTTTCCCCGATTTTTTTAAACCCGTTGAAATATCCTGAATCGCCGCTGTAAAAGATGTTAAATTCAGGTGTTGTGATCACCCAGGAGGCCCATAAGGTTTTGTTCCTGTCAAATACTCCGCGTCCTGAGAAATGCTGGGCAGGGGTTGCTGTGATTTTTAAATGGTTATCAAATTGAAAATTTTCCCACCAATCCATTTGGATTATTTTTTTAGCTGGAATACCCCAATCCATCAATCTTTTACCAACGGCAAGCGGGGTTAAAAATCGATTTACTTTTGGTAGTAACTGCAAAATCGAGGCTTTATTTAAATGGTCATAATGATCATGGGAAATGATAACAAGATCAATCCTGAGTAACTCGTCAGGATTTAAGGGTGCTTCACCATTAAAGCGCGTCGGGCCTACCACGGAGACTTTTTTTTCAAATACAGGATCTGCCAGAATCTTATATCCACTGATATTGATCAATAAAGAGGAGTGACCAATCCAGGTGCTGTTAAGCTGATCCGCACGATTAGAATTAAAAAAAGAAAGATCGACAGACTGAATGGGAAGTTGCTGTACTGGTGTTCGACCATTTTTTTCAAAAAGAAAGCGCCATGAAGATTTAACCCAGTCAACGGGTGTCATGGTTAACGCCTTTTTCTCACCGGCAAATTTGCCGTCTTTGTATTGAGGGGAGTGCTGGATTTTTTCAAATAAAGATGGGGTCACGGTATTTTTTAAGGTTGAACAATTATTGAACATCATTGCTGCTCCTGCAAATAGTAGAATTAAAATTATTGATTTTATCATGTTTTTGAATGGCCTGTATCTTATTAAAGTGAATATTCAGTCACTATCTATATTAGCTGCATAAAAAGAAGAATGACACATTTTCTTCATAATTCCTTCACAATTTGCTGCTAAACTCACAGGTAATAAAAACTACTGGAGGTATAAAATGGTGAATAACATTAAAAAAATAAACTCAATCAAAACAGCTGTCCTTATGCTGACACTGATGTTATTTGTTTTGAGCAGTTTTAGTGTTACAGCTTTTCAGGTTTCCCAGCCCATGACAGATACTGGACAAAATTATTGTTACAGCAACGATGGTCAAATCAGTTTTTCATCGCAAAATTCCCAGTATTTTGGAAAGGATGCCCAGTACACAACTAATCCAATGGCCTACAGTATCAAAAATTGATGATATGGAAATGATTTATGGAAAAATATCCGGGAAATAAGTTGAAAATGACAAGCAAAATAAAAAAGGCTGTTGAATGAAAACTTTTCATTCAACAGCTTTAAATATGTTAAATTTAAAATGTTTATATGCCCAGATAGGCTTTTTTAACATCTTCATTGGATAGAAGATTTTCGCCGGTATCTGTCAGGGTTATCACGCCGTTTTCCATGACATATCCACGATGGGCGGCCTTAAGAGCTAGGTTTGCATTTTGTTCAACAATGAAGATAGTTGTTTTATGTTCCTCATTGATTTTTTTGATAATATCAAAAATCTGCCTGACAATGATGGGAGCCAGGCCCAAGGAAGGTTCGTCTAACAGCAATACCTTGGGTTTGGACATCAATGCCCGGGAGATGGCTAACATCTGTTGCTCTCCACCGCTCAGAGTGCCACCCTGCTGGTTACGTCTGTCGGCAAGGATGGGAAAAAGAGTGTAGACATAGTCAATATCATCTTTGATTTTGTCTTTATCATCTCTTAAAAAAGCACCCATGTCGAGGTTTTCTGCAACCGTGAGATAGGGAAAAATCCGCCGGCCTTCAGGTACCTGACAGATTCCCATTTTCACGATTTTATCAGGAGAGACGTGCGTGATATCTTGGCCTTTGAAGATAACAGTACCACGCTTTGCAGGAACGATACCTGATGTAGTCATCAAGGTGGTCGATTTGCCGGCACCATTTGCACCAATAAGGGAAATGATTTCACCTTCGGATACTTCAAGGTTAATTCCTTTAAGGGCATGAATATTACCGTAATACGTATTTATATCTGTTAATTTAAGCATCATCAGAATCGTCTCCAAGATAGGCTTTGATTACATCAGGATTGGACTTTATCTCATCCGGGGTGCCTTCGGCAATTTTTTTGCCGTAATCCACAACATGGATGTTGTCTGACAAACTCATGACCAATTTCATATCATGTTCAATAAGCAGGATGGATAAATCTTCATTATCCCTTAGCCAAATAATCAACTCGTCCAGTTCTTTGGTCTCCTGGGGGTTCATTCCGGCAGCGGGTTCATCTAAAAGAAGTAAAAACGGATCGGTTGCCAGGGCTCTGGCAATTTCCAGACGTCGCTGGGCACCATAGGGCAGATTGACAGCCATTTCGTTGACATATTGGTCCAGACCAATCTTTTCAAGGACTTTATAGCTGTCTGCAATGGCCTGCTTTTCTTCATTTTTTTGACTTGAAGGTCTTAGCATTGCACTTAAAATACTTGATTTCAGGCGGCAATGTCTTCCGATCATGACGTTTTCAAGAACAGTCATCCCTTCAAAAAGTCTGATGTTCTGAAATGTTCTTGCAAGTCCTCTTTCTGTGACTTGATTGGTTTTCAGCCCATTTAGCCGATCCATGGGTTTGCCGGGTGGCGTGATTTCCACATCGCCTTCACTGGGTTGATAGATGCCGGTAATGCAATTGAAAAAAGTTGTTTTCCCAGCACCATTTGGTCCAATCAAAGCAGCAATCTGTCCTTTTTCAACCGTAAGGTCGATGTTGTCCAGAGCTTTAAGACCTCCAAAATTCATTGTAAGGTTTTTTACATTGAGTATAGGTTCCATAAATTTAGTCTTTTAATTTTTCAAATTTATATTTTTTACGGACACTTTGAATAAGCCCTTCTGGTTTAAATACCATAACAATCACCTGGAGTGCACCAAATACGAGCATTCTGTATTCCGAGACCGCTCTTAAATATTCCGGCAGCAGAATTAAGACAAGGGCACCGGCAATAACGCCAATGGCTGATCCCATCCCGCCAATAACAACAACACAAAGAATGGTAATGGATTCCCAGATCGTAAAGGACATAGGGTTGACAAACGATGTTTTTGCAGCAAATACAACGCCGGCGATACTTGCCCAGGTCGCGCCTAATGCAAAAGCGGTCAGTTTGGTTTTAAATTTATCAATTCCCATGGCCTGACAGGCAATTTCATCATCCCGTAATGCAATCCAGGCTCGTCCGATTTTGGAGTTTTCCAGCCGGCTGACAAAAAATATTGTGAGCAATACGAGTGCGATAACAATGAAATAAATATAAATGACAGAACCGTGTTGTCCAAATTGGTAGCCAAAGAAACTGGGTGCTGGAACATTGGGAATACCCCTGGGTCCGTTGGAGAATTCATCCCAGTTCTCAAGTATAATACGGATAATTTCGCCAAATCCCAAGGTAACAATAGCCAGGTAATCTCCCCTTAGCCTTAACACCGGATAGCCTAAAAGAGTGCCGCATATGAAGCCGAGAACAGCACTGACTGGGAGTACAATCCAGAAGCTTATGCCAAAATGCAGATTCAATAAAGCATAGGCATAGGCACCTACAGCATAAAAGGCAACATATCCAAGGTCTAGAAGCCCGGCCAGGCCGACTACGATGTTTAAGCCCAGACCCAGCATAACATAGACCAATGCTGAGATCATGATGCTGGTGTGATACATGGGGAAAACAAAAGGGTAGGCGAGAAAAAAAACAGCAATGGCAGCCAGGAAAGGTATCCGAACCCGTTCATTTTGAAGAAGGCGGTGAACTAAAGGGATATCATCCCCATTGTCTGACTTCTTTTTTTGTTCTTTGAGCCGTAAAAAATAATTCCAGATTAACGATGCAAAAAAACCGATTACACCGACCCATACAAAGTTCTCCCATCTGAAAAGTATAATATGTTTTATGGTATTAACTTTTATGACCATAATGGGAAAGGTCAGTACCATAAACCATAGAGCGATAAAAAATGATTGCTTGATCTCTTTTTTTGTAACCATAATTAACTTTCTAAAAAATAAGATTAAACTTTAGATATCTCATGTTTGCCAAGAATTCCGGAAGGCCGGAAAATCAGTATAATTACGAGAATCGTGAAGGCAAAGACATCTTCGTACTCACTCCAGAAGTAGCCGGTAAAAAGGCTTTCTGAAATACCCAGCACAAGACTTCCAAGAACAGCACCCGGTACACTTCCGATGCCGCCTAAAACAGCCGCAATAAATGCTTTTAAGCCAGCTAAAAAACCGATAAAAAAGTTTATTTGACCAACATGGCAGGCAATCAAAACACCGCCGATGGCAGCAGTTGCAGAGCCGACAACAAAGGTGGTGGAAATAACATTGTTTACATTGATCCCTACAAGAGAGGCCATGACTTTGTCTTGGGCTGTGGCTCGCATCGCTTTACCTATTTTGGTAAATTTAATGAGTATACCCAATAAAATCATAGTGATAACAGTTGTCACAATAATAGTCATTTCAACGGCAGTGATAATATGGGCAAATGGTTCCCAGAATTCAAAATCCGGAATCAAACTTTCAAACGGAAGAAAATTAGGTGTCTGAGCAAGCATGACATAGTTTTGTAAGAAAAGACTCATTCCAATGGCAGAAATGAGGGCGGACAGCCGTGGTGCATTTCTTAAGGGCTTGTAAGCAATTTTTTCAACGGTGAAACCATATGCACATGAGTAAACAATGGCGAATACAAAAGCAAGAATTGCAATTACAGCTGAATTCCATCCCCAGAGTCCTAACACACTGGCAACAATAAGAGCTGTCATGGCACCAATCATATAGATTTCACCATGGGCAAAATTGATGAGTTGGATGATTCCATAAACCATGGTATACCCCAGGGCAATCAATGCGTAGATGCTTCCCCGGGTCAAACCACCTAAGAAAAGTTCCATAAAATATACAGGGTCGGCGATGATCTCTTTGATACCAAAAAATCCTGGTATTCCGACAGCTGTTATACCTAAGATGATCTTTAACAAGCGCATGTTAATAAATTCAATACTCCTAAACATTGTTAAATTTAAGTGAAATTTGTGTTTAAAAAAACAGGGACAATAATAAGGTATTATGCCCCTGTTTTTATGCTCATTTAGATATTAATTAACCTGCACATATTTTCCATCTGAAACCTGGTATACTGAGAAACCAGCACCGATAACATCGCCTCTTTTATCAAAACCGATTTTTCCAAGAGGAGTCTCAACTTTGTTTGAAATCAAGGCAGCTTTCATTTTATCAAAATCAAGAGAACCTGCTTTTTCAGCAGCAGCGGCAAGAGACTGTACAGCGGCATATGCTGACATGAAAAAGGTACCTGGATCTTCGTTGTATTTTTTCTGATGTTTTGCAGTAGTCGCTTTGAAAAGCGGGTTGTTTGAGGTGTCATTCGGACCTGTTGCATAAACGCCTTCGCCATATTTTCCAGCTAAAGCGACAAATTCAGAACCATAGATGCCATCACCACCAAAGAAGGTCGTTTTAACTCTTTTCTTTTTAAGCAGGCTTAAGATTTTAGAAGCATCAGAGTGATAACCACCCCACATGGTGAGATCAGCTTTAGATCGTTTGACTTTCTGTACGATGGCTGAAAAATCAACCGCACCAGTCGTTACACCTTCGAAAAGAACGATTTCAACGCCACCCAGTTTTTCAAAGTATTTTCTGGCAAGATCCATCTGGCCTTTACCATAATCGCCTTTGTCATGGAGAAGAGCAACTTTTTTAGCTTTCAGAGTATTTTTTGCAAATGAGGTCATCAAATCGGCCTGGGCACCATCATAAGAGATAGTTCTGAAAAAGTTAGGATGTTCGCCTTTAAGGGTAAGATCATCATTGGTTGATGCAGGAGAAACAACGATAAGTCCGGCATCTTTGTAGATCTTGTTTGCAGCAATGGTGCAGCTTGAGCAAACGTGACCAACGATCATTTGGGCACCGTCGGAAACAAGTTTGATTGCCATGTTAACAGCGATTTCAGCTTTACAGACATCATCGCCAATTAACAGTTCAACTTGTTTACCAAGGATTCCGCCTTTGGCATTAATGTCTTCAACGGCAATTTCAGCGCCTCTTACAGACGAGATACCATAAGGTGCAAGGTCGCCTGAGATAACACCACCAATACCGATTTTGATAGTATCGCCGGCGAAACTGGGTACAGCGAATACAGCCATGGTTAACAATGCAAGTGCTACTGTTTTGAAAATAGCTTTCATGTTCTTTACTCCCCTCTAGATTAAATTACTGGTTAGTACAGCATAACTACAATTTTAATTGTAAGTTTTGCAACTATAAAATCAAGGATTCCCATAGTCAAGCAAAAAATCGTTAACCCAGATAAAAATTCATCAGCAGAAGCTGAAAACATCATAAAATGGGCATTCTTTCTTGTATATACAGGCTAAGACCGCCGAATAAAATTCAGATAAATTCTGCCAGATTAAAGGGCTTTAAGACAACATGTGAAAAGCCTTGTCCGGTATATGATTTTGTATCGTGGAATCCTGTCTTTATTTTTAAAAACCTCCTTTATTACCTCAAATGGTTCTATAATCGTTTTTATTTTATATACTTACCGGCTCTTTTTTTATGTTATTTGATTCTATATAGGATTCAAACATTTCCATCAGAGCGTCTAAGTTATTTATATATGTATGTTCGTTAATGGCCGGAATAATCTGGTGTGAACCAATGTAAAGGCAATATCGTATCAAAGAAATCATCTCCACTTGTTCGGGATCTTCTGTCATCAGTGAAAACATAGACTGCAGAAAACCCAATCTCTGGCTGTCAATTCTTTCCTGAAACCTTCTGGCCAACGGATCTCTTAACGCCCATGCGCGTATGGCAACTTCAATTTCCGGATCCATATTCTCTTTGGATAGTCGTAGCAGTGTTGAATTTATTTCTTTAAACGTCTTTTTTTGTTTGCTGATTTCAAAAATATCAAAGGTTTGTTTCTTTTCCCAATAAATTAAAAGTTTTTCAAAATAATCGTCACGGCTTTTAAAATGATGGTAGAAAGAACCTTTTGTTTTTTTTAATTTTTTTGTCAGATTCTCGATGGTAAGGTCAGCAGCATCACGGGTTTTAAGAATTTTGAACCCTTGTTCAAACCAAGTTATTTTGTTTGTTCTCTTCATTGTTCCACCTTAAAATATTCAAACCATACGGTATGGTATGCTGCATCTGAATAACAACTATTTTTTTCCAAATCAAGCACTTTTTTACAAAAGATATTTTTTCCGGTTTTTATATGGTCACCCAAATATTTTGATAAATTTAATTGTTTTGACAACGATAATACTGAAAGGTTCAATTTTCGTTCAAGCACTATTTAAAAAGTCTGTAACAGAATAAAAAAATATTGTATGGTCACCATGGTAAGGATAAAGACAGGTGCCGGGTAAACTCTAATATTGAAAAGGTAAAGGTGAACCATGAATTTTTTTTCCTTTAAGCTGAAACAAAAGATCTTAACTGTGATTGTATTGGTTGTAGCGGTTGTTATGATTGTCACAAGTCTCGTGGTCTCGT
Source organism: Desulfobacula sp. (assembly GCA_021647625.1). GTDB lineage: Bacteria > Desulfobacterota > Desulfobacteria > Desulfobacterales > Desulfobacteraceae > Desulfobacula. The sequence continues at coordinate 25,623 of JAKIUJ010000026.1, forward strand.
ATGTGATATATAAGCAGAATGTCGATACAACCAATGCCAATATTGTGATTGCTGTTAACAACCTGAGGAATAAAATTTTTGAGATTCAAGATGACTATTTAAAGAAAATCAATCAGATGAATGGCGTTTTTAAAGTGGGTGAAAATGTCAAATTTATCGTTGAATTTAAGGAAAAATATGATCTTGGCATGACGGAAACATCGTTTCTGGATTTGGCAAATGCCGTTTTTGCCACATCTTCGGCAAATGATATTAATGAAATGGCTGTATATGATGCAAGTGGGGAACTGGTAGCTTTTTCAGAAAAAAAAGCCTCGGATCAAAGACTGGTCGGCTACTATTATATAAACCCCCAAAAAGCATTCAATTATTTTCTGCTAAAAAACAACGACGATCTTAAAAAAAGTAAGCTCTGGACCAGCGAGACAATCAAAGATCTGACCTGCCCGACACAACGAACGGATTTGACACTTCAAAGCAGAACCAGATCGCTAAGCATCTCAGACAATCTGTTATCGGTAAATATTATCTTTCCGATTATGGTGGATGCCTACAATAAAGAAACAGAAAACATGGAGCCCAAACTATTTGGATTTGTTACTTTATCAAAGGCTTTTGACAAAAAATTTATCAGCAAGATGGTGGAGTTGACAGGGATGGATATCAATATTTTTGTCGGTGAACAGCTATCCACAGGTGCACTTGAAACATATAAGACATTTTCCGGTTCAGGTGTGGCTAAAAATGTAAAAGGTGTCTGGGATCTTAAGAAACAGGAAACAGTGCTCACAAAAATCGGTGTCGGCAAACAAGATTATCTTCAAGGTGCATTGCCGATCTATTCAAACGGACAATTTGTCGGTGTCTTTGCAGTCTTAAGCTCCACACAGACAATGCTGGATAATACCCTTCAGGTGGTATATGTATTGGTCATTGTTTCCTTGTGCTGTATTGTGCTGATTATACCCTTTGCGCTCATTGTTTCCGGTTCGATCGCAAAATCGGTTATTAATGTAACGGAAAATCTTAAAGATGTTGCCCAGGGTGAAGGCGATCTGACCAAGAGGATTGAAATTAAATCAAAAGATGAGATTGGTGAACTGTCACAATGGTTCAATATTTTTATTGAAAAACTTCAGATAATGATCAAGGATATCTCCACAAGTTCAGACACCATCTCCGGATTGGCAACGATCACACAGGATCAGACAGGTCAGATTTCCCAAAGCGCGGAAGAAATGTCACAGATAACAACTGATATTACCGATTCGACAACAAAGATGAGTGATAATATCTCTTCTATTTCCAATGTCGTGGGGCAGGCATCGGATAATCTGGATATTGTGGCATCGGCCGCAGAAGAGATGACAGCGACCATTAATGAAATCGCAAAGAACGCAGAGAATGCAAGGGGAATGAGTCTGGAAACCGGTGAAAAAATTGAAAAAGCATCCAGTCATATCAACCAATTGGGAAAAGATGCCAAAGAAATAGACACCTTTACGGAATCGATTAACGAAATTTCAGAGCAAACCAACCTTTTGGCTTTGAATGCAACCATAGAAGCAGCAAGAGCGGGAGAAGCCGGGAAAGGATTCGCAGTTGTTGCAGGCGAAATTAAGGAATTGGCAAGGCAGACGGCCGTCGCCACCCAGGATATTAAAAAGAAAATAGATAATATCAGAAATTCAACCGATATTACGGTGGGTGAAATGTCAAATATTTCAGAAGTATTTGGGGATATGAACGATGTCGTGAATGAAATCGCCTCTGCCATTGAAGAACAGTCCGCAACAACTAAGGAGATTGCAGACAATACAGCAACTGTGGCCAGTGGTATCAGTGATGTCAGCATGAGCATATCCGAGTTCGATAATTTAACAACTGAAATTGCCCGGGATATGCAAAAAGTAAATGATGCCAGTGCAACCATGTCTGATAGTTGCGGTAAAATCAGCTCAGACGCAGAAAAAATGAATGGTCAAACAGGCACCCTGGATAATCTGATTAACAAGTTTGTCATTGAATAAACCACAATGTCGGCTGTGAGAAAGCAAAGGAAAACCATGCAGACAAATGAAAAGATACAACAGATCAGGGAGTGGATGACCGGGCAGAATATTGATGCCGTAGTTATACCGAGCGATGATCCCCATAAAAGTGAATATGTGGCTGAACACTGGCAGGCAAGAAAATGGCTTACCGGTTTTTCCGGATCTGCGGGCATTGCAGTATTAACAATGGATCGCGCTATATTATGGACGGATTTCAGGTACTATATCCAGGCGGAGAAACAGATAGCAGGATCACAGTTTGAGTTGTTTAAAATGGGGGAGCCAGAGGTCCCTTCTTTTCAAAAATGGCTGGCAAAAGAAATGAAATCCGGGCAGACCATTGGTCTGGATGCCGGCGTCTTCAGCAGAACAGATATAAAAAAAATCAAGGCCATGCTTGAAAAAAAAGGGCTCAACCTTGCAACAACAGCCAATGTTATTGAGTTGATCTGGGAGGATCGTCCTCCACAGCCAAACACACATGCCTTTTCATTTCCTGTTGAATATGCAGGTAAAAGCAGGGTTGAGAAAATTGGTCAGATTAAAGAAAAGATGAAAAAACTGGGGGCAAATTGTCATTTGATGGCCACCCTGGATGATATTGCGTGGACCTTTAATCTGAGAGGAAAAGATGTTCATACCAATCCTGTGAATGTCGCATTTGCACTTATCCTGCCGGATACGTCCACTCTGTTTGTTTGTCCCGGGAAAATTAAAGATGATTTAAAAAATCAATTGCAAACCGATGGCATTGAGATTAAAGAATATGAAAAAATTTTTGATGCCCTTGCAGACATCGAAGATGCAAGCAGCATTTTGATAGATCCGGACAATACCAACTACAAGTTATATCAATCGATCAATGACCAATGTACGATTATTGAAAAATCCAATCCTGCCATTTTATTGAAAGCCAGAAAAAATGATATTGAAGTGGGACATATCCGTCGGACAGCGGTCAAAGACGGGGTTGCCATGGTCAAATTTTTACATTGGCTTGAAACTCTGGATGGTGATGCAAAAATTTCAGAAATCAGTGTTGCAGAACAATTATATCAATTTAGAAAAGAGCAGGATCTGTTTGTGGACAACAGCTTTGATCCGATTATGGCATATCAGGATCACTCTGCCATGTGTCACTATGGTGCCACAAAACAAACCGATGTTCCCATTGGTCAGACCGGTATGTTTTTAATGGATTCCGGCGGTAACTACCTCACCGGGACAACCGACATCACGCGTACGGTATCCAGGGGTAAACCAAGCAGACAGGAAATTACCGATTACACCCTTGTGTTAAAAGGACATATTTGTGTGGCAACATCACATTTTCCCAAAGGTACAAAAGGGTTTCAGATTGATACCCTGGCCAGGCAGTTTTTGTGGAATCGGGGGATGAATTTCGGCCACGGAACAGGCCATGGTGTCGGATTCTTTTTATGTGTTCATGAAGGACCCGCAAGGATCAGTCCGGTCCAGAACGATGTGGTGCTTGAAAAAGGAATGCTGCTGACCAATGAACCCGGGGTTTACAGGGAAGGCAGTCACGGTATCCGGCTGGAAAATCAGATTCTGGTGGATGAGGCATACGAAACTGAATTCGGTGTGTTTTTGAAATTTGAGAATGTGACCTTTTGCCATTTTGAGCAGGATCTCATAGATGAAAACCTGTTGTCTGTCCGGGAAAAAGAATGGCTCAATGCCTACCACAGTCAGGTGTATGATAAAGTATCCCCGTATCTGAATGCCGAGGTGGCGCATTGGTTAAAACACAAAACACAACCAATATAAAGGATGGAGGAGAACGGATATCATTTTCAGACCTTTGAATGATTTTAAAAGTTTTATTTTTTTAGGTCTCTTTTTGACTGTTAAACTTATATCCCACGCCGGTAATGGTGATGATAAACTTCGGTGTTTCCGGGTTCTTTTCGATTTTTTTTCTTAAGCGTTGAATATGAACATCCAGGGCCCGGCTGTTGGAATAGAGTTGTGAATCCCACCATATCTGTTTTTCAATATATTCCCGTGACAGGGTTTTGTCCGGATGTGAAGCAAAAAGCTGTAGCAGTTGGAATTCAGTTTTTGTCAATTTGATCTGCTCTTTTTTTATAAAGACCTGCCGGGTTTTATGATTTATTTCCATATGTTTAATAGATTGTTTTTCTTTAATCAAAGACCTGTTCATCCGCTTGAACAAGGCTGTGATTCTGGCAGCCAGTTCTAAATATTCAAACGGTTTGACAATATAGTCATCAGCACCGCTTTTTAACCCCAATACCTTGTCTGAAAGGCTGTCCCGGGCGGTGAGCATGATAATGGGGGTGTCAGATGATTTCCTTAAAATTTCACACACTGAAATACCATCCATATCCGGCAGGGTCAGATCTAAAAGAATGAGGTCGGGTTGTTGTACTTGAACCATGTCTATGCCCTGTCTGCCGAGATGGGCATAGATAATCTGATACCCATCCAATTTCAGGTTGCCTTTGATGGTCCGGACAATATCCTTATCGTCGTCAATGATTAATATGGTCTTGGTTTCATGTGTCATTTACAGGTTCTGCCTTGATTCTGGTAATCGGATGATAAAATTGCTGCCGCGTCCTTGTTCACTTTTAACAATTATACTCCCATTGTGGGCATTGATAATGGCTTTGGATATGGCAAGCCCCATGCCCGCGCCCTGGTTTTTATCAGTTGAGCCGTTTGTGGCAGTGTAGAATTTTTTAAAAATGGTATCAAGATTTTCTTTATCAATTCCCGGACCCTGGTCCTTTACATTAATAACGGTGTCATTTTTTGCTTTTTTAAGACTGATCTGAATAATTGATTGCGGTTCGGAAAATTTAATGGCGTTGTCGATCAAATTGACAAGAACCTGTTCTATCCTTTCAAAATCGATCACTGCATGGAGTATTGGGGGGGATTCAAGCTGGATATCTATCTTTTTTTCCAGGGCAAGAGGACTTAAAATTTCAATAACATCCCGGATCAGCTGGCTTAAATCTTCCTCGTTAAATTCCCACTCGATGGCCCCGGCCTCAAGCTTGGTGAAATCAAAGAGATTGGCAATTAAGCGGGTCAGCCTTGATATGTTTTTTTCGATGATATTCACAAACTCCAGGTTTTCCTGGTTTTCAAGGGTACGCTCCAGATAATTGATACTGCCCTTCACTGCAGTTAGTGGTGTGCGAAGTTCATGGGACATGTTTGCAAGAAAATCGGACTTAAGTTTGTCCAGTTTCAAGAGCTGGTGGTTGGCCTGGGCAAGATCATTGGTTGCCCGGGCAATTTTTTCTTCAAGACTGTCCTGGCTGTGCATCAGGCTTTGAGCCATCTGATTGAAATTTGTCCCCAGTCTTTCAAGTTCATCGTTGGTATTCAGCGATACCCTGGCTAAAAGGTTTCCGGAAGAGAGCTGGCGGCTTTTTTCTTCGAGTTCATTCAAGGGTTTTAATATGAGGGTATGGATAAAAAATATCAGCACAAAAATAGTGACAAGGGTAATGCAAAGTCCTGCACCGGTCAGCAGCCAGATGTTTTTTACAAGCGCGCTGCGAAGATTCCCATAAGGAATGGTTACCCGCAACCCACCAATAATACTGGTTTTCGTCCGTTTTTCCTTTGTGTGGCACTTTGTACATCCTTTTTTATTATAAAGCGGGATCATATAATCGAAATTTTCGTCGGTAAATTGAAAATATTCTTTTGATTTTTTTGCTTTAAATAATTGCATTGCTTTGGCTTCAAACGCGTTGGGGCTGTTTGCTGAGTTAAGCGGCGTCATGCTGGAAAGCCTGAATTGGTAAGAT
>JAKIUJ010000259.1 GCA_021647625.1 Desulfobacula sp.
TCCATGCAATAAGCCCCTGTATATGTTAGTCACCTTGGCTTTATTACATGTTTTTGCTTGCTTGTCCAGTTTTATGTATAACTTATTATTATAATGAATCATATTCAATGGCGTGAAATCACCCTGAGCCGCAAACTCAGGGCTAACGCATATAACTTTTTCATATTAATGATTTCAGATAGTTACGGTTTGAAGGTAAACGCAAATGAAATTATCGTTTTGCACAAGCACCTGTAAAACAAAGAATTAAAATTCATACCAAGTTTACATGCGTTTACCCTGGCCGCAAACCCAGGGCGAACGTATTAACCCGGATGATCAAGACCCTTATTTATCTTTTTCGCGTATACCCTGATTTTTTAGGTGTTACGAACCTGTCTTTGATTAACTCAAGATCCAGCCACCATTTATGTTTATCATTGGGTTTATGATAGCCCATCTTATCATCACACCAGATACCAAATTTTCGGGTGGCTGGAACATTGCGCATAAACCAACTCACACTGCGATGAAAAGGGGTAAACGGTTTATTCCAGGGACATGCTTTAATACACGTACCACAGCCGGACCCCTTTGGATTGCCCACCCGCATGGATGTGCATTTTTCAACATCATTGCCCCATTTTTCATACCCGTTGTGCATGATTTTATCACCATAACTGATGGCTTGTGATGGACACATTTCAGCACACTTTCCACATTTATTGCAAAAATCCTGAAGCCCGAAATTAACAGGCCTGTCAATTTCAAGCGGCATATCCGTTGTAACGACAGCAGCCTTGAAGCGGGGCCCCAAAAAAGGATTCACCACCACATCCCCCATCCTGGACATTTCGCCGATACCCGACCACAACAGGATCGGAGGAACCGCCACCTGGTAATTCATGGCGTGGTGTGCTCTTGCCGGATATCCAAGCCTGCGGATATAATCTGCAAGGATACAGGCAATGAAACCGGAATTTGCATATGACACAAAACTCATGGAGTTGCTGATCCAGTCATTGCCGGAAAATGCGGCGGCGGTTCGCCAATCCTGATCAACCACAATAGAAATGGCATATTTATGATTGAGCTTAATTTTTTTACCCGAGTGCTTTGAGTGTGAAAAAATGGCATATTGCGGCAGTTTGCAGATCCCGACAATATCTGATCTTAAAAAATAAGCTGTTTCTTTGATATGCCAGGCATTTTTTTTAGGATTATCTGTTCCAGGTGCCCGGGTAGTCGTCATATTTGGCATGGGTGCCCAGGAAGAAACGCCCCATGGCGTTTGCCCGGCTTCTTGAATTTTAACCGGTTCATCCACCAGATGTCCCAGGGCACCGGCCATGGTGCACAAGGCACCGGATAAGGGATGTTTACCTACGAAGCGCTTATATTCTTTTTTTAAACTTTCTCCATACTCCCCTTTGCCGGCCCGGTAAAACCCACCGTCTCTCTCATCCACCTGTTGAACCCTGTCATTGTGAATAAGGGTTGTGGGTCTGGTCTGTCTGTCAAGTATGTGGACCGGAAAAGGATCCGGTCTGTTTTTACTGCAACTATCTCGAATATCTGATGTAAATATGCGGGTCATCTTTTTTGTCCTCTCAATGATATCTATTCAATTTTAGTAACTCATTATGCATTTAGCAATAACTGTGCCGTCATTGCTGATTATACAGATTACCCGTGGTATACGGGTCTGAACACATTTTAATACCAATCCGGCACAACGAAATATCGTTAAAAACGAAATACCATTGCACCGCAACGAAATTTCGTGTATTTTAAAAAAATGAAACTGAGTGTAACATATCAGCCGGAATATGAATCGTTAAAAGAACTCCTGGTGGAAATGGCCACGGAACGATCCGTTAATGTACTGTTGAATCTGATTGCACACCGAATGGCGCAACGTCCCCATGTGGCCCTGGTACAAATCTGGTTAAAAAAAGAGGGTGATCTGTGTCAAACCTGTCAGATGCGTAACCCATGCCCGGACAAAAAAAACTGTCTTCACCTGGCAGTGAGCCGTGGTGATTCGATTTCCCAATTCCCCGGTAACTTCACAAGCCTGACCGGACATCACCAGCGAATCCCAATTGGGATCACCGGTATTGGCAAAGTGGCTAAAGAGAAACGCTCCCTGACACCTGAAGAGATCGAAGCAGATCCGGACTGGAACAACAGAGAAGTATGGGCTAAAGGAGAGCAAATCCTGGGCTTTGGTGCCCAGCCCCTCCGGTTTAAAGATATAGTATTCGGAGTGATTGCCATTTACTCCAGGATCAAGGCCAGTCGGGTTGTTGAAGGACAATTCTGGCTGAAAATGATTGCCAATCATACCGCATCCGCGATTGCCAATGCCAATGCATTCAGCGAAATTGATCATTTAAAATCCCAGCTGGAACTTGAAAATGAATATTTAAAAGAAGAGATTGACCAGGCCCGCGCCTTTGGGGATATTATCGGGAAGAGTCCCCCATTAATGAATATCGTCAATCAAATTGAGCTTGTGGCACCAACGGATGCAAATGTTTTTATCTTTGGTGAATCCGGTACAGGAAAAGAGCTTGTGGCGCGAGAGATTCATAAAAGAAGCCGCCGAAAAGATAAACCCATGATCAAGGTTAACTGCGCCTCTATCCCTTCCGAACTCTACGAAAGTGAGTTTTTCGGCCATGTAAAAGGCGCATTCACCGGTGCCATAAAAGACAGGGCCGGACGATTTTTAGCAGCCGACGGCGGAACACTTTTTCTGGATGAAATCGGAGAGCTGCCGATTTCATTACAGGGTAAACTGCTCCGGGTTCTCCAGGAAGGCACGTACGAACGTATCGGCGAAGAGACACCCCAACATGTCAATGTCCGGATCATTGCCGCCACCAACCGGAAAATTAAAGACGACATTACCCAGGGGCGATTCCGCCAGGATCTATACTACAGACTCAATGTCTTTCCCATTGAAATTTCTCCGTTAAGAAACCGCAAAGAAGATATTCGCCTCCTTACCTATCATTTTCTTGAAAAAATCGCCTCTGAAATGAATCGGGCTCTTCCGGAAATATCCAGTGCCGGGATAAATCAACTGATAAGCTATGACTGGCCCGGTAATGTGCGGGAACTTCGAAATGTGATTGAACGTTCCATTATTATTTCTAAAAATGCACCCTTAAAATTTACCTTTCCGGATTATCAGCCAGGCTCTTTTTTCGTATCAGAGACGGGCCTTTCATCAAAGAATAAAATTTTGACGGATGAAGAGATCATTTTTTTTATCCGTAACAATATCCTTTCCGCCTTAAAAAAATGTCAAGGGCGGATCTATGGTGAAAAAGGCGCAGCCAGACTGCTTGGTTGTGCACCGACTACCTTGAGCTCTAGAATTAAAAAATATAATATCAAGTATAAAGATTGAGAAAATACAATAATGACAACATATCCTTTTGACCCGACACCTGAGGCCCAAATTGCTTCCAGAATCAATGCCGCCCGGAAAAAAATGGCTGCACAGCATATTAATGCTCTTTTTTTGACCCACAAGCCGGATATTTTTTATTTCTCCGGCACGGCCCAGGATTGTTATCTTTATATCCAGCAAGATCAGGAACCCATTTTATTTGTTAAGCGATATCTGCCCCGGGTGTTGCAGGAAACCAGTCTTATACAAATAGAACCTATTGAATCGATAAAAAATATCCCGCAACTGATTGAACTTAAATTTAACAGACTGCCCAAATCATGCGGTCTTGCCTTTGATGTTGTTCCGGTAAGAGATTTTAATTTTTACAAAAAACTGTTCAAATCTTCAAATTGGGTTGACTGCTCCCCCATCATTGACTCCTGTAGACAGATCAAATCCCCTTGGGAAATCAGTCAGATGGAAAAAGCCGCCCGGGTATCCCGGCAAACCTATGCCTGGATGCAGAAAAATATCAAGCCTGGTATTTCGGAAATGGAATTTTGCGGCATGTTCGAAGCCTTTTCGCGCACATTAGGGCATTCAGGGAAACTTTTAACCCGCCATTATCGTCTGGAAGGTTTTCCCTTTCACCTGATGAGCGGGACAAACGGCGGATTGCCCGGAGCGCTGGATTCTCCGGTTTGCGGAACAGGCACATCAAATGCCTATCCATACGGGGCAGGACCAAAATTATTAAAAGAGAATGAGCCGATTCTGATTGATTTTGGTACAGTATTGAATGGGTATCATATGGATGAATCCCGCATGTTTGTAATGGGAAAAATGGATCAAAAAGCGCTTGATGCTTCCAATGCGTCCATTGAAATTTTACATCGGACAATGGAAAAAATGGTGCCTGGTATTCCTTTTAGCGAAATTTTCAATACTGCGGTTGCATCATCTAAAACCCTCCATCTTGAAGAACAGTTTCTGGGGTTACCGGATCTCAAATCAAAATTTATCGGCCATGGCATCGGCCTTGAACTGGTGGAAGCACCTATTATAGCAAAGGAAAGAAAAACATGTCTTGAACCTGGAATGGTTTTTGCCGTTGAACCCAAATTTATTTTTAAAGACCAATTTGCCGCCGGGATCGAAAGCGTGATTTATATCACAGAACAAAACAGCCGATTCTTAAGCCTGACGGAAAATAAAATTTTCTTTTGTTGAAGAGTTTCCATTTTTGAACGATTTGTCAAAGAAACACCTATATCAGTAATTGCTCGAAGTGCCATGGAGCGAATTTTTAATCCTGAACAGTTGGATCAATGGTTCGACACTACCGCTCAGGAACAATATACAAAAGA
>JAKIUJ010000260.1 GCA_021647625.1 Desulfobacula sp.
AGTACCCATACAGTTTCGTATATTTTTCAAAGAAATATTCACCTGAATCATCTTTGGGGGAGAATGCCTCGGCCACATCCACCTCGGCAAGGATTGCCCATCTGACACCAAGAAAATCAATGGGTCCATATGCACTCAACACAGGATTACCATTATAATCAATAATAACATCTGAACCTGTCTTTCCCTCTAAAGCCAAACGAACCGCCTCCGTATCCGCCCTGCCCTTTTCCGGGTCGGCAAATGATGCTTTGACATTATGATATTCAGGGTCAAGAAAGGAGTCCGACCGCATCAATTTGTCTTTTCCCACAAGATAGACTTCTCCTGTTTCCCCTAACCCTGTTCGTTCATTTAAAACAGCCTGGATTTTTTCAAGAGAAAGTTGAAGTGCGACCACACCTGTCTGCACTCCCCCATGTATAATCGGAGCTGCGATAAATGCGGCAGGATCTCCGTTTGAAGGGGCATATGGTGCAAAATCTTCAAATACGATTTCACCGGTCACAGCTCTTGCCACGGCCTTTCCAAGCCCACTGTCCTTAAATTTTCCCGTCAGAAGATTGGTATGGTAGTCTGCTTCCTTGGCCTGGCTGTACACACACATTCCATCCATATCAATGACAAAATAATCATAATACCCTGTAGTTTTAACAAACTCATCTATGATTTTTGCGTATCTTTTATATTCACTGCTTTCCTGACCGGATTCCATATAATACAGGTATTGTGTCATCCCTTTTGTATTGATGGATCGATCCTGCTGTGCTTTGATATCAACCACGGACTGCTCAAGAAGCATTTTTACCGACTGAGTCTTGCTATTAAGGATTGCTCCAAGTTTATCAAAGGCTCCCATCCTCAATATATCCACCGTTTCCATAAGCACACCCATGTCCCCCCGGCGCTCACCAAAAAACTGGGTAATCTGCGCTTTTTTTACCGCACGCATGCCCTTGAGCTGCCCATACGCCGCATCGGAAAGTGCATTGCTCGATTTAGAAAGCGAGACAATACTGACAATAGAAAAAGGGATTAATCCGACAAGAAGAAAAAACAGTATTAATTTAAATCGTAAACTCATATTTTTCATCGTATATGCTCCTGTTAAAATTAAACTTTTATGGTGCTTTTTTAAATTTAATGGGATGAACTTTTATGACGCCTTTTCAAGTACTTCAAGCTCGCCGGCAGACAACACCTTATCAATATTTAAAAGAATTTTAACCCCGCCCTGGGTTTTTGCTAAGCCAAGGATATATGCCGTATCCAATGACGTTCCAAAGGCAGGAGTATCTTCGATTTCTTCTTCCGGAATATTTAATACTTCAGAAACAGCATCAACAACGATACCGATCAGAACCGTTTCCTGGTCAGCATCAATTTCAACGACAATGATACAGGTCCTATCCGTATAAGCGATTTCTCCCATATCGAATTTTAACCGAAGATCCATCACAGGTATTACCTTTCCGCGCAGGTTAATAACCCCTTTAACAAATTGCGGGGTGCGCGGAACAGATGTAATGGGCATCATGCCTATAATTTCCTTTACTTTAAGGATGCCGATCCCATATTCTTCGTCGGCAAGCGAAAAGGTCAGGTATTTTCCGGCTTTGTTCGTAGTAGCCTTTATTACCTGGCTCATCGTTTCAGACAATTGTGCCATATTTAACTCTCCTTTTTTAATGGTTCTTTATTAATATTTTTTCCTGCTCTATCATTTTTCTTAATACGCTGCACAGGTCATCATAGCTATTGCTCATCGTCGTAAAGAATCTTGGGAAAAAAAGGTGGGCTTTTGCAGTAATACCTTTTGAAGTGTCCGGCAATATCAGTATCAGGCGTTTTTCTTCAAGCAAATCAACCAGTGAGGTTAACTCTTTTAATCGATCTTTTGTATCTGCCAGCAAAATAAAAAGTTCATGGTCACTAAACCACATAAATTGTTTCAGTCGTGATTTAAAGGCATTAAATGTCTTACAAATTTGAATATCAATTTGGGTAAAATTTTGCTCAATGGCATTTTTAAGACGGTCTCCATTTTCAACTGCGTCCTGGTGAACAAAAAGTATAAAGTTCATTAAACACCCCTCTATTACGGTTTTTTAAAGATTGTTCAGAATCGTTCAATTAGAAATGATTACAAATTGTGTGCCAGAAGCGAAACTTTCAAATATATTATTATTTCAGACTGTTATAACAATGGATCAATTGCTGTTTTGTCACAACAATGCAACAGGACAGTACGAAAACAATATGCAAAAAAAGATAAGCCTGTTATATCGATAGGAATTTTTGAAATTGTCTTAAAAATGTGACAGTATCATAAATGAGACACCATTCAGGTGAGTTTATACTGTTGTAAAAGACGGTAAAGATGGCCTCTTGAAAGACCGGAGAGTCTGCAGGATTCTTTGATATCATTATTTGTAGCAGATAATAAATTCTGAATATACTCAAATTTTGTATTTTCGATATGATCTTTTAAAGGAAGAATGCCTTTTTTTAGTTCTCCTGAATCCGGTTTTGGTCTGATTTTTGAGAATTTTTTAATTTTATTTTTTATATTAAATGTTCGTATATAATCCGGAAGATGCTTTTGGAAAAGAATGGACCCGTTATATGCATCACTACAGGCAAAATCGATGGTGTTAAACAATTCCCTGACATTACCAGGCCAGTCATATCCATGCAGCTGTGTCAAAAACTCCCTGGATAGTTCATGGGGAAACTCATTGCGAATCTCTTTTTTCCGATCCATATGATAGTTCACCAAGAGCGGGATATCGGATTTACGATTTCGTAACAAAGGGATTTCAATTTTTATGGAAGCGATTCTAAAATAAAAATCTTCTCTAAACCGGCCTTTTCCAATCATTTTTGACACGTCTCGATGGGTGGCGGAAACCAGTCTGAAATCGCTTGAAATCTCATTTCTACTTCCCACGGACCGGATTCTTTTCTCCTGCAGTACCCTTAGAAACTTTTTTTGAATACTCAAAGGAAGCTCACCCACTTCATCCAGAAACAAAGTGCCGCCATCCGCCAGTTTTATCAATCCCACCTTATCTGAATCAGCACCTGTAAATGCCCCCTTGGAATGACCAAAAAGAATTCTTTCGACAATATGCTCCGGTAATGCCGCACAATCCACAACAATAAAACTGCTTGCTCTTCTTTTACTATTCTCATGAATGGCTTTGGCGAAAAGCTCTTTACCCACGCCTGTCTCGCCGGTGACCAATATCGGGGTATCATTATTGGAGGCTTTTGCAACCTTTTCAAGACAAATTTTAATCTGTCGGCTCTCACCAACAATGAAGTCTCTCTTAAGACTTTTTCCATTGGGCCTGGATTGTTTTTGCTGTCTATATTCCAATGCACGGGTTAAAGAAAATTCAAACTCTTTTTGAGAACTGCTCTTGAGAATATAATCCCATGCCCTTGATTTCATAGCCAGTTCCACGCCATCAGGATCACTGTCACCGGTCATAATAATAATCTCCGGTGCATACGGATGATCTTTGATAGCATCTATAGCATCCAACCCATTGCCATCAGGCAGATTGACATCAAGAAAAACAATATCAAACTCATTTGAGAATGAGAAGTCAAGCCCTTGTTTTAAAGTAAAGGTGCAGTCTGTCTCATGACCCATTCTCTTAAATTTTTTGGCAAGTGCCTGGCAAATGAGCTGGTCATCATCAATGATTAGAATTTTGGACATAATTTTTTTTATTCGCTAATAATTTTTAATAAAGAATGACGTATAATCTTTTTTTATTTGTGAAACCCCATATTATGGTTATCTTTTTTACCTTGTCTTTTTAACGTCATCCAGCACGTTTCGGATGGTGATTGCCAATTTTGATCGGATGATGGGTTTCAATAACAAAGCTTTTGCCCCTATAAATTTAATTTTTTCTAAACTTATCCTTTCGCTGAAACCCGTGCAGATAATTATGGGTAGTAACGGATTCAGCTTTAATAGTTTTTTAGTGAGCTGATCCCCGGTCATGCCAGGCATGGTCATGTCCGATATAACCAAATCATAAATTTCAGGATTCACCTTAACGGCTTCAAGTGCATCTATGCTGCTTTCTTGAAGATCAACCGTGTAGCCCAGTCTCTCAAGGATTAACTGTTCTATCCGCAAAACACCTATTTCATCATCAACCAGAAGGATTCGCTCATTTCCTGTTGGCGGCAACTTTGAATCATGGTGTATTTGATTTTTCTCCTCTATTTTGACGGCAGGAAAATATACATCAAATGTACTTCCCTGGCCCAAAGAACTTGTTACATGAATATCTCCTCCATAATTTTTGACAATACCATGCACAACGGAAAGTCCTAAACCTGTGCCCTTTTCTTTCTTGGTAATATAGGGCTCCGTTAGGGAGTCTCGATCTTCCTTGGGAAAGCCAGGGCCATTATCTTTAATCAGGAGAGTGAAACTATTGGATTCATTTTCCTCAAAACCAATAGAGATCTTGCCATCTTTTTTATCTATATAATATTCATGAAGTGAATCTATAGCATTTTGCAATAAATTTGTCAAAACCTGGCTAATTTGAGCACCATCACAATTAAAGTTATAGGTCTTCATGCCGGAGGCTTTAAAGTCGACCTTAATATCAGGCTCGGCTTCCCGTTGCTGCTCAACCTGTTGGCGCACAAGCTTAATGAGGTCTTCATTCTTGAGCTTAGGCTCTGGCAGA
>JAKIUJ010000261.1 GCA_021647625.1 Desulfobacula sp.
TTTTAAAGTGGGTATGGATAATTTCAATGGGCGTTATGGTGAGTTTAATTAATTTTCCTTAACAAATATGCTGTTTTGGTTTCTACCATTCTGTTTGGATTGATACAGCGCTGTATCCGCCCTGGCAATCCAGTCTGTCGTGTTTTGAATGTCCGATTGTTTATCCAGCACGGCTATCCCGAAAGACATGCTTATATTAAGATATTTATTTTCAAGAATTCCTGTTTTGTCGATCCGGGGAAAGCGGGTAGTTTCAATGGTTTTTCTCAATCTTTCAACTATTTTTTGTGCCTGGCTTTGGTTGGTTTCATCAAATACCAGCAAAAATTCTTCTCCGCCATACCGGCCCGCAACATCAAAAACGCTTCGCATGGAGTCCGATAGAATCCGGCCTACCTGTTTTAAAACCAAATCGCCTTGAATATGACCATAGGTATCATTGACTTTTTTAAAAAAATCGATGTCCCCTATGGCTATACTTGCTACGCTCTCTTGCTTTCGTTCAAATCGTTTGAGTTGTATATCAAGCTGTCCTTTGATTTTTGCGCTGTTGAAAAGTCCTGTTAGATTATCATATTCAGCCTGGTGCTCGAATCGGGTTTTTAAAAGAATGGCGCTTAGAAAATTGCACATGATTTGAACCCCGGACACTTCATAATCTTTTATGGAAGACTCTTTTCCGCAAAAATCTCCGCCAAACAGATAGGCACCGCCAAAGCTATCGGGCAAATAAACATATCCCATGATATCACAGCCCATGCCTGGAACATTGATGTGAGATTCTCTCTTGTCTGAAAATGCTGCCACTTCATTAATAAATCGCTTGTCCCTGTTATCCAGAAAAAGCCTTAATTTCCGGCCTTCGGTCAAATCCAGGCGAAGCCTGTTTGGATCAAGAACCTTTACCACCTCAAGAATGAGCCGATTCTCAATAACATTAGACACCTTATACAGTACACTGACATCAAACATCATGGTTTTTCTAATGATATCAAGCGGCACATCAAAACAATGATCGTTATCCGCCCCAACCTCGAGATCTGCCAGAAATTTTGACAGCTTTCCCAATTGTTTTAAAACAGTTTTTGCATCGGATTCATGCTTTTTCATAGTTTATATTCCAAAATAATAATAATTTTATCTTAGCATGTCCCTTTATTAATTTGAAGATAGGATTTAATGGCCGCAAAACCTGTACCTATGGTCAATAGGTTCTCTTTTACAGGGCTTATTTATTCTGAATCAAAAACTATATTACCGTCAAAATCAAAAATTATCACCCTGATGTCAAGTTTATAATTTGAAAAATTTTGGGCATTTTTCTTGATCCGGCCTCCCACATGATAAATCAAATCCGGATATGAGGGATTTATAAATGAAAATGCATGCCGGGCTGTGTTGGCCTGGTTTATATCTTGTGACAATTGTTCATTGCCTGTAATTTTTTTGGCCCATTCAGACAATTTTTTCATGGTCAGTTCTGATTTAGCCGCATGGGTATGTTCAAACCCCAATGCCATTTTCACAGCTTTCCCAAAAAAGACCGTATAGATTATCCTTTTTATCTGGGGCTGTAAAAGAGCCATGTCCAGGGATGCTTTAAAAAAGTCACCGGTCTGGATAAAGGCCTCTTCCTTAAAGGTTGTGAACCTTGCCATGGCAAAGCGTTCGCTGCGTCTCCCCGTTGTAAATACCAGGGTATTTATTTTATTGGCAGCAGCCACATTAATACTGGATTTTATGGTCGCAATATAGGCATCGTGGGACATGGGTGTAACAATTCCTGTGGTTCCCAAGATGGATATTCCCCCTAAAATACCCAGTCTGGCATTCAGGGTTTTTTTGGCCAGCTCCTCTCCTTCTGGTACAAAAATCTCAACATGAACATGATGACAAAAGGGCAGGCAGAGCTGTTGATAGGTTTGGTGAACCGCTTGTTCAATCATTTGTCTGGGACCCGAATTAATGGCAGGCTCTCCCACTTCCACCTCAAGTCCTGGCTTGGTAATCATTCCAACCCCTTTTCCGCCGGTAATAGTCACACCGGAAACCCCGGATTTCAGGGTGATTGTGACTCCGATTTCCGCCTTGTGTGTTATGTCCGGATCATCCCCTGCATCCTTGATAACAGATGCCTGGCAGAATGTACTGGAAAAGGTTGTAATGTCGTGTACCGGAATCACTCGGGTTTCCCCGGTCAAAAACCGGATTTCAACCTTTCTTGGGGACTGACAGGTGAGCAGTGCTATAAGCCCTGCTTTTACTGAAGCTGCTGCTGAAGCGCCTGTGGTAAATCCTTTTTTTAGACGGGTTTTGGCCATGATATTCTTTCTTTTTTAAATTGCTGACAATTATCTACAAAGTGTTTTGCACAATTCTCATTGCTGCCAAAATGGATATGAAGATAACTGCCCAGGGTGTTGTTTGTTTGATACCCTTTTAAAGAAATATTCTGACCTGCACGGGAAGTTACATCATACACGTCTGTGGTATCTGTTTTTTGATGTTCAAGAGAAGAATAATGAAATTCATGACCCCGCAGCACATCCCCTTTTTTTCCGATTATGGTATCTTTTTTAAGCGTGATTTCTCTGTATCCCAAAGATCTAAGTTTTTTTGACATTTGAATCTTAAAATCAAAACACCCGGACATGGTGTAGGAAACAGGTTCATCCATTCCTGACATTTGATCGCATAAAAACATGAATCCACCGCCCTCAGCGTAAATAGGCCTGCCTTTGTCGCTGTATTCTTTAACCTGGCGTAACAATGTTAACTGCCGGGACACTTTTTTTGCAAATAATTCAGGATATCCACCGCCAAAATAGATGCCGTCTATATTATCCGGTAATTGGTCCTGCTCAAGGGGTGAAAATTCTATAATTTTTGCGCAGTATTTTTCTAAAATTTCCAGATTATCCTGATAATAAAAACAAAAGGCTTTATCCCTTGCAACCGCGATGGTAGGTGGGTTTTCAAAAGTAATATCCATTGATTTTGATTTAAGGGTTGTCACCAAATTATCTGGTTGGTCGTCTAATTGATCAATGGATTGACCAGATGATAAATCAACCGGACAAAGACTATTGATTAAGGTTTCCATATCAATATGATCTTCAACCATTTTTGATAAAAGGGATAAGACCTCTTTTGATATGGAAAGTTCATCTGCTGTGACAAGCCCCAGATGTCGTTCGGGCATACTGATTTTTTTATTTATAGGCATAAACCCCAGACACTTGGTATCACAATTTTGTTCCACAGCAGCCTTCAGATATTTATAATGACTTTGACCACCTATTTTTGTAAATACAACACCAGCGATATTAAGATCTTTGTCAAAGGATTCAAACCCCTTGATAATCGCTGCTGCACTTCTTGCCATCCCTTTGGCATTCACAACCAATACAACAGGCAGATCCAGCCATTTTGCCATCTGGGCTGTGGAACCGGCTTCCGAAAGACCGTCATACCCGTCAAACAACCCCATCACCCCTTCAACAACGGCAATATCACAGTCTTTTGTTTTTTGTGCAAACAGTTGTCTGTTATAGGGTTTACTGAGCATCCAGGAGTCCAAATTAAAGCTTACCTTTTCTGCTATCTTTGAGTGATGGCCGGGATCTATAAAATCAGGGCCTACTTTAAAGGGTGCAACCTTAACCCCTTTTGAGGCAAGATAGGATAGAATGGCAATACTGACCGTTGTTTTCCCGGACCCGCTGCCTGCGGCACCGATGATAAAACCTTTGATAATTTTACTCCTGCAAGTTTTTTTATTTTTCTTGTTTAGCTGCCATAATGGCTAATGCATTAATTACACTTGCAGCAATATTTGACCCCCCTTTACGACCCTTATTGGTGATATACGGATAATAAAGGGACATAAGTTCGTCTTTGTACTCAGCTGCATTGACGAACCCGACGGGAAAACCAATCACAAGAGCCGGACTTGTCTTTTTTTTTTTAATTAACTCTATCAATCTTAGAAGTGCTGTGGGCGCATTGCCCACCACATAAATTCCGCCATTAATTCTTTCGCAGGCCATATCAACTGCGGCAAACGCCCTTGTGGTTCCATTTTCAATCGCTTTTTTTGCAACGGTTTCATCAGTCATCAGACAATCCACACTGCCTCCAAATGAATGGATCTCATTTTTTCGAATCCCCACCCGTGCCATGTTGGTATCTGTAAAAATACGGCAGCCATTTTGTATGGCTTTAACCCCCTTTTTAACAGCATCACCATTAAACCTGATACTCTTGATATATTCAAAATCTGCAGATGTGTGAATCATTCTTCTGACAATTGGCCATTGTGATTGATCAAATCTATGATTTCCTGCTTCTTTTTCTATTATTTTAAAACTTAAATCTTCTATTTGTTGCGGTTTCATATTTCTTTCCTGTTTTTTTTAGATGTAAACCTATCACTCTATTAAATACCATTATTGACTTGGCTTATGCAATGAAACTCTTTCCAATAAATCTACACCAAGCTATGGGGCAATACAAATTTTTTGTTTTGCTAAAAATTTAAAATCTGCTATGGTTTTTTTCTTATTATTTTTTGGATCAACTATTAAAAAAAGGAGTCTGTTTTGGACGACACTAATATAATACGCTTTGCAAGCCGCATGGATCAGCTTCCCCCTTATTTATTCGGAATGATAAATAAGATGAAAATGGAAAAACGACGTAATGGGGATGATGTTATTGAT
>JAKIUJ010000262.1 GCA_021647625.1 Desulfobacula sp.
GCGGTAGACTGCTGTCTACAAGTTGGAAAGCCGGAAGGAAAATCCTCCCGGCTTTCCTATTGCTGTTCAATGTGTCGGTTTTTAATCTTGAGATTTTTAATGGATTGAAATTAAGGAATCTACACCTATTTCGGGGATAATAATGACGTATGATACCCAACACCTTAAAGGAAAAGCTGTTTCCAAGGGAGAAGTTGTTTTGAAAATCGGGGGGACAGATGAATTTCTTATTGAATGCAGGATTTCTGAAAAAGACTTCCCTTTAGTAAAAAATGGTCAAAAAGCCCGGGTAACAATAAAACCGTTTCCCAAGGGGGAATACAAACTTTTCTCAGCCATAGTGGTAACAACAGGTATGGACAGCGATTCAGGAGGGCCGCCGGCAAGTATTGGGATAGAAGATAAAATAAATGCGCTAATGAATGGTCCACAGGCGTTAAAAGAAAATTATTACCCTGTAACACTCAAACTTGAAAAACCTTATTATATGCTCCTTTTTGGAAACCGGTATGAAGTCAAACCCGGATTTTCAGCACAAGTTCAAATTATTGTTGAAGATGAACGTATCGCAACATTATTGTTTAAACGGGTGCTCAGGATCAAAGGGAAAATGAGTTTGGATAATATTCACCTGTGATGTTTAGATAAAGGTGATCGTCCAATTCCAGTCCTGCAATGATTGTTTATCGAATTTAGATGTTTTGTTTTCCCTGGCAATGAAAAACAATAAAGAAATAGCGCAGCTGAAAACCAGTTTGAAAAAAGAAAAATTATTGGTTGCTGTTGCTAGAAACAGGTATCTTCCACAAGTTGATCTTTATTTTAATATCAATAAAAAGGACCAGGGAAGCTCTTTTAGCAGTGCAACCGATTTAGAAGAAACTGAATACAAGGCAGGAATTATTTTTATATATCCCTTCTATCCAATAGATCCAAAAGAAAATTATTTTCAGGCAAAAAAAAGACTCAACAAAATCAAACTAAAACTGGAACAAGTTGAATTGAGCATTAAAAATCAAACAAATATGCTCTACAGCCAGATACAATTGGTTAAAAAAAAAATATCTGTCCAAACCAGGCAGACTAAAATTCTTAAAGAGCGTATGGATTTGATATTAAAAGCATTTAAAGAAAGGCTGATTGATTTGAAAATAGTCTATGACATCCAGGATGACCTGATATCAGGTGAACAAAAATATTTTTATTATCTTTTTGAGTATCAGGGCTTGAAGTCATTGATACTGGAATTAACAGGACAGCGATTAGATTACTATAAATAAAAATAGGATTTGGGTTGAAAATCAGAAAGTTACTATGAGACACGTCAACTATTCAAATATAGCAATATTTCTAATTACAACACTATTCATACCGTTATCCGCAACCATGATCCGCCAGAGATAGAGCCTGTTTATATTCCTGAATTTGATCTATGTGAACCATCCGGATCATAACAACTCAGACTTTCAAATTCCGGCATTTGACAATTATTGGAGCTGATTTTTTTAAAATTTCATTGATTTTTTTATCCCTTGTTTTATAAATAACCTTTTTTAATCAATCCTCTCCCTATCTTTTGTATTGATTTTTCCCCGTCAGGATGTATAAATTTCATACATGACTCTTGAAAAAAAGGAAATAACCTCCCGATTGTTCTGGTACTATTCACTGGGAATCATTCTTACCTGGACACTGTTCATCTCTTTGTCACTTTTCTGGCACCAGAAAATCTTGCATTCAGGCTCAATTGAGGCTGCACGCATCCAAGCAAGAAACGTTTTCCAGAATCATGTAATATACAGAAGCTGGAATGCCATGCATGGTGGTGTTTATGCAAAAATAACGCCAAAAACCCAGCCCAATCCCTATCTTGAAGTAGATGAACGCGATATTCTAACGCCATCCGGTACTAAACTAACAAAAATCAATCCTGCTTTTATGACACGCCAGGCAAATGAACTGGCCTTTGAAAAATATGGGATCATTGCCCACATCACAAGCCTTAAACCCATCCGGCCCCAAAATCAACCGGATGCTTGGGAATCTTGGGCCCTTAAACAATTCGAACAGGGAAGCCATGAAATCAGCACCATTGAAACCATCAACAATATCCAATATCTGAGATTAATGCGGCCTTTGATAACTGAACAAGGATGCCTGAAATGTCACGATAAACAGGGATATAAAAAAGGGGATATCCGTGGTGGTATCAGTGTGGGTGTTCCTCTTGCCCAGCACCTTGCCATAAGCAAAAACAACCTTAAAACGCTTACTATGATGTACGGTTTTATCTGGTTTGCGGGCATTACAGGAACCATTTTGTTTATGCTTATCCTTAATAAACAGATTAGTAAACGGTTAAAGGCTGAAAAAGAATTAATTCACCGGGAAAAACTAGAAGGTGTGGTTGAAATGGCCCGTGCCGTATGCCATGAATTAAACCAGCCTTTGCAGATGATCCTGGGTAATTCTGAAATCATCCTCATGGAAGGAACCGACAAAGAAACGCTGTTAAAACGTGTCAAACTGATCCAGGAACAGGTTAATAGAATGGGAAAGTTGAGTCGCAAATTAATTAAAATAGCCAGCTACGAGACAAAAGAAATGCCCCAGGGCAAAGTCATTGATATTGATAAATCCTCCGGCCTCGAATAGTACCACTATTGCCAGACATAAACCATTGCTGCTAACCACAAGGGGCTTGACACCCCTTGTTCCCTCCTGCGCTCAGTGTCCCCTTACCTATGCTGTTGGGTATTTGTTTTTTATTTACCTTAAGTAGAACTCCAGGACCACTTGCATAATCCAATTGAAAAAGATAAATTACCCCCATGTTAACAAAACTAATAAAGAATATATCCAAAATACACACAAGAGATCTAACTCTGACCACCTATCCCCATATTGATGGAAAGATTATTGTCCATGGTGTTTTAAAGGATCAACGCTATATTCCAGTATTTGATATAACAGGAGAAATCAAAAACCCCGGTATCATTCACCATATGGATGTCAAGCTATTGATCGCAACAAATCCCTTGAGAATAGAATTGGCCGAGGCCCAAATGCTTCAAGTACCCATTAAAAAATGCCATACCACTCTGGATACGGTTAAAGGTTTGGAAAAAATTCAGATTAAATCCGGGTTTTCAGGCAAGATCCGAGAACTGATGGGCGGGAAAAAAGGCTGTACCCACCTTTGCCACTTGATTACCGTGATGGGACAGGAGATTGTTCATGGCTGGCTGACTGAAAAACGCAAGGACAACGCCCCATTGCCAAAAGATATAAAAACCTTAAACGAATCAAATTTTTTAATTGATTCCTGCCGGATGTGGACAAAAGACGGTCCGAAAATGAAAAATTTGATACAGGCCATAAAAGATAACACCAATTGATTTTTGAGTGAGCCCTAAGCAAAAGAGGGACTTATTCAAAGCTCTCAATATGGATATTGCGTGTGGCAATGATATTACACTCCAAGCCTGCCGGGTGTTCAATAAGCTTATCTCCAATATTCACCGGTGCGGTCACTTTTTTATTCTTTATGGCCGTCATGACATCAAAAATTTTGCCCAGGGGAACAGGACTGTCAGTTCTGACGCTCACAAGGGGAAAATCACCGTTTGTAACACCGATGCTTGAAGCAATGGTTCGCACGGGATTAATGATTTCCTGTTCTGCCCATTCTTTACCCTTATCGCAGGTGCATCCGTCTACCTCCAGCACTTTAAATGTTGGACTTTCTTCAATCAGGATATCCAGCTGACAGCCGTTGGGACAAAGAATACAAACCAGATCTTTTTTCAGCATTGGATACTCACCTCAAGTTTTTGTGCTATTTCAAGGTTTTTAGCCTTTACCTTCACCCGGATCATCTCTGCCGGGTGCAACCTCACCAGTTTTTTGCCAGCCACCTGCCTGCCATTATCCAACACCCTTACCACTCCATTTTTCATGGGTCGTGTTACCCGCAATGAGATCATCACATCCTGCTCTCCGCTGATTTTCTGGGGCAGAGTATATCGAACATCTCTTCCCGGCTCAATAACGATACCGGCAATTTTTGCTAATGAATTGTTTTGTAAATAGTCCTTGGCGCATTTGCCGGCAAGTTCCGCTTCTTGGGAGACATAATCCACCAGATCATGAACATGAAGCACATTGCCGCATGAAAAGATGCCCTCAACATTTGTCATAAAGGTATCATTTACTATTGCCCCGCTTGTGGTGTTTTCCAGATCCACACCCGCACCGACGGACAACTCATTTTCAGGAATCAAACCCACAGAAAGCAAGAGCGTATCACAGGGCACAAATCGTTTTGTATCTTCAATCATCTGAAAAGACGCGTCAACTTTTGCAACGGTGACACCTTCCAGCCTGTCTTTTCCATGTAGTTCAAAAACAGAGGTACTTAAATAAAGCGGGATATCATAATCATTGAGACATTGCTGGACATTACGGGCCAGGCCACTGGGAGTTGGCAAGAGTTCAAATACCGCTTCAACTTTAACCCCTTCAAGTGCAAGACGCCTGGCCATAATCAGACCGATATCACCGGAACCCAAAATAACCGCATGGTTACCAATTTTTATGTTTTGAAGATTGATCAGGTTCTGGGCAGCGCCGGCTGTGTACACACCAGACGGCCGGGTTCCCGGCAGACTGATGGCTCCGGCTGTTCGCTCCCGGCAGCCCATGGAAAGGATT
>JAKIUJ010000263.1 GCA_021647625.1 Desulfobacula sp.
GGATAGCCATTCCTTTGTTTATCCAGACAATCTTTATTTTTGCTATCGGTTACGGGGCGGCGAAACTCTTAAATCTAAAATATGAAGATGCCGCACCCGCCGCAATGATCGGTGCATCTAATCATTTTGAAGTGGCCATTGCCACATCGGTTATGCTGTTTGGCCTTTCATCCGGAGCTGCTCTGGCAACGGTTGTCGGTGTTTTGATTGAAGTACCTCTTATGCTGATGTTGGTGGGGTTTTGCAAACGGACCACACACTGGTTTGACAATTAACTGGTTTGACAATTAAGAGACTATATTTGCTGCAGCGATGATTTGGTACAGGGCCTCAACGATTCGATGGCAGGGCAATCGCATTTAAGTTCGGCATAAATTTAAAATAATTTCATACACCGGAGGCTCTTGCAGATAAAATATATTATGGGTGACCCCACCATATATTGCATTGTAACAATCACAACGTACAGTATATTGCAAGCAAGAGCCAATCATCGGTGTTTCTGCGAGAGGCTCACCGGATATGAAATTATTTTCCATCATTGTTAGTGATTTACGGATATGATACCCTGGAATACAGAAACTCACTTTTTTCCGGAGGTTCCTATGCAAATATCAATTACGTTCAAGAATATTGATTCATCAGACGCCTTAAAATCCCACATCCATGAAAAATTCGACAGATTAGACAAAATGCTTGATTATCCGGCCAAAGCCAATGTTGTTTTGTCAGTTGAAAAATTACGAAGCATTGTTGATATAAATCTACACTGTGGCAAGTTGAAAATTTTTGCGAAGGAAGAATCAGACAACAACATGTATGCTGCCATTGATGCTCTTTCTGACAACATCAAACTACAGGTCAGAAAGTACAAAGATAAACAGCGGCATCATCTTTCCGGCGATAAACAGAGCATCAAAATCAATGGTATGGCGTTGGAATCTTCTGAAATTATTGATGAATAATTCATCGTTTTAGAAGGTTGTAATATGAAAGGAGGAGGCATGCTATTTCCGAATCAAAAAAGTTTCTTTGGTACAGTCATAGTTCTCTTACCTCTTGTCATCGTTTCAATAAGCCGGGTTTTTGCGGCAGGGAAATTCCTGTCATGGATAGCTTCATTTGCATGATATTCCGTATTAAACCAGGCAAAAAATATAAGAAGTGATGAAGTCCCAAGCAATTTTATTTCAACCAAGAGAAATAATCCCGGTGTTGCAATGCTTTAAGACCATATGGTTATCTTTTTTATGCATGGGGAGAAGTTTTGCTCCGGTAACCACCCCATGACACCGACATGCAGTGGAGATAAGCAGATCTCCTTTTTGATTTTTTTTAATCTTATTTTGAAAATCAATAAGATCTTCTGGACTGTAGCCGCCAACACCCGGGCCAAGCTGGCGGCTTTTTAACACAAGCGATTGATAATCCCTAAATGTTAAAGATTCAAGGAGTGCATGCATATCCTGTTTTCGGGGTTGTTTTGTTCTGGTGCAGTATATGTCCGGCTCATTGCAATTATCAGGGCACAAAAAGTCGGCATGGCTGACATAAATATCGGTGTTTTTACCCGGCAGGGGATTGGGCAAAAGAGTTTCTAATTCAGCTGGCAAGGCGTGGGGTATGAGTATCGCCCCAAGCTTTCTGCGGCACCATTCCCATGCCAGATGGACAGGGAGACATGGAATGATCCAGGCGACATCTGCATTGGGCAATAGATTCTGTTCAAGGAATTGAATGCCGTCCTGGAGGACATAGGTGATACTCAAAGAGTCTTTTTTTGACAAACGATCCTCGTTTGAGTCTATCATCAGAATCTTAAATTTGTGTTCCAGTCTTTTGGCAGCCAATCGACCGAACTTGCCTGCACCTATGAGCCATATGTTTTGCATTGATGATTGTCCCAATGTTTAATTTTGGGGCAGGGGGGGTAAAGAATCCAATGGTATGGTCAGTTTGTATTCTCCTGAATCCGGATCATGTCTTACCTTGAACCCTATTTTTTCACCCATCTTGAGCATCCCCTTGTTGGTAGTGATAACAGGACCCCATACCTGTTCAATATGATATTTTTTTGCACAGTCCAGTGCATGGTGAAGCAATTGGATGCCAAGCCCCCTGCCCTGCCACGCATCAGCAAGAACAATGGCGAACTCGGCTTCTTTGCTGTCCGGCATAAAAATAATACGGGCCACACCAACGATTTTACGCGCTTTTTTTTCACCAAAAAAAGCAATCAAAGCAATTTCTCTATCATAATCAATCTGGGTGAGACGAATCAGCATGGGCCTTGAAATTTCTTTGATAGGCGAAAAAAATCGCATGTAAACCGTTTCTTCCGACAAATCATCAAACAGCTCAATCATTTGCTGTGCATCGCTGGGACGAACCGGCCGGATAAAGACAGGATCATCGTTTTTGATTGACACCGTTTTTTCCTGCCAGTATGGATATGGACTGATCACCAGGCGGCTTGTGCATACCATGGGTGATTTTTCAAGTATGACCTTGCCGTGTAAAGCTTTAACGCTGCCGTTTAACACCTGAATAGGATTAATATCCAATTGTTTTATCTGGGGAAAATCCGTGACCAGCCGGCTGACGCGAATCAGGATTTCCTCCAGAGCAGCCATATCAATTTTTTCTATGCCCTTATACCCTGAAAAAACCGTTGCAATTTTTGTGTCTTCAATTGCCGTTCTTGCCAAAAGACGATTCAAAGGCGGCAGGGCAATTGAAACATCTTTGAACACCTCGGTCATAATCCCGCCCATGCCAAACCGGATCACCGGCCCAAATGACGGATGCCGGACAGCACTGATGGTTAGCTCATAATCAGGAGACGTCTTTGCTGCATCACTTCCCACGGGAATACCATATGCACACACAAGTTTTTTAGCAAGGTCATTTGACAACTTGTCGCCGGGCTGTGACATTCCCTGATCAATCACCCGACCCGCCTTCTCATAATTTATTTCCAGGCGTTTATCCGTACGGACAGGAAGCTGCTGGAGCATTTCAATATTTTTATCGGATTGGTAAAGATTCACAAAGGCACGAACAGCACGGTCCGGTGTTTCATAGGTTACGATGCCTGCCCGGTTAAAAACAGCCCGGGCCTTGTCGATATCCAGCCCCCCCATCCAGGACGTAAGCACCGGACACGGGCTGATATTCAATAGCGCGGCAAGCTCCCGTGCCAGAGAGGTTACATCATCGGTTCCCACGGGTGAATTTAAAAGTAATAATCCATCAATCTCCGGTGCTTCCATGCAGATTTTCACGGCATCAACGTACCCCCTGCGCAATGAGGGCCCCAGCAGGTTAATCGGATTATTCTTTGGCAGATTGCTTTGTGCCCGGTTTTCCTTAAGGGCGGCCTGTAGTTTTTTAGTGGTATCATCTGAAAGAATTGCCGGTTCAAGGCCGTGGGCTGCCAATGCATCCTTTGCCATCACACTGATAGCGCCGGCATTTGAAATGATGGCAAGCCTGGACCCCCTGGGTCGTTTCTGCTTGCCTAAAAATTCTGCACAGTCAAACAGGGCTTCAAACTCTTTGATTCTAAGAATCCCTGCCCGTTTAAATGCGGCATCGTAAAGCTCATCTTCGTCCAAGATTTCCTGTTCCTTCACTGACGAGTGTTCCTTCAATAGCATCTGGGCCCCGGTATGATCTGATTTCAAGGCAATAATCGGTTTTACACGGGAAACGGCCCGGGCCGCACTCATAAAATTACGAATATCTTCCAATCGTTCCACGTACATGACAATGCTTTCCACATGATACTGGGAACCAAAAAAATCAATTAAATCTGCAAAACATACATCCTGCATATCTCCCAGGCTCACGAAATGAGAGAAGCCTACATTTTCCCGCATGGCCATATCCAGGACAGAGGTGCACACCGCCCCGCTCTGGGATAAAAAAACAATCTTGCCCTCCACCGGCATTCGATGCATATAGCTTGCATTTAATCCCAGGGCTGAATTGACGATTCCCACACTATCCGGTCCGATCACCCTCAGGCCTGTTTGCTTGGAAATCCGGCGAATGCGATGGGTTATCTCTTTTTTTGACTCGTCCTGATCGTTATCACTGCCGGAAACAATGACCACACCGCCCATTTTTTTTTCACTACAGACCTCAAGTATATCAGGGATACCTGCCAAAGGCGTTGCAATGACTGCAAGGTCAATATCATCGGGAAGATTCCGAACACCGGCAAAGGCACCTGAACTGTTATTTTTTGCATCTGGCTTGGTATCCGGTTTGCTGTCTGATTTAATATCCGGTTTTTTTTCGGATTTGTTAACCGGAGGATTCACATAATAAATTTTTCCCTCAAATCCGCCTGCGGACAGATTTTTCATGACCGTCCGGCCAACACTGTTCTCCTTGATACCGGCACCGATAAGGACAACGGAATTTGGATAAAAGATACGATTTAAATTATGGGTGTTCACTTGTTTTCTTCCTGGTCAATGGGTTGCTGTTTTTTAATTCTTTCCGGTTTTTCGGTTTTTTCTGATTTTTCAAATTCTTCAGGTATCAAAACCGCCAGGACGGCCTTAAAGACTTTTGAAAAAAGAACTTTTAAATCTTCCAGAATCAAATACAGACACGGAACCATAATAAGGGTGATAAAGGTCGCAAACAAAATG
>JAKIUJ010000264.1 GCA_021647625.1 Desulfobacula sp.
GACGGGGTTCCAGGATAGGTTGTGGCAAAGGCGACACCTGCCTCTATGGCTCCCCGGGCTATGGCTTCGTTGCCCAATAACATGATCTGTTCACCGGGGCTGTCGTTTAGTAATTTATGCATGTGGTCTCCTTAATTTTATCAAAACCGTTAATCTGATTTATTCATCTCATTTACTAATCTCATTTTGGGCCTGCTTGAATATTACCTGATCAAATATTATGGGATAAAAATAATTTTATGAATACAGTTTAGCGGCATCTTCCAACGAAGCGGCATATCCCTTAAACCCTTGAACATCTTCACATGAATTAATGGAGGTTGAAGCAAAAAAGCCTTCCACCATTGATTTTTCGCCGTGCCGGATTAACCCCATAAAAAGAACCGGAACAAGGCTGATATTGCCCTTTGCCTCCACAGCAAATGCCGGGGGAACACTTGTATTATAAACCGCATACAAATCTTTTTGTACAGGCATGAGTTGTACAATTTCAGGATAGTCATGACTGTGGTGGGAATGATCATTACACATTATTATTACCTCGCGTTTTAATTTTTATATTTGCTTTGCCAACCTGATTCCATAAGTTACCTGGCAGCTTAAGTTATTTTTTGGCAGACTGCATCGGAATTTAAACTGTTTTTTCGCCCTTTTGCAAGAAAATTGCCATAAAAACTCTATGTTGGAGGATGAGTCAATGTTCAAGAACAGATCCCGACAAGTTTTTTTTTGTTGAACAAGTATCTGGAATTACAATGGTGACATCGAATTTCAAGGGGAAAGGGACCATTGTCAAGGATATCTTTTCGATCTTCTTTAGACAATCCTTTTAGATATCCCTGCATTCTATCTTCAGAACATCTGCAAAAAAACTCTACCCGGCTGTTGGCCAGAAACTTTGGTTTCAGACTTGAAAATCTTTCTTGTATTATTTTTTCAGGATCATGACCTTCAGCAAAAAGCTGTCCCAAAGAATCCATGCCTTGAATGATTTTTTCAGCTTCAATTACTATTGCAGGATCAGCACCGGGCAATGCCTGTAAAAAGATCCCGCCTGCACCTTTGACCTCTTCGTTTTCATCAAAAAACAGGCTCAACTTAAACCCTGTGGGGATTTGCTCGGAAACCAGAAAATAATTGGCCAGATCCTCTGCAATGGAACCATGCTCCAGGGCAACTTGCCCTGAATAAGGGGTTGCTGAATTTTCCAAATATTTGGTCATGGTTAAGAACCCCGCACCATAAAGTGTGGATAGATATTTTATTTTTCCAGAATCTTTTACTTCAATCCGGGGTGTTTTCAAATACCCCCGAACCTCACCAAAGGTATTGGACTCCACATCCAGACCCTTAATAGGCCCGGAACACTGGATACTTAAGCTGACCTTATCATTCTTATCTTTCAACCCTGAACAAAGCAGGCCCGCCGCAATATACGCCTGTCCCAATATCAAAGTTTCCAAAGGCCCCAGCGCATGGTTGGCTCTCATTTCATTGACCATGCGGGTGCTGTGAACCACTGCCCCTTTGATCATTTTGCCAGCCAGAACAAACCGGTAAAGCCTGTCTTTTGCCGATGCTTTAAATTGCTGTTTTACATCACGATTGAATATATCTTTTTTAATCATAACTTCTTTACGCTCTTTTCTCTTATTTCTTCAAGTAAGCCGCTCCGCGGCAGATTAAGCCATACCATCATTGTTCAATTCCATTGCTCATGGTATCTTCTTACCGGCTTGCAGGTCGGTATCTTCACCCGACAAGGTTAAAGAAGAAAGGAAGATACCATGAGCAATTTAATCAAACGTTTTAAAGAAGATCTTCAACTGGCTGGTTATGCCAAAATAAGTATCGATTCATATGCCAGTGCTGTTTTACGTCTCCAAGGTTTTTACAATAAACATCTGGAAGATATCACTGAAGACGAACTCCGTCAATACTGGCTTTGCTGCCAGAATAAGTTCGGCTGGAGTGCCGCTACGCTGCGTATCAGTTACTCTGGCATTCAGCATTTTTTTTACCAGAACGCTGGTCCAATCCTGGAACATTTTCAACAACATCAAATGGAAGCGTGAGTAGACCTTACCGACTATTCTGAGTCTTGCAGAAGTCAGAAAGATTATCTATGCCCTTCCTACCGTGCAAAGCCATGCATTTTATCTAACATTATATTCCATGGGGCTGCGTTTGAGGGAAGCAACAACACTTCAGGTCAAAGATATTCTTTCCGACAGGGGACTTGTGCATATTCACTGCGGAAAGGGTGCCCTGGAGTTGTAAGATCTCATCAAAAAAAATCTTATGGCGCACTGTTTTCATGCACCAATGAAGCACTGAAAAAATTAGCACGGGATCAAAGGGCAGGTCAAGAGAGAAAACACCTCTCCCGAAGAAAAACTTTCATTTTTCTTGACCTTCTTCTCACAATTTAGAGTACTTCCGATTTTTATACCTTTGTCACACCTGTTATTTCGTCTTGTGAGTTAGCGGCTTACTGATCCGCACCAGTTACCCATTGAGTTTCAGCGCAGGGCTAAACATCGAGATATAGGCCTAAGCCCTTTATATGATTATCACCTCTTGATTAGTGACCTAATCCTGTCGAATTGACGCCCCCCGATCTCCCTCATATTCTATGCGCAATTGTCTTGCCATAATTCAAATTTACTATTCACATTTTGCTGTAAAGTCAAAACTTAATCACTAATCAAGGTGCCCCCCTATAAATACAGCAACTTACAACGTTTGATGGCTGGCTTTTTCCAAATTTTAGCCTCGCTGAACAAAAAAATGACGAACTTGGGCTGAGGGAATAAAAATACGCATACCGATCAAACATCATAAATCATATCAATCTGCCGGGCAAATTTTTTGTAAATAGTTGCCCGGCGGACCTTCATGGTGGCCGTCATTTCATCATCATCATGATCGAGTTCTTTGTTCAAAAGTATAAATTTTCTGATATTTTCCACTCTGGCAAACTTGGCATTAACCGTATTTACTGCCTTCTGAATTAAAACTGTAACTTCCGGCATGATGGATAATGACTTAAAAGTGGTATAGGCCAACTGCCTGTTGCTTGCCCATTTGCCTACATTTTCAAACTCAATCTGAATCAGGGCAGAGAGAAATTTTTTCCCGTCCCCTATCACAATGGCTTCCTTGATATAAGGGCTGACCTTTAGTTCATTTTCGATTAGAGACGGGGCAATATTTTTCCCTCCTGATGTGATAAGAATATCTTTTTTTCGATCCACGATGGAGACATGTCCGTCTTCTGCCACCGTGGCAATATCTTCGGTCATAAGCCAGCCGTCAACGATGGTTCTGGCCGTGGCCTCTGGATTCTTATAATATCCCATAAAGATAGAGGGCCCTTTTTTCATCAATTCCCCGTCAGGTGCCAGTTTATACTCAATGCAGGAAACAGGCTTACCCACTGTACCCAGCCTGATGTCCTTTTCCATATGAATAAAAGAGAGCCCTGTGCACTCGGTCAT
The DNA here is from genome assembly GCA_021647625.1 of Desulfobacula sp. GTDB lineage: Bacteria > Desulfobacterota > Desulfobacteria > Desulfobacterales > Desulfobacteraceae > Desulfobacula. The sequence goes on from JAKIUJ010000264.1 coordinate 3,501, forward strand.
GCCATATCCTTCTTTGGCCTGAATACCAATGGCGTGAAAAAACAAGAGCTCCTCAGGACTGACCTTGGCTGCAGCGGAGAGGCTCAATCGGGCCTTTCGAAGCCCCACATAATTTTGCAGAGCCCTGAACATCAGCCAGTATCCTGCCCACCAAGCCAGGTTTAGCCCAAAACCGATCTTCTTGTCTGCGAGACGTAGGCGGGCTACTTTGTAACCAATGGTCATGCAATGATTAAAGCACCATCGTTGTAACCAACTGGAATCCTGAATATTAATGGTAATAGAACTGTGCAGTTTTTCCCAAATCCGCGGCACGCCAAGAAACAAAGTTGGAGCAATCTCCCTTAAATCGTTCTGGATAGTGGCAATGCTTTCGGCAAAACTTACGGTATTTCCTATAAACAGCGGCAGGTACAGACTAAAGATCTGTTCTGCCACATGACAAAGGGGCAGATAGGAGACAGCAGTGTCATTTTGTGTAACCATCATGGCCTCGGCAGCAGACCAGGTGGTGGCCTCAATATTTCTGTGGTTGACCATTGCGCCCTTGGGCGGACCTGTGGTTCCGGAGGTGTAGATCATGATACAGACATCTTCAGGATCTCCTTTTTTAACTTCTTCAAGAAAGAGGTACGGGCTTTTTTGCGTTAATTGACGGCCAAGATCCTCAACCTCTTCAAAAGAAAGAATGATATCTTTTGGATACCTGCGCATCCCTTTCATATCCTTGACAATGATTTTTTTCAACAGGGGCAGATCATCTATTACATGAAGAATTTTGTCAGTCTGTTCCTGGTCCTCACATACAACAATGACCGAGTCGGAATGGTGTACCACATATTTTACCTCGGGATAAGGGCTTGTTGGGTATACACCCGAGGTAATTCCCCCAAGGCTTATACAGGCAAGGTCTGCATAGAGCCATTCCTTGCAGTTTTCACTGATAATGGCCAGATGATCCCCCCGGTGAAATCCAAGTGATACCAATCCCATGGCAAAATGCTTGACATGATCAAGATATTGGTTCCAGGTGATGCGGTGCCATATCCCAAAATCCTTTTCCCATAACGCAACCTGATCACCGCATTGAGCAACCCGATCCAAAAAAACCAGGGGCAGTGTCCTATTTGGCAGCCAAACCAGCTTTTCCACCGCTTGGAA
>JAKIUJ010000265.1 GCA_021647625.1 Desulfobacula sp.
TTGATGAATATCAATTGCAATGGCCTCAAATAATAGTTCCTGCTCGGTATGGTCTTTTTCAATCCAAATACCTGATTTGAATGTCCCTTTTCGGGTTTTGGTCCAATTTTTTTTGGTTTCTCTGATAAAATTACCAAGGAAGCTGAACACGTCTTCTTGATAGGCCAGCCCGGATAGGATTCGGCTGGATTGTGGAATATGCTCAATCCAATCGGGTGGTGTCCCAATAAGGACAAAATGGCCTTGCTCATTCATTTCAAGAACGGCAAAGTTCAAGGCCAGAAAAAGATCTTCTAAAAATGCATCCCGCTGAAAGGTTCCGGAATCAGGAGACTGGGTGATACGGTTTTTTTGCTTTTCAATTAATAAGCTTAATTCATTAAATTTTTGCTGAGTCTGGGTTAAAAAAGCTTCTTTGATAGTGGAATCCCAGATAATCAGTCCATATCCTTTGTCTATTTGAAACAGTATAGCATCCACGCAGGTTTCATTGGACATTTTTATGCAGGAAAATTCCATGTTCTGACTTTTTATTGGCAATATGCCTTCCATAAACAGGACAATATCTGAAATAAGGCTTCCTTTTTCAGGCTCATGGAAATCTAATTCAGCCAAGCTGCCATCCCATTCAATAATCCTGCCTGATTTGTCTATAATAAAATAAACGAGCATCTGTTCTTTAAATACAATCGAACATAATTTTTGCAGGATTTGCGTTGCCCTATGTTGCATTTTATTTTTCCATCATTTTTTTTGTCAATATTGTAAATGCCCGTTCCACCTCATCCCCGGTTTTGGCGCTTGTCATAATTACGGGAATCCCTTGTTTTTTTATCTCATCAATGGTCTTTTTGTCTATTTCCCATTGATTTATTAAATCTTGTTTGTTAATCACCAGAATAAATGGAACATCGCCAATGGTATTTTGCGCAATCTGTTGTAAATTTAAAGCCGTTGCCAGAGTGTTTTCCCGGGTACCGTCTGCGACATAAATACAACCGGATGAGCCTTTTAAGTATGACAATCTAACATGTTGGAATTCGTCTTCGCCATGAAGATCCCAGAGAATCAGATCAACATCAGTATCTCCTGCCATTACCGTAGTCTTTTCGATTTTCACCCCAACAGTGGTGTGATATTTATCAGAAAAGATGCTGTGCACATACTGTTGAACAAGACTTGTTTTCCCAACTGCAAATGCACCCAGCATGCAAACCTTTTTTTTCATTACAGATTGCCTCTTATTGAATTGATATAAAATGTTTTAAAGGAGACAGCCCTGTTATATCGCCTGTCGTCCAAGGTTTTCTCGTTGGCCAAAGGGCGTTGTGTTCCCACACCGGATAAGGTTAGGAAAGCCGGATTGATACCATTGACCAGCAGATAATTGAATACTTTTTCTGCCCTGTTCCGGCTTAATTTTAAATTTAATTTTTCAGTTCCGGACGAATCCGTATGCCCGAAGATTATAATCTGAACAGATAAGCTTGTTCTGGATTGAAGGGTCTGGATGACCAATAGTTTTTGCAACACCTGGTTTAAAAAATCCTCTTGTCCTTTGACCAATCTTGACCTGTTGTTCTTAAAATAAATTCGCATATCAGAAAGCGCCTTTAACTCCGCAACAAGACGGTGTCGGTCTGTATTTTGAATCTTATCGTCATTATAACGGTCAATTCCAGGCAAGGTCACAGATATCCTTTTAAACTGCTCAATCCACATTTGATCGGCGATCCCGTCAGCATAGAGAGTGTTGCCCGACAATGATAAGGTTATGGTTGAGGGGGGGGCTAAAATAAGTCTTGCACGTTGGATAACAAATTTGGGGTCAAGGCTGTAAAATGGTGTCCAGTGAGATGTAATAAAAATTTGTCTTTTTTCGTTTTCTTTAAGCAGGTCGTCTGGATTATGAGCCAAAGGATCACGAAGCCCTGAGATATAGTAGTGTCTGTTTTTTTTCTTTGTTGATAAAAGAATGAGTCCTTTTTGGGATTCGAGTCTGGCAATATACCCTTGCCAGATTTGGTGGTTTTGGTATTTGGTAAATCCCCAGTAAAAAATCAGAGCAAAAATAAAGATAAAAACACACAAAAGCAGGGGCGATATCTTTATTTTATCAGTTTTCGCTTTTGATTTTAATCCGTCTTTTAGCGGTTCTCTATAAAAAGCAAAGGGAGATGGATTCCCGTCAAAATTTGCAAGAGCAATACTGGATTTGAGATGGATTTCTTCAAGTAGTTCCTGATATTGAATTCTTAAATCAAGGGGAGGTGTTCCCCTGAGAACAGAAGCAATAAGTGCATGTTCTCCTTTTTCTATCCAGACTGTTCGGTTAGAACCAATTCTGAGTGTTTCAAGGTCATCATCGGAATCGGTGCTGAAGGAGTCTTTGACAAAATCCTGAATGGCTCTCAACATTCCCGAGACAAGATCGGGGTCCTGAATTATTGCATCCTTGGCAACCACATGCTCTAGAACAATTCCGGTATCCTTATGGATGAGAAAAATTTGTTCAACCTGAAAAACAAGGGTGTTTAGTAAAATAACCTCGGCAAATGGTTTGCCGGTTTTCAAAGCCTCGTATCGCCATTTTAGGCCATTTAAGGAAAAACTATGGTTCAATGCCTGGTTCAAGGATTGTATCATTCCCATGAGAGTCGATGAGATGGCTTTCCTGATACCTGGCCCCAAGGCTGGAAAAATGGCATCTGCATAGGCTTTGGGGTTTTTCTGAACAGATATTTTCAAAGAGCCGTCAATCACGGGTTGGATGGCTCTGGGCAGCTTATCGCTGCCCATCATGGATAAAGAAATCGCATCCGGCAGGGCATTACTGATTTCGTTTGCACGAATCATAGGATCATCCAAACGCTTCTCTATTCTTTGGATCTGTTTTTGCTCAGGTTTAAGAAGCAGATCCTTTAAACTATTAAGTGTATGACTGTCAGTAGCTTTTGAACTCATATCAAAGGCCTTGTAAATACTATTTATTCAAATTTTCCTGCAACCCTTCACTTTCACCCCCGGAAAGCCGCATGGCGATTTCCAGAAAGAATCCAGACAGATCAGAGCGGTTCACCTTGGTATCATCAAGTTCCTGGGTCATTTGTCGCAGGTTATTTGCTGCATGGTCATGCTTTAACGCAATTTCGTCTGACAGCATTTTAGACTGCTCTAAGATTTGTTCTCTCAGTTCAGTTGATTTTTTAGCAAGATTCTCTTCTCCTATTACGAGTTTTTGGTTAAGTTTTTCAAAGCTGTCTTTCATTTCCTGATGGATAGAATTTTCAGCATCGGCTCGATCATTGGATTCGCTTTTGATCCGCTCATTGATATCCTTTATTTCCTGCTTTACATATCCCTCTAGAGCATCTATGCGTTTGATCAATTCCTCCTTAAGGTCAACGGCCTCCCGGGCAACTCGGGTTTCCATTTTAGCAAATCGTTTTTCGTAATTTCTTGCCTGGTTACCAAATAAAATATCACGAATTTTGTCCATATTACCGGCATCAGCCATCTCAATATCCATGCCTTCATTTGCTGCTGTTGCAGTTTTTGATTTCGGTGAATCGTTTGAGTTTGTTTTACGTGGATTATTCATGAATTTGTCTCCTTTTAAGCCATGGGTTGAATGAATCAAGAACCAATAAAAGACAGAAATACTCTATTCTATTTATGCAACCCAATCAATTAAGTCAAGCTAATGACCTGTTGCACTATTCATATCTAATAGCGATCGGACAGCTTTTCCTAAAGTTTTATTTTTCACAGGCTTTGTCAGAATCATATCGTATCCGATATTTTTTGATTCATTGGCAAATCCGGAACATAGAATCACGGGAATATCCGGGCGAATTTTTTTTATATTATCTTTTAAAAGATCTCCTGACATTTTTGGCATTTTTTTATCTGTAATAATCAGATGAAAATCATCAGAACGGTTTTTGAATGTATTGAGTGCGGCAACAGGATCAGCTTCTATATGAACGGTATAACCGATTCGTGTCAGATATTTTTTGCCAATATTCAAAAGATGTTCTTCGTCGTCCACAAGAAGAATAGTCTCATTTCCATAGAGCGGTATATCAGTGCTTGGTGCGTTATTCGGGGATATTGATGAAGTATGAACCGGAAGGTATAAGGTAAATGTACTCCCTTTTTGGGGCACACTGGATACAATTATTTCTCCACCGTGATTTTTGATTATACCATGGGCAATAGCAAGACCCATTCCTGACCCTTTGCCTGTACTCTTTGTTGTAAAGTAGGGCTCAAATATTCTGGATAATTGTCTTTTTTCAATGCCGCACCCTGTATCTTTCACAGCTAAAATATAATAGGATTTGGGTTCCAGAAGTATGGAAAGGTCATCTTCGGAAATGATAACTCCAGTTCTCAGAGACAATGAGATTGACCCGGGGGAATCACCAATGGCATGCAGGGCATTGGTGAATAAATTCATGATGACCTGGAAAAGTTGTGTTTTATCAGCCAGAACAATATTATCGGGTTCTATATTGTCTGTTATGGAAAAGGTGATTTGGGATGGTATACCGATCTTGAATAGCTTACCGCATTCATGGATAATGGCCCCCATCGGCCAGGGCT
>JAKIUJ010000027.1 GCA_021647625.1 Desulfobacula sp.
TGGATTCATTCCTTGTGGAAGAAGTCTTAAGTTTCTGGGTTTCAGTTTACCCGGAAATTATGTTCATGGCCAGCCTGAGGTTTTCGTCTCTTGATTTGAAAGGATTTATAGAAATCCTGGATACCCAGATGGAAAATATCGATAATATAGAAAAACTTGTCGAACTTGATTACCTGGCACAAGAACTGGTAGGAAAACTGGCAAATAATCTTATCGTGTCCCTGTTTTTAAATTCCATGGCACCTTTGACCCGGAAAATGACAAGTGTCCTTTATCGGCATCTTTCAAAAGAAAGCCGTCTCCATTTCCTTTTATCCAAAAAAAAAGGTGCCTACCGTTTGATGAACGGGACACTGGATTTAAGAGTTTCAACGGAAAATTTTAGAAAAGAAATGGAAAACTGCAGGCAGGAGATCCGCAAATCCATTGCTGAAGATATGCTCGATTCTAAATGACGGTTACATATTCTAATCCATAAAAAAGGAGATAAAAATGAATGAAAAAATCTGGGAAACCCCATTCTGGCCCGACGGAGTAGCGCATACTGTTACGGACTATCATTATCCTTTGTTTAAACTTTTAGATGACGCTGCAAAGAATTATCCAGACAGTGTGTTTACAATTTTTAATGGGGCCACAAGAACTTACAGTCAGGCAAAGGATACCGCTGATCGAATCGCAAATTTTCTAGCTGAAAAAGGCATACAAAAGGGAGATAAGGTTGCTATTTTCCTTCCAAATCTACCCCAGCTCCCTGAAATTTTTTTCGGAATTTTAAAAGCAGGTGCTGTGGCGGTAAACTGCAACCCGGTTTATACAGTACCGGAACTGAATCATCAGCTCAATGATTCAGAATCAAAAATAGTATTCTGCATGGATCATCCAGAGTTTTATAAGAACACGGTCAAGGCGATTAAAGGAACCAGTGTAGACACGGTAATTGTCTGCAATATCAGATCCTATTTACCAAAATTCAAAGCGCTGTTAGGTGGTCTTTTAGGAAAAATTCCCAAAGCAGACAAAATGGAGCCCGGACATCTCATGCTTGATGATATTGTGGCCCAGTCTAAACCCACCCCCCCATCCATTGATATTAACCCGGAAGAAGACACAGCCGTCATGCTATATACCGGCGGAACAACAGGCCCCCCCAAAGGGGCAGAACTTGTCCATACCAATTTTACGCATAACGTAGAGGCCATGTACGAATGGGCCAGAGTTGTCCACAACAAAGCCGACAATGCGGAAAAATTGAGAAAAGGGGATTATCATTGTTTTCTGGGTGTGCTTCCATGGTATCATAGTTTTGGCCTTACAGGAGTCATGCTGTTTGGCTGCCTTTTAGGTGCAAAGGTTATTTGCGTTCCAGACCCCAGAGCAGGCAATCCGCCATTTACAGATGTGTTGAAGACGGTGCAAAAATATCGCCCCACATTTATGTCTGCTGTGCCAACCATTTTTGTTGCTTTTGCCAACCATCCTCTTATAGAGAAGTATGACATTTCTTCTTTTATGGCATGTTTTTCAGGTGGTGCTCCCCTGCCTCCGCAGGTTTGTAAACATTTTGAAGACAAAACCGATGCCATTATCTTTGAAGCCTACGGGTTAACAGAAACAGCACCAGCCTTAACAGCCAATCCCACTTTCAGGGAAACAAGAAAAGTAGGCTCCATTGGTTTCCCTCTGCCTTCGACAGATATAAAAATTTTGAATATTGATGATCCGACCATAGAATTGTCCCGGGGCGAAGATGGTGAGATCGCAGCATACGGGCCCCAGGTCATGAAAGGGTATTGGAAACGGCCCGATGCCAATAAAGAGGTCTTTGTTCAGATTGAAGGAAACCGCTATTTTCTTACAGGAGATATAGGGCATATTGATCAAGATGGATATATCACGATCACTGATCGCAAAAAAGATATGATTATTGTGGGTGGGTTTAATGTTTATCCAAGAGAGATTGAAGATATACTGTATACGAATAATAAGGTGGAACTTGCAGCTGTAATCGGTATTACTGATGAAAAAAGCGGGGAAAAAGTCAAGGCCTTCATACAATTGAAAATCGGTCAGAGTGCTACCATTGAAGAGATGCAGCAGTTTTGTAAAGAAAATATGGCCGGGTACAAAAGACCCAAATACATTGAGTTCAGAGATGAGATTCCCGTATCCAATGTGGGCAAGGTGTTAAGGCGTGTGTTAAGGGATGAGAATAACCAGAAAGCTGTTTGATGGTCTCCTATAGACGTTTCCTATTACAGAAAGGGACATACAAATGAAAGGTATAACTGTAGCGATTCACAAGTTTGAAAGAAATAAAGAAACAGTGAAAAAGGCAGTTCAAAGCGTTGATGCCTTTGAACACCTCTCCTGGAACGCGAAAGTTGTGGTTAAACCCAATATTGTGGTATGGCTGGATTCCCCCTATCCCAAATGGGGCGTGGTGACCACTTCAACGATTATGGAAGAGACCGTGATTCTTTTAAAGGAATATGGTGTTAACGATATTTGTATTGTAGAAGGTAGTCTGCAGATGGTTCCCGGGGCAAAGCAGATCGGTCAAAAATCTTTTGAAGGACTGGGATATACAAAACTAAGGGATCGATACGGGGTCAGGCTCCTGGATGTATGGGAGAGACCTTTTGAAAAAGTAAAAATCGGTGACGGTCTCAGTTTAAAAGTAAACGCGGATCTCCTGGCATCGGATTTTCTGGTGAATTTACCGGTTTTAAAAACCCATGCACAGGTCAAAGTAAGCCTTGGGATTAAGAATTTAAAAGGATTTTTAAATGTCAGTTCCCGGAAAAAATGTCATCGTGCAGACCTTGAAAAGGATCTGGATTACATGGTATCAAAGCTGGCGCAACTTTTGCCACCTTCAGCTACGATCATCGACGGTATTTATACCCTTGAACGGGGTCCCTCCTTTGACGGAAAACCAAGAAAAAGTGATCTTGTGATTGCCTCGTCAAATGCACTTGGTGCGGATATGGTAGGGGCACGCGTGCTGGGTTATGATCCGGGTGATATTCCGTATCTTGCACAGGCTGCATCAGATGCCGGTCTTTCAACCGATTTGGCTCAGGTTATCGTGACGGGTGAACAAATTGATGATGTTGCACGGTTTCATAACTGCACCTTTCCCTATAATGAAGAGAATACCCTGCCTTTAAACATGGAAAAAATGGGAATCAAGGGAATTAAATTCCATAAATATGATTCCAGCTTATGCACTTATTGTTCACCCTTGACCGGAATGTTGTTAACGATCATCGCCATGTCCTACAAAGAACCCTTTGATAACGTGGAATTTTTAACCGGCAAACGACTGACACCCTCATTGGACAGTAAAAAAAGTATTCTTGTTGGCCAATGCATGTGTGCGTTGAACAAAAATTATAAGGGCCCCCAGGAAATTGTTAAAATCAAAGGGTGCCCACCGGACCCTGATCCTGCATCACTGGCATTGAAAGGTATTGGTATTGATGTCGATCCTTCCTTTTTTACAAATTATGAAATGCTGGGGGCATTTATGCTGAAACGGTATAAGAACAAATCTGAATTTGATACGTCTTATTATACCATCGATTAATCAGCCTGAAAAAAGGAGTCCCATATGACAAATAATTGTTTATCCGGAAAAACCGCACTGGTCACAGGCTGTGGCAGAGGAATCGGCAAGGCCATTGCAATGACCCTGTCAAATGCAGGAGCAGATATTATATTAAACGATATAGACAAAGAGGCTGTTGGTCTTCTTTCCGAACAGATCAATGCCACGGGAAGAAGAACTGTTATCCATACGGGCAGCATTGGATTAAAAAAGGATGTTGAAAAACTGTTTTCCATAGCAAGAAAAGAGTTTCACCATTTAGATATACTTGTAAATAATGCAGGAATCACCCGGGATAATATGCTTCTTAAAATGACCGACCAGGAGTGGGACCAGGTTATTGATATTAACCTGAAAGGTGTGTTTTACTGCACCCGGCAGGCCGCCGCCATGATGAAGGATCAAACATATGGCAGAATCATCAACCTGACATCTGTTTCCGCATTGATGGGAAACCCAGGCCAGGTGAATTATACCGCATCAAAAGCAGGAGTTATCGGTCTGACTAAAACACTTGCCAGGGAACTTGCCCGCTACCAGATTACAGTTAATGCGGTAGCACCAGGATTTATTGAAACACCCATGACAGAAACAATACCTGATCCCATTAAGCAGACCATAATAAGCGGAATACCTCTGGGCCGTGCGGGAAGCCCTCAAGATGTCGCAAATTTAGTCAGGTTTTTATCTTCGGATGATTCTTCCTATGTCACAGGACAGGTGATTTCCTGTAATGGGGGATTGTATACCTGAAAAGATGTTCAACCGGAGATACTGAAATACCGCAAATAATTTCTATCTATTATAAGTGCTGATTTTTGAATCGAATTCCATGACATGTTTGATACAAACCATAGTTCTCATACTATTTTATCCTGTTGTTTTACATTATCCTTTACAGATGTCTTTTTAAAACAATGGTATAGAAGTGTCAGAGAAAAATAGAGCGAGCGTTCGTTTTATTGTTGACACGATATTTCAATGCATATAGGATGTTTCAAAAAGATGAAATATCGTTCATCGGTTTTCCCGGAATTTAAATATTAAACACTTTTAACTTATCGAAAATCTGGAGACTTAAATGGATTTTACAATACCTGAAAAAACGCAAACCATTGTTGAGATGATGGATGAATTTGTAAGAAAAGAGCTGTTTCCCTTTGAGAATGATCTTTATTCCAATGATTATGATGCTTTTGAAAAAGAATTGGACAAAAAGCGGAAAATAGTAAAGCAGATGGAACTGTGGGCACCAAATCACCCAAAAGAATTCGGCGGTATGGGGCTCGATCTTATGGAGCACGCCCTTGTGTCGGAAGTTCTTGGACAGTCCCCCTTGGGGCATTATGTCTTTGGCTGCCAAGCCCCTGATGCCGGAAATATTGAAATTCTCCACAAATATGGAACAAAAGCCCAGAAGGAAAAATACCTAAAACCCCTGGTTGACGGGAAAATAAGAAGCTGTTTTTCAATGACTGAAGTAGACATGCCAGGGTCAAACCCGGCAATGCTTGAAACCAATGCGGAAAAGGATAAAGAGGATTATGTGATCAACGGTCACAAATGGTATTCCTCCTCAGCAGATGGTGCTGAATTTGCCATTGTCATGGCCGTGACAAATCCAGAAAATTCAAAATATCTTCAGGCAAGCATGATTATAGTTCCGTCTGATACAGCAGGGTTCAATCTTGTCAGAAACATTCCAGTTATGGGTCATTCCGGAGGCGGCTACTTCAGCCATGGTGAGATCATTTACCAAAACTGCCGTGTCCCCCGGGAGAATCTCCTTGGTGGTGAAGGTCAGGGGTTTGTTATGGCTCAGGATAGACTGGGGCCCGGAAGGATTCACCACTGCATGCGATGGATCGGGATATGCAACAGAGCCTTTGACTTGATGTGCCATCGTGCGGCACAAAGAACAATTGCACCGGGCAAACAACTTGCCTCAAAGCAAATCGTCCAGGCCTGGATTGCAGAGTGTGCAGCTCAAATTCATTCAGCAAGGCTGATGGTTCTTCATGCGGCCTGGATGATTGATAATGTCGGTGCATCTGTTGCCAGAAAGGAGATCTCCATGATTAAGTATGTGGTGGCAAATACGCTACAAAAAGTGCTTGATACGGCTATTCAGGTTCACGGCGGATTAGGGATGTCTTCGGACACGGTTCTTTCATACTTCTTCTGTCATGAACGGGGCGCAAGGATTTACGATGGTGCTGATGAAGTGCACAAAACATCTGTGGCCAAGAGAATTTTAAGGGATTATTTGAATTAATATTAAGATTGGGAAAGTATTAAAATGAATTATATTATTGATGCACCAATACAAATCAGGGAAGGCGAAGAGCTTAATATCTCAAAGCTTGAGGTTTTCTTAAAAGATGAGATAAAAGGGCTTTTAGAACCTGTTAAAGTCAAACAGTTTCCTTCAGGTTTTTCAAATCTCACATATCAGATCACTTTCAATGACAGGAAACTGATACTCAGACGTCCTCCCTTTGGAACCAAGGCCAAATCAGCCCATGATATGGGAAGAGAATTTAATATTTTAAAGGCCCTTTATTCAATTTTTCCATATTGTCCCAGACCCTATGTCTATTCAGAAGATAAATCTATCATAGGTTCATCGTTTTATGTCATGGAAAAATTAGACGGCATTATCCTGAGAAAAAATCTGCCCAATGGCCTGTCTTATACTCCGGAACAGGCAAAAAATCTTAGCCGGTCTTATCTTGATATCCAGCATCAGCTCCATTCAATCGATTATAAATCAATAGGCCTGGAGGATTTTGGTAAACCTGAAGGATATGTAAAACGGCAGGTTGACGGGTGGACCAAAAGATACAGAAAGGCAAAAACAGATGACGCACCTGATTTTGAAGATATAATGGCATGGCTGGATAAGAACCGGCCGCCTGACTGTGAAAAACCAGGTATTATTCACAATGACTACAAGCTGGATAATGTGGTGCTTGATCTTGAAAATCCAACACGGATTGTCGGGGTATTAGACTGGGAGATGGCAACCATTGGTGATCCTTTAATGGATCTTGGGAGTTCTCTGGCTTACTGGGTTCAGAAAGCTGATTCTAATGAAATGCAAACCATTCGAACCCTGCCAACCCACCTGCAAGGATTTTTAACAAGACAGGAACTTGTTGACAGATATCTTGAAAAATCCGGGTTAAAAATTGATAGTTTTGATTTTTATCTTGTTTTCGGCATGTTCCGTCTTGCCGGTATTGCCCAGCAGATTTACTATCGCTATTTCCAGGGACAAACAAAAGACAAGCGGTTTGCCAGGCTTGTTTTTGCTGTTCAAATCCTTGAAAAAGAAGCGAAAAAGATCATTCTCAATCACTGAAAAGCAATTCTGGTCATCTACCTTGGCGAGGCAGGCGGTGCCGGGATGCCTGATATAATGGGTTTAAATATATTTTGGAATGCATTGTGGACAGAGAAACACTCTTTGATATAAAATCTGCATTTGGAAAATCAATGATCACAGCTTTTGCAAGAATAAACGGTAAATCCATCGGGATTGTCGCAAACCAGCCGCTTTTTTTGGCGGGTGCCATGGATACCGAATTGTATTGACAAAGTTACAAGCTTTCTTTGTTTTTGTGATTCGTATAATATTCCGCAAAAGATAAGGGATTACATTATTCAGGCCCTTGAAATATCACAGGATACTGTTACAAAGGGAATAAGCGAACATAAGCCGGCCTGTTGGCCTACCAAATTTTAAGAGGTATTAAATGAAATACAGTGAATTCCTTGGTGCTATTTCAGATTCAAGAATGGATATATGCCAAAATGTCTACAATGAGTACAAAGATAAAATAAAGATTAAGAAAGAAAAAACGGTTTTAAAAAATCTGGAAAAAATATTCGATGCCACATTAAACATTGGAATTGAAAAGGGCTTCCAGGCCATGACCATGCGCGATTTAAGCCGTGTTTCAGGTCTCAGCATGGGCGCACTTTATTCATACTTTTCAACTAAGGATGAGATCCTCAGGGTCTTTTTAAGTGAAGGGCGAAAGATCATCGGCAAAATTTTAAGCGAATCGATAGAAAAAGAAAAAGACCCTGTTGCAAAACTTGAAACCGCAGTTGAGGTGCATCTCTTTTTAACCGAGAAAATGCATAAATGGTTCTATTTTTCATATATGGAAGCCAGAAACCTGAACCCTGAAGAAAAAGAAAATGCTGTTCAAAGTGAATTGTACACGGAAAAGCTAATTGAAAATATATTAATTGACGGTCACAAAAAAAGTATATTTGTGGAAACAGACAATTCACTTGCTGCCAGTGTAATAAAGGCGATGCTTCAGGATTGGTATTTAAAGCGGGGTAAATATGCAAAAAAAAACATAGAGGTAGATCAATATGCTGAATTTATTTTGCCCTTTATCAAATCTTTTTACCTGAAAGCATAAATGCTATTTTAATATAATGAATAATTACATTAATTTTTGAGTAAACCCTTATGTTTGATAAAATAAAAAGCCCCTGGCTAAAAAAACCAGGGGCTTTAGATACAAAATTTAAGCGATATTAAATTTCAAGCCATGAATCAGAGTAAAGTGTTTCACCCATGATGACTTTATATGTTTTATAATAGTCAACAAGTTCTTTTTCAAGACCGGCTGCACCAGGATCGTTTCCGTCCATCAATCCCCAGATAAGATCGGTGATATCAGAACGTTCACCCTTGGCAATAGATGTCTGCTGTTTGTCTAATGGATCTGCAATCACAGATTTCATGCCGTATTTCCAAAGCATGGTCATATATGTCTGATTCAAGATACCGCGAAGGTGTTCCGGTGGTCCATTGGATATATTGGAAAGACCACAGGTGGATTTTGCACCCGGAGCGATCTCTTCTATCATCATCTGGAAGTTAAGAAGGCTCATCAATTGTTGCTGCTGGATGTTCACCGGGGTTACAATACCGTCAACCCAGATACGCTCGTTTTCAATGCCGGCTTCGTTGGCAAAGTAAAGTAGTTCAACCGCCAGAGCAGCTCTTTCGTTTTCATCTCTGGGCAGACCATCGGGTCCCCACATCAATGCAACAAAATCTGCATCATATTCAGCTGCCATGGGCACCATTTTTTCATATCTTTCAGGGCGCGCCATGATAGAGTTAACAATATGTGGTTTGTCAGCAGGTTTACAAACTTTTAACCCGGCTTCAATGGCATCAATGTTGGAGCTGTCAAGAAGCAGAGGCATTCCGGGAACGGCTTCCTGAACAACATTAACAACCCAGGGCATCAACTCCGTACCTGTCTTTTTAGCAGGTCCAAGATTGATATCGATGTAATCCATGCCCAGTTCTTTTTGCCTGACAACTTCTTCCTGAATGGGTACGGGATTACGTTTGGCTGGATCGGCTTCTTTAAACTCTTTTCCGATAATATTGGAAATGACGTTGAGACTTTCCCCAAATAGAATCATGTTCTCCATGTTCTCTTCCTTTTACTTTTATTTAAGTTACACTTGCTAAAACCGGAACTTGAAATTTTGATTTAAGTTCCGGTTTTAAATTACGTTATTTAGTTTTGAGAAATGCCGGCAGGTGAGCCGCTTCTCTTGGGCCAACCGTAATGGTCCAGCCGGGAAGTTCTTCTTCGATATCACCCGCGATTGCAGCAGCATAACCAGGAATAATAAGTTCAGTATGCTTAACTTTATCCATGATGCCGCATTTTTTAACAAACATACCCACATCATCACCACCGAATTTACCGGCAGCCCAGGCTGTCAGAACGGACAGGCCTTCAGAGTCTTTGATCAACAGCCAGCAGGGAACTTTACTGGCTTCAATTTCACCGGAAACAATGAAATAGGTCAATGCAAAGTTTGTGGTTACGAGAACCGGAGAATTTTCATCAGGACTACCAATTTCAAAGATACCTTCGGTAACCGTCATTGGTCGCTGGGGATCAGTATAGATGTTGAGCCTTTCAAGCAGCAATGGGAACAGAGACTCCGCAGTGAAATCAGACAACACAACGATTCCGCCGTATTTAGCAACCATCATGCCGGCAATAAGGGTTTCCATATCAAGGTTGGAAGCCATTTCGCAGGGAAAGGTAATGGTTGGAAAACCAAGGGCTTTGTTGGACGCCTTTAACGCACCACGTCTTATGGCAACCTGATCTTCAAGGGCTTGCTTGATCTCTCTTGAGCCCGGATCAAGAACAATATCTTTGATTCCCATAGCGGTGAGTTTTTCAGTCAACGGAATAAGCGCGTCAACAGAATCGGCTTTAACAGCGATAGGGAGATCGTTTTCTTTGGCAAGGGCACCAAGCTCATCAATATTATCAGCTGTTGCCGCATAAAGAAGAGGACGTTTGAAACCGGCAACTTCAACAGCAGCCTTCATTACATCAAAGTCTTCGGTTTGCAGAACCAGGTTAAATTCAGATTCTTTGGCAATTTTTTCTGCTACGGCAGCAAAGCTTTCTGCACCGTTACCCGCATCTTTAACAACTAAAAGTTCAGGTCTAAGATTCAGTCCAACGCGTTCATACTGGAATGCATTGTATACTTTAAGTGCCTTGTCCAGATCAGCAACATCAATGTCAGAAGCAATAGTTGCAGCAAGAAGGGTCTGGTTGAAAAATGTTTTTTCATGTCTGAAAAGAACTGTTTCTCCGCCTGTTGTGGCTTTTCGAACACCTTTTCCGAGAACCACAGGGCGGATGGGAGGGGCAGACGCTTCAGCCAGTTGTTCTTTTGCTTCATCAGAAACATAAGGGCAAGCGTCGAGTTCAGCTTTTCCCGATGCAAGATTCATTGCAAAGGCAAGGCATGTAGGAACTCCGCACTCCTTACAATTTGTTTTGGGTAGGAGTTTAAATATCTGTATACCGGTTAATGCCATTTTTTTCTCCTTAAGTTTTACAAAACTTTATAGGTAAGAATCGGCTTCAAAAGTACTTGATTTTTTGTTTTCAAAATACCCTGTCTTTTAAGGGGTTTTGGAAACAATTTAGATCAAGTTATTTTGTAACGATCCCTAAGGTCCGACAGCTTATTTTCTGGTGTGAAAAAACCGCCGGACCTTTTTGTTTAGTAATTATCCAACGATTGAGTCCATTGTAAGTGCTGGATGACCTTTTTCCTTGAGGAAGGGAAGAATCTCTTCTTCTGTAATTCCCACAGTCTCATCCGCGATCATGTCAAAAAGATCCGGGCAGCCCATTTCTTTACCACGGGCAGTGATTCTGTCTTTTAATTCTTCTTTGAGCATCTTAGGCATCCAGACCATTCTAAGAAGCCCACCGTCACCAGTGATAAATTTACCCTGGGTAATGTTGAATTTCGAGTGGCCAACAAAGCCCGGAGAAGAAGCACCACCGCCCATAACGCCAGCAAGTGTGGTAAACTTCATGCCGCAAGGCGTGTCGCCCGAGTAATCACGACCAACCGTCATAACACCGTTACAGCCAGGCAGCATGGCAGCGATACACTCGCAGCAGCCGCAGGTTGTCATGGGATCAATTACCATGGAGTAGAAGTTGTAATGGGTTACTGTTCCACGGGAAGCCTTGTAGATAAAATCATTAACGCCTTTAAACTGACCCAATTTAGCATCAAGGACTTCGCCTTTTTCAATGGGCTGGTTAGGACCGGTTGGGTTGATTTCAAACGCAGCCTTGCAGTCCATCCAGTTGTAAGCACCGCAAAGGCCTGTTCTTTCAGGACTTACCGTACACACATGGCTGGGTGCAAAAGACTGGCACAGCGTACATGAGTAATATGTTTCAACATCTTCATCGGTCATGTTGTCAACACGTGCGTCACGGGTTTTGTATTCTGCTCTTGCAGTCGCGGTCAGTTTATCAACATCTTCTTTTTTTGTATAAAGGGTAACCTGAACCTTGTCCACAATTTTAGTGAAATCCTGGTGAAATTTAGCATGGAGAACCACACCGATATCTTTAAGGGTAAACCCTTTTTCAATGGCTGCTTTAGAAATACGGACCCAGGCAATGTCCCTTTGCCCGATATGCATGATACCCTGGATATAGTTGACCAGATGATGAATCTGCCTTTCCATGATGGGTTCAAAATCTTCCTGGAATTCACGTCCGGCAATCTGAACTTTGATTCCCAGTGGGAAAGTTTCGCCTTCTTTGATACCGTCAAGATCCGGGCCTTCAAGGATGATTGCGCCATCTTCGATTTCATTCATTTCAGCCATTTTTACAAGTTCGGTACACTGGGTCTTTCCACCACCGCACTGTGCATGAAGATCAGCGCCCCTGACTCTTTCACCCTCAAATGCAGGACCAAAAGAACATGGGATATCAATTTCGGAAACAGTAACCTTAAGACCTCTGACTTCAATAGATCTTTGAACCATTTCGTCATGAGTAACCGGAGCCACAACATGCTCGTAAGTACAGATACCCGTGGGAAGAATTTCAGGAATCGGTGTGTCTGCAATAGTTGGGAAACCCCAGTTAACACAACCGGCTGCTGCAACACCCCATTCTGTACCCACATCACCCAGTGCATTAACAAATGCAAAAACACGGTCTTTGTTGTAATGAAGAATGGTTTTATAATCACCCGGCTGAACACCGCCAAATGCCATGGCAGCCCTGTTGGCAAAACCAAGGGCAAATACGGCAGAAGATATATCCGGACCAAAGGGAACGATACGGGTGTTCCAACCTACCTGCATTCCGGCTTCTATACATTGTTCAACAAGTGTTTTCCCATTATGATTGGCAGCACAGAAAATATACAGAGATTTTTTCTGATAATCTTCAACAATCATTTTTGCTATTTCAGCATTGGGAGCTGCACCAACCATGGCTGCAAACCCGGGAGCGGAACCATCAACAAACTCAACACCACGTTTTCTCAAAATGGTATCATCTGCTGCACCCAGCCAGAGTTTCCCATTTTCAAGATCAGAATCTTCCTGGGGAAGGTAAAAATCAGGTTCGTTAAGATATCTTAAGGCTTCAATGATTTCATAGCAAAGAATACCTGCCATACCGGCATCAAGAAGTGGTCCCAGGTACGGAAGCCAGTTTTTAAGCTTGATATGGGGTGGAAGAAGTCCCTTTGCAAATTCCAAAGGTTTTTTAAGATCTTCCAATGTTTCAACTTTAAGTCCGGTAATTGAATAAATAACCGGTAGATAATATGCTGTGTTCGGGAATCCGACTTTTGTACTTGCATCATAGGTAGCAAGTGCTTTTTCCAGCTGTCCTTCTGCCTGTGCAACTACTTTGTATCCACCCTGAATGGCAGCAAATGCGATTAATTTTGACATATTTATTTCCCCCTTCTTTGAGGATTTAGTATAATTTTATTTATCAATCTAATTAGCCGACAAATTGTCAGCCGACAAAAGACTAACCTTCCAGGGCCTGACGGGATGCCATATCCATCATGACTCTTTCTCTCGCCTTATCAATGCCCAGTTCTTTTCTCTTTTTATCGATATGAGCAATCATCATGTGTGCATGCTTGATCGGATCGGCTTCCACATCCCACATGCCGCCATATAGTTCTTCCATATCTTCGGTCAAGTGTTTATGGAAAACAGGCGCGCCTGTGGAATGAAATTTGCCGCCAAATACGGTATAGATACCGCAGGTAACAACATATTGTCCGATTGCAATGGCTTTTTCACTCATCCATTCCGGTGCGGAACCTGCAACCGGCCAATCACAAAGATCCTGACCCATGCCTCCGGCGTTAACAACCTGGATAGCAGCGTTTATGATCCTGGAGTTATCAACACAGGAGCCCATGTGAAGAACAGGTGGGATACCCACTGTTTCACAAATTTCTGCCAATCCCGGTCCGCAGTAAGCAGCGGCAGAATCCGGCTGGAGAAGGCCTTCCATAGCAGCAGTAATACCGCCGCAACCTGTGGTCAGAACAATAACATCATTTTTGATGAGTTCTTTAATAACCAGGGTATGTGCTTCGTTGTGTTTCTGGCGTGCATTGTTACAACCAACAACTGCTCCAACACCACGGATACGACCATTAATGATATTGTCATTCAGGGTGTAGAAAGTGCCTCTGAAAGTACCGCCCAAATGATATTTTACGGATTCAACAGAGAAGCCTGCAACCTGAGATTCTTTAAAGGACGGAATCTGAACATTGTCATCACGGTTTTTAAAGTTTTCAATGGCCATTGTAACTATTCTCATGGCATCTTCCATGGCATGGTGCTCGTCAAACTCAATGTGATGAACGTTGGATTGTTCCATTTTTGCCATGGGATGGGTAGTGATCAATTTAGTATGGAAACATTTTGCAACGTTGGCAAGGTTTTGCATGACACATTGAACATCAACAACCATTGCATCACATGCACCGGTTATAATAGCTAATTCCTGCTGCAAAAAGTTACCGACATTGGGTACTCCATGTCTCTGGAGTACTTCATTTGCTGTGCAGCAGATACCGCCAAGCTGAATACCTTTTGCGCCGACTTTGTTAGCAAGTTCAAGCATTTCAGCAGTCTGGGATGCTGCCACAACCATTTCAGAAAGAACAGGCTCATGACCGTGGACGATGATATTAACATGGTCTTCTTTCATGACTCCCAGGTTAGCTTCGGAGACTAGTGGAGAAGGTGTGCCGAACATGACATCCTGAAGATCACTCGCCATCCAGGAGCCGGAGAGATCTGCAAGGGATGCGCGGGCACCCTGTTTCATGATATTTTTATAGTCCTGGTCAACACCGATACAGGTTCTATGCATGATATCAACAATCTCTCTGTCGATATTTCTGGGAAGGATACCCAGTTTTTCCCACAACTCGTATCTTGCTTTGGGGAATCTTTTGGGAACCATGAGCGTTCCTTCAGGTTTGCCCCATTCGCCAAGAATAGTCTCAGCAAGTTCAAGTGCTATCTCATCAATGTCTCTGTCAACCATTTCACCATCAACTTCAACTTTTATGTCTACACCATAATCCGGTGCAATGGCGAGAAGTTTGATTGGATCTTTGATTTTGTAATCATCAGTTTCTTTCCTTGCAGCCGCAAGGAAAACTTCTGCAACAGTTCTGCCATGATCGGAATGAGCTGCAGCGCCCGCTGCGATCATTCTGGCAAAGTTTCTGGCTGCAATTGTGTTTGCAGTTGCACCGCAAAGACCTTTACGGGTATCTTCGCCTTCAATGCCGTTTTTGGGAAGTGGAAGCCTGCAGGGTCCCATTGAACAGTTTTTACAGCATGTTCCCTGGATACCTATATTACATTGTTTCATATTAACAGCTCTGTCAAAAATCGTCTCAACATTAAGTTCATGAGATCGAGTAATCATCTGCTGTGATGCAATATCAATAGATGCTTCTATTGGATCAGCCAATTTCGGAGCTTTGACTGCTTTAACTTTTTCTGCCATTAGAGGTTCCTCCTCTTGATTGTATATATAATGATTGTGCAACACGATTAATTAACGATTGCACAAGTTGTTACAATTAACTTGCTCTTTTGTGAATGTTGTCAAGATTTTCAATAATTCTTTCAAGCATTGTTCTGTTGATTTTAGCTGCAGTCTTTTTAACTTCAGTCTTTGGAGCAGCAGCTTTATCAGCGGCATGTTTGGCTCTTTGGGCAGCACGTTTTTCTTTAAGTGCCAGCTCATCTGCTTCACGTTTTGATGCTTCATCAGCTTCGGCTTTTTTAGCCGCTTTTTCGGCCGCTTCTGCATCGGCAATTGCTTTTGCTTTTGCGTCGGCTTCAGCTTTAACTTTTGCATCAGCATCAGCTTTTGCTTTGGCTTCAGCATCGGCTTTGACTTTGGCTTTGGCTTCAGCCTTTGCTTTTGCTTCAGTAGCTGGATCTACTACAGGAGCTGCTTTTTTAGCAGGAGCCGCTTCTTTTTCAGGGGCGGCTTTTGCAGCTGATTTCGCAGCAGCTTTAGGTGCGGCCTTTTTAGCAGGTGCGGCCTTTTTGGCAGGTGCGGCTTTCTTTTTCTCTTCTTCAATGGTCAGGTCAACTTTGGGCGACATGCCGGCAAAGTCTATTTCAACATCATCCAGTAGTTTAGCAGCGGGTGCGATATCCATGGCTGAACCGCCATCGGTCAGAAGATTGATAAAGGATTTTGCAAGCTTAATTGATTCAGGATGACGCATCATCAATATGCTGGACCCTGCAAGCAGATAAGACACCGCACCAACAGCTTCCATCATGATGGCACGTTTTTCAGGATCGCCAAGTTCCGGCGCATCTTCAACAGTCTGTTTGGCTTCTTTACATTTCCAGACTTCGTTGCCAAGATTGTTGATCATTGGGTTCTGGAGTTTGTCATCACCCTGGGTCATAGCGGCCTGGGTTAAACGTTCCATTACAGAATAAGAATACTCAAGACCATAACCCAAACCACCGGTTGTCGGGTCAACAAGTACTTTGTCCAGGGAAACACCTAAGTTCTCTAGAAGAATATTGACCTGTTTTGCAAGGTTGACATCAATGGGAGAAGAAGAGATGACTGTGTGGCCATATCCCATGGCAGCAGCACCAATCCCTTTATGGTTCTTTTCTTCGACAGGACCTAAGATCAGGTTATCACCTTCACATACTTCACACACTTTTTTTAATACTTCTTCATCTTTTGCGGGAACTGCGCATCCCCAGACAATTAAAGGGACGTTGATGGCACCCAAGACACTTTTAACGGTTGCGGCGGCATCATCTGCGCCGACATCCTTATCATTTGGGTCTGTGCTTTTTAATTGAAGTACAATCGCCTGTGCATCATATTCTTCTACACATTTTTTTGCCCAGGCTGCAGGATCTGTCAAAACATCAGCAAATGGTGCTTTGGCAGCTTCTGGCCAGTCTTCCGGTACCATGTCCCAAATTTCCATCGCAATGACGGGTTTGTTGGGCATTTCACCTTCAAACTGGTAAAACGGGTAACTGGTTTGTCCACCGACGGTAAGGGCATTATCACCTTTTCCAATGGTGATGCCTTTGATACTGCCGGCATAAGTTTCTTTAGTTATTTCAAATCCCACTTTTACCTCCTAAGATTAAAGATAGTTATGAGTTGGGGGGGGTTAAGATTAAACAGACAGGTCGTTATCCGAAAAGGACAATAGGAAATAGAAAACTTAGAAGCGGTTAATATTAGCTTGAAGTATCTTTCCATATAAGTGTCCTTATCATACTCTTATAAATTATTGATAACAGCATATGGTTTATAATTTGTGTCCTTTTTTGTCAATAGATGAGTGAATTTATTGGCATGGCTTAAAAATAACCCAAATCCCTTATATATAAGGGTATCTTTGTGAGGTCCCACAATGTGATATCGCATTGAATTGAATTTAATTAATAAATTCAAATCGTACAGGCGAAAAAAGTTGATTTTTTGTGTTTTATCTAATAGGTAGGTTAGGCAGTTAAGATTTTAAGGACCAACATGTATATATTGGTTTCATCATTTCTTTTTTTTAACGGCTCGGTATAAGAGTCCAATAATCACTAAAGGAGTAAACCATGGCACTAGATCCAACCAAACATTTGGACTGGGAAATTGCAGAAGATGCAGAAAAAACGATGCTTACAATCTATGAAATAGGTGAAAAACTGGGATTGACAAAGGACGAACTTCTTCCCCAGGGTCACTATATTGCAAAGATAGATTTTAGAGCAGTGCTCAAGCGTCTTAAAGACAAACCCGACGGAAAATATATTGATGTAACAGCCATTTCTCCGACACCGCTTGGTGAAGGTAAATCAACATCCAGCATGGGCCTTGTACAGGGTCTTGGGAAAATTGGTAAAAATGTCTGTGCGGCTATTCGTCAGCCTTCCGGCGGACCGACCATGAACATTAAGGGTTCCGCAGCAGGCGGCGGTTTGGCACAATGTATTCCTTTAACTCCATTCTCTTTAGGATTCACCGGTGACATCAATGCCATCATGAATGCTCATAACCTTGCAATGGTTGCACTTACATCAAGAATGCAGCATGAAAGAAATTATACTGACGAGCAGTTGGAAAGATTGTCCGGCATGAAAAGAATCGATATTGATCCCACAAGAGTTGAAATGGGATGGATAATGGATTTCTGCTGCCAGTCTCTGAGAAATATTATTATTGGTATTGACGGCGTTAACGGCAAAGCTGACGGTTTCATGATGAAATCAAAATTCGGTATTGCTGTTTCTTCCGAAGTGATGGCGATTCTTGCCATTGCTAATGATTTAAAAGACATGCGTGAAAGAATGGGCAAGATTGTTGTCGCCTATACTAAAAAAGGTAAACCCGTTACAACTGAAGATCTTCAGGTTGCCGGCGCCATGACGGCATGGATGGTGGATGCACTGAATCCATCATTAATGCAGACCCTTGAAGGACAGCCTGTCATCGTTCATGCAGGTCCTTTTGCTAATATCGCCATCGGCCAGAGTTCTGTTATTGCCGATAAAGTTGGCCTTAAACTGGCTGACTATCATGTTACAGAATCAGGCTTTGGTGCGGATATCGGATTTGAAAAATTCTGGAATCTTAAGTGCCGTTTCTCTGGTCTTAAGCCCGATTGTGCTGTTATTGTTGCAACCATCCGTGCACTTAAATGCCATGGTGGTGCTCCTGTTCCCGTACCAGGGAAACCCATGCCTGAAGAATATGGTTCGGAAAATGTTGAATGGGTTGCAGCCGGTTGTTGCAACCTGATCCATCACATTAAAAATGTTCGAAAAGCCGGCATTGCTCCCGTTGTTTGTATTAATGCATTCTTTACGGATACAGATAATGAGATTGCAAAAGTTCGTGAACTTTGTGAAGCTGAAGGCGCAAGAGTTGCTCTTTCCCGTCATTGGGAACATGGTGGAGACGGCGCAATCGAATTTGCAGAAACCGTTGTTGAAGCCTGTGAAGATAAATCGGATTTCAAATTCCTTTATGAACTGGATATGCCGGTTAAAGAGAGAATCGAACTGATTGCTAAAGAAGTTTACGGTGCTGATGGTGTTGATTACTCTGCTGAAGCTGATGTTGCCCTTGCCAGAATTCAGGGTGATCCTGAACTTGCAGGACTCGGCCTCTGCATGGTTAAAACCCATCTGTCTTTGTCTGATAATCCTGCACTCAAAGGTGTGCCTACAGGTTGGAGATTGAATATTAGAGAAGTCTTAACTTATGGTGGTGCAGGATTCATCGTTCCTGTTGCAGGTGCTATTTCATTGATGCCTGGTACAGGTTCCAACCCAGCATTTAAACGTGTTGATGTTGATGTAGAGACGGGCAAGGTACAGGGCGTATTCTAGTCGAAAATATAATGATAGGAGAAAAACATGACTGCTGAAATTATTAGCGGAACTGAAATAAGAAAAGCTATCCTCGCTGAAGTGAAAGAGGAAGTTGAGAAGATGAAAGAAAAAACCGGTAAGGTGCCAGGGCTTGTAACAATCCTTGTCGGATCATCCCCGGCTTCCATCAGCTATGTGACATTAAAAGTTAAAACAGCCATCAGCCTTGGTTTTCATGAAATCCAGGATGATCAGCCCGAAGATATTTCCGAAGAAGATCTTCTTGCTTTGATTGACAAATACAACACTGATGATGCTATTCATGGTATTCTTGTTCAATTGCCATTGCCCAGGCACATTGATGACAAAAAAGTGTTGAATGCCATTAATCCTGACAAAGACGTGGATGCATTCCATCCTGTGAATGTCGGTCGTTTGATGATCGGTGGTGACGAAGCTATTTTTCATCCCTGTACCCCGGCGGGTATCCAGGAAATGATCGTACGTTCCGGTACTGAAACCTCTGGTGCTGAAGTCGTTGTTGTTGGCCGGTCCAATATCGTTGGCAAGCCCATTGCCATGATGATGGCTCAAAAAGGTGTGGGTGCCAACTCAACGGTAACCATCGTTCATACCCGGACCAAAGATCTTGCATTCCATTGTAAACGCGCTGATATCCTCATCGTTGCAGCCGGTGTTCCTGATCTTGTAAAACCCGAATGGATTAAACCCGGTGCCACAGTTATAGATGTTGGTGTAAACAGGGTTGGCATGAACGAAAAAACAGGAAAAGCCATTCTTAAAGGTGATGTGGATTTTGAAGCGGCAAAAGAGATCGCCGGTAAAATTACCCCTGTGCCTGGTGGCGTTGGCCCAATGACCATTGCCATGCTCATGAAAAACACATTGAAATCTGCTCAATATGCTCTAAAATAATAGAACTCGTATAGTATTAAATTTTTAAAACCGATTGCCAAAAGGCCGGAATCAACAAATGTTGATTCCGGCCTTTTTAAATTTCATATCCAGAGTATCCAAATCGGTGTGATACTATTCTACAGACTTTAACAGCTTGATAACAATTTTCTACGAGTATGTGTTTTTTGCGACGTATTGTTTGTGAGGCAAGAGAGAATCGGTCTTTGTAAAAATAAAAAAAAGCCCCTGAATGGTTATCCATGCAGAGGCTTTATTTTTTTTAAGTCACCGGGATGACTTTGTTTTTAAATTAACTAAAAACGGTTTACTAAACCACGGTTACATTTGTTGCGGAAGGACCTTTTTGTCCTTCTTCAATGTCGAAAGAAACACGGTCCCCTTCGTTAAGGGATTTAAAACCTGTTGAGTTAATTCCTGAATGATGCACAAATACATCTTTTCCACCGTCTTCTTGTTCGATAAAACCAAAACCTTTTGAGTCGTTAAACCATTTTACTGTACCGTTAGCCATGTTGGCAATCTCCTGATAAAAAAATAAAAATACTGGCTTCTAACTTTCTTTGAGGGTAAACCACATTTTATGTTGGGGATACACACCTTTAAAAGAGGGAAACATTTACGCGTCACCTAAATCAGCGTAACTTTTGTTAGAGTAGTTTTAATTTTAAAAAAAGTCAAGCGAAAAATATGCGATTCGTTTTGACAGGTAATTGTTTTTGGATGAGGGTCTGGACAGAAACATTCTTTGATATATCTTTAAAGAGAAATATAATAAGCTGGTTTTCAAAGATAAAGGGGGAAAAATGGATAGATTAGATGCAATATTTGCACCTGAAACCATAGCAGTCGTCGGAGCGTCAACTCAAAAAGGAAAGGTAGGGCATGATATTTTCGCTAATATTTTGTCCGGCGGATTTACAGGAACTCTCTATCCTGTGAATCCAAAGGCCAAGTCTGTGTTAAGTGTGAAATGTTATACAAGCATTGCCACGATTCCTGACCCCATTGACCTGGCGATGATTATTCTTCCGCCAAAGGGTGCGTTACAGGCTGTGAAAGATTGTATTGCAAAGGGGGTAAAGGGGATTGTTATTGTCTCTGCCGGGTTTAAAGAGGTGGGTGGCAAAGGGGCCTTAATAGAAATAGAAATTAAAGCCTTGTGCGAGAATGCCAAGGTCAGATTGGTGGGTCCCAATTGCCTGGGCGTCATCAATCCATCTCCAAGTGTGTCGTTGAATGCAAGCTTTTCCGCAAGGATGCCGGCTCCGGGCAATGTCTCTTTTATTTCCCAAAGCGGTGCACTTTGCACGGCAGTCTTGGATTATGCGGCAGATAAGGGGTTTGGGTTCTCAAAGTTTATCTCCATAGGAAATAAAGCGGATGTGGATGAGCTTGATTTGTTGCGATATTACCATAATGACCCGGATACAGACGTGGTCATGATTTATATGGAAGAGCTTTCACGGAGCGCTGAAGAATTTATATCGGAAGTCCGGGAGATGACATCCGGTACCAATCCAACCCATGTAATAGTTATCAAATCCGGATCATCTGATGCCGGTGCAAAAGCTGCGGCGTCTCACACCGGAGCACTTGCAGGATCGGATGCCCTTTATGATGCAATCTTCAGTATGTCGGGCATATTAAGGTGTGTTTCGGTTAATCAGTTGTTTGATTATGCCCAGGCCTTTGCTGCTAATAAATACCCCACCGGAGATAAGATAGCCATTATAACCAATGCAGGTGGCCCCGGTATTATAGCAACAGATATGAGCGAGCAGTCCGGACTTAAATTGGCTCAATTTTCAGAAGATACAGTTAAGGAGTTGAAAAAATATCTGCCGGCCACTGCCAATTTTTACAATCCCGTGGACGTCATCGGGGATGCTGCAAGAGATCGGTACGAAAATACACTGGCTACCGTGCTCAGTGATCGTGGTGTGGATGCCGCATTAATTATTTTAACTCCGCAGTCCATGACCGATGCCATCGGCACAGCCGAGGCAATCGTGACTATTGCGCGTAACAGTATTAAGCCCATTGTTTGCGCATTTATGGGGGTTGTGGATGTTTCGGATGGAGTTAAGCTGTTGCAAAAGCATAAAATACCCGTTTACCAATTCCCCGAAAGTGCTGCCAGGTCCATGGGAGCACTGCGACAGGGTATGAAATGGCTGTTCAGAAAAATATTGCCCCAATACGATTTAAGTTACGATACGGCAAGGGCAACTAAGATTATTGACGGCTATATGAAACAAGGCAAAATGTTATTGGGTGAGCTTGATGGTAATGAATTGCTCAAATGTTATGGATTTAATACACTTCCCATGGAGCTTGCAGTCAACACGGCAGATGCAATAAAAATAGCAGATAAGATCGGGTATCCAGTAGTGATGAAAATAGTATCACCAGATATTCTGCATAAAACAGATGCCGGCGGGGTGATCGTTGGTGTTGAAGATGGGAACGCCGTGCAGGACAGTTTTCAAGTCATCATGAAAAATGCCACACAATATAATGAAGATGCATCGATAGAAGGGGTGTTGATTCAAAAAATGGCTCCAAAGGGAAAGGAAATCATCTTGGGGCTGACAAAAGACCCTGTATTCGGGCATGCCGTAATGTTCGGACTGGGTGGTATTTTTGTTGAAGTGTATAAGGATGTGGCTTTTCGTTTGTCTCCCATGGGAAGGAATGTTGCCCGACGGATGGTGAAGAGCATACGGGGTTATCCTATTTTAAAAGGCTTGAGAGGAGAAAGTCCGTCTGATATAGAAATTATTGAAAAGCATATTGTCTCTTTAAAGGCTATGGCCGATCATCATCCCATGATTAAAGAGCTGGATATAAATCCATTGTTTGTCCACAAAGAAGGTGAAGGGGCAACTGTGGCAGATATTATTATCCGATTGGAAGATTAGGGGGAATTGTTATTATTATATATCCGATTATCGCAAGAGTTCCGGACGCTATCCGGGCAATAAAGGGAAAAGAAAAGGTGGCTGCTCTGAGCCGGATTGCCAGGGATAGTGCTAAAACTTCTGCAATTAAGTCGAATTTGAGATTCAAAAATTTTGAAAAAGATACATCCGGCGTTCCCATACCCTCTGGCGGTGTTTTCTGGTCAGTTTCACATAAGCCCCGGGTTGTTGCCGGTGTTGTGTCCACGGTACGAATCGGTATTGATATTGAACAGGTCAAACCGGTTTCCGAACAATTGACAAATAGGATTATGGATGCCGAAGAATGCCGGTTATTTAGAGGTGTCGAAAGATCGAAGTTTTTTTTTCAAGTGTTCACAGCAAAAGAAGCCGTGCTGAAAAAAACAGGAGATGGAATCAGGGGGTTGGTCAAAGCTAAGGTTATTAAAGTAATGGGCGATAAAAATTTGCTGGTTGAATATTTAAATCGAAAATATTTTGTTGAAAATTTTTACTTTGACGGTTACCTTGCAGCAGTGACAAAAAATGACTGTGAAGTTCAGTGGACAGTGATATAAAAAAATCAAGGAGAATAAATTCATGCCTAAGGGAACCGGTTTTACAATGAAAGAGGGACCTTCTGAAAAGAGGAGTCAATTTCCGAAGATTGATTTTTCAAGTTTTATTTTATCGTTATATTCATCCGGGCTTGTGCAGCTGGGAAAGGTTGAAGATCCCACAACGGGGGAAAAATCCATTCATCTTGATCTGGCACAGCATACCATAGATATGATGGCCATGCTGGAGGAAAAAACCCGTGGTAATCTGAATGAGGAAGAAGATAATTTGCTCAAGGCGTTGGTAAGTGAACTCAGGATCGCTTATGTAGAGGCAAAAGCTTGATAAGGCAATATCAAGCTTTTGCTAAAATCAATCTATTTTTACATGTCACGGCCCGGCGCGAAGATGGGTATCATGATCTGTATTCCCTCATGACAAAAATAGATTTATGTGATGATATCCTTTTAGATTTTTCTTTTGATAAAATTTTAGTACGTTGTGATCATCCCCAAGTTCCGGAAGATGAATCAAATCTTGCCCACCAGGCAGCCCGATTGTTTTATAGGGCCATGGAGGCGGATCAAGCGGGCATAGATCAAAAAAAAGAGCAACAAGGTATAGGTATTACCATTACTAAAAAAATTACACCCGGGGGCGGGCTTGGTGGCGGAAGCAGTAATGCAGCGACCATATTAACGGCTTTAAACGAATATTATAAATATCCATTTTCTAAATCTGCATTGATGAAGATGGGGTTAAGTCTGGGTGCCGATGTCCCTTTTTTTATTTTTGGCAGTGCAGCAATAGCCAGGGGGGTTGGGGAACAATTAGAAGCCTTTGATAACTTAAAGCCCTGTTACCTGTTGCTTTGTGATCCGGGAGTCCATTCATCCACAGCTAAAGTCTATAAAAATATCGATTTTCGATTGACAGAAAATCAAAAATATACTAAGAATACGGTTTTGAATGAACCGATACGGGGACAGGAAATTGATATAAGGGGTTCTGTGCACAATGATCTTGAAGAGTCGGCATGCAGGTTATACCCTGAAATTAAAAATACAAAAGAAGAGATGACAGCGTTGTTGCAGAAAGATGTGCATATGACAGGAAGTGGTTCATCTCTTTTTGTTCTTTACTCGGACCGAAAAAACGCTGAAAAAGGGTATGAAAAGCTTTTGACGCAGTGGGCCGGGTGTGATAGGAACGTGCTTCTTTCCTCGTTTAAATAAAATTTGTATTTGTACTGGGGCGTCGTCAAGTGGCAAGACACAGGGTTTTGATCCCTGTATTCAGAGGTTCGAATCCTCTCGCCCCAGCCATTATTTTTAAATTTAAAAAAGAGATTTGCTATGAATGGCTTGTCGATTTTTGCCGGAAATTCAAATCCTGTTCTTTCGAACAGAATTTCTGAGTATCTTGCAAAACCGTTGGGGAGATTGAAGGTAAACCGTTTCAGTGATGGTGAGACCCAGGTTGAGATTCATGAGAACGTCAGAAAGCAAGAAATTTTTGTCATACAGTCTACATGTAAGCCCGTAAATGACAATCTTGTTGAACTGTTGTTGTTGATTGATGCATTTAAAAGATCTTCTGCCAGCAGAATAACAGCAGTTATTCCTTATTTCGGGTATTCCAGGCAGGATAAGAAGGTGGCCCCCCGTGTTCCCATCAGTGCCAAGATGGTGGCTGATTTGTTGGAAAGTACGGGCGTTCACAGGGTGATAACAATGGACCTTCATGCCGGTCAGATCCAGGGGTTCTTTAACTGCCCGGTTGATAACCTTTATTCGGCACCGGTAATTATTGATGATATCAAGACACGATATCCGGAAAATCTAGTTGTGGTATCACCGGATGCCGGTGGTGTCGAGAGGGCTCGTGCATATGCCAAGCGCTTGAATGCTGAGCTTGCAATCGTGGATAAAAGACGCAGTGCGCCAAATCAGGCAAAGGCCATGGCCATTATCGGAAATGTTCAGGATAAAATCGCCATTATTATTGATGATATGGTTGATACTGCCGGAACATTGACTGAGGCTGCCAGTGTAATTGTAGAAAAAGGGGCAAAGGCGGTGCATGCGTATTGTACGCATCCTGTACTTTCAGGGCCGGCCATTGAACGAATCAACAAATCATCTTTAAGTACTCTTGTTGCAACAGATACCATTCCATTGTCAAAAGAAGCGCTGGAGTGCGACAAGATCAAGACGCTCTCCATTGCTAAATTGGTTGGCGAGGCGATTATGCGCAGCTACAGGGGTGATTCTGTAAATTCTCTATTTGTATAAATAAATGAAATATTAGTTTGACTGCACCCTCCCATTGGGCGCAGCATCGGAGGAAAAAACATTGGAATTAATTGAATTAAACGCAAAAACAAGAGAGACAACAGGCAAGGGTGCGGCCAGAAAAATGAGAGCGAATAATGCCATTCCTGCCATTGTTTATGGTGCAAAAGTTGAGCCTGTCATGTTGTCGATAGATACCACGGATTTTGATAGAATTATCCGGGACAACGGAACAACCGGTCTGTTTTTTGATCTTAAGATTGAGGGTGGCAACCAGAAAGCTGTCATGCTTAAAGCACTTCAAATGGACACCTTTGGTTTGAACTACGTGCATGTCGATCTACATGAAATTGATATGAATAAAACGGTTACAGTATCCGTTCCGGTTGAAACATCGGGTGAGAGTGTTGGTGTCAAAGAGGGTGGTCTGCTTCAGATTATTCGACGTGAACTTGATGTTGTTTGTAAGCCGGCGGATACTCCGGACAGTATCGTTATTGATGTTACTGAGCTTGAAATCGGCAGTGCTGTCCATGTTGAAGATATTGATCTGGGTGAAACCATAGAAATTCCCCATGATGTCAATTTTACTGTTATCACACTTGCTGCACCAATAGCTGAAGAAGTGGTTGACGAAGATGAAGACTTGATCGAAGAGGAAGCAGAAGCTGTCCCTGCAGAAGAAGCCACTGAAGAATAAGTTTTTTTCAATGTCGGATTCAAAATTTAAAATTATTGCGGGTCTGGGTAACCCAGGAAATAAGTATGCCCGGACCCGTCATAATATCGGCTTTTCAGTAGTCGAAGCTCTGGCTTTAAAATTCAACCTCAGTATCGATAAATCCCGATTTGATTCAGTTTATGCCAAAACAAAAATTCAAGGATATGATGTTTTCCTTGTAAAGCCCTTGTCATATATGAATAAAAGCGGATTCCCCATCCGGAAATTTGCTGCATATTATAAGGTTGATATGCAGGATATTATTGTTATTCATGATGATATGGATCTTGCCCTTGGGCAAATCAAAATTGTAAAAAGCCGTGGTCATGGCGGGCACAATGGCGTTCGTTCTATTCTGGACGCTTTCGGGAAAAAAGATTGTATCAGAATTCGTGTGGGTGTCGGCCATCCTGGTGATCAAAAAAGCGTTACCGGCCATGTGCTTGGCGGTTTTGCTCCTGAAGAAACAGCATGTGTCGATAAGAGTGTCGATTCAGCATCTGATGCCTGTCTTTGTATGCTTGAAAAAGGTATTACCGCTGCAATGAATTTGTTCAATACCAAAAGATAGAGCTTTCCAATACTCCAAAAATTAAATACTTGTACAATTTTAAATCACAATCATGCCGAGCGAATGGAATTGGCTTATCCTGACTTATAATTCCAAACACTTGCGTTTTAAAGGTTAGGTGCAATAAAAACCTGTGCGTTGCCCGAATGCTGGTAATATCTATAGATAAAAAATCATGCCGGGTTTGTGTACACTTGCTTTGGGCAGAAGGATAAATGTCTTGTGTTCTGGTTTGGAAACAACACTTGTATTGACGAAATAATGGGTCCTAAAAGCCCAATGATTTCAAAGGGGAGGTCGTTTGCCTGTGGCTGTTTTCAACAATTTTGTTGACAATGTTGTTGAAATATGGTTCTCTGCCTGGGAATGGGCTAAATGTTTTTATAAAAAAAGGTGGTGAGCGAATGGGTGAAAAATCCAAAGATTCTAAGGCAGATACAGCAACATCGAATAAAAAAGCATTTTCAAAAGGAGATCTCGCAGTTTATCCGGCACATGGTGTTGGATACATTGAGTCTATCGAAAGCAAAGAGATAAATGGTGACACCATGAATTTTTACATGATGAAAATCGTGGAAAATGGCATGGTTATCATGATTCCTACCTCTAATGTTGAATCTGTCGGTTTAAGAGAAGTGATTCCTGAAAAAGAAGTTCCAAAAGTGTACAAGGTTATGCAGGAAAAAGCACAAGGCGCTGACAACCAGACCTGGAACCGGAGATATCGGGAATACATGGACAAAATCAAAACAGGCTCCATCTATGATGTTGCAGAGGTGTTCAGGGATTTGTTCCAGTTGAAATTAGAAAAGGATCTTTCTTTTGGCGAGCGCAAACTTCTTGATACAGCTCAAAACTTATTGGTTCAGGAATTGTCCATGGCAAAAGATGTTGATGAGAAAGCCATGATGCAGGAAATTGAAAATCTTTTTGATTAATCACCAATAAAAAGCAGACAATTTTAAAAACCGGCAGGCAGGAAGAAAATTTCTTGTCCGTCGGTTTTTCTTATAACAGCCATCCGCAGCTTTGTCCCTTCAACCAGGGAGTTGCACAGTTATTTCATATAAAAATGAATATAGATATTACAATTCCCAATGATCAGAAAGCGATCCGGCTGGATAGTTACATCTCTACCCGATTTGATTTTTGCTCAAGAAAAAAAGCAACACAGCTTATAATCGAACAGGACATTCTCGTAAATCAGCTATGCAAAAAGCCTGGATACAAAATAACCCCGGGAGATCGTATCACCGGAACCATTTTACAAACTGAGCCCGAGGTCTCGGTATTGCCCGAAAATATTGCCGTTGATATTGTCTTTGAAGATGAGCATATTATTGTTCTTAATAAGCAATCTGGAATGGTGGTTCATCCGGCCTCCGGCAATTTATCCGGCACCCTTGTAAATGCATTGCTGCATCATTGCCCTGCGATCGGAAATGTCGGTGATGATAAGTTTCGGGCCGGTATTGTACATCGTCTGGATAAAGATACCAGTGGTCTGATGGTGGTTGCAAAAACATGTCATGCATTAACCTTTCTTCAAAAAGAATTCAAACAGCGGCGGGTAGAAAAAAAATATCTTGCTTTAATTGAAGGAAACATAAAAGGCGATTCCGGGGAAATTGATTTACCCATAGGGCGGCATCCTGTGAAAAGAAAACAGATGTCTGTCAACCATAAGGCTGGTAAGCCTGCCATCTCCTGCTGGACAGTAAAAAAACGCTTCATCTCCGCCACACTTGTCGAGGTTTTGTTAAAAACAGGCAGAACCCACCAAATTCGGGTTCATTTATATGCCATTGATCATCCCCTGATTGGTGATCCCGTATATCAATTTAGAAGGAATCGAAAGAAAAACCGATTGGCATCCCGCCAGATGCTCCACTCTTTTAAATTGTCTTTTAGGCATCCGTATTCAGGAAGGCGCGTAAAATTTAAGGCTGATCCATCCGAAGATTTTATCCGGACCATGAACTCTGCTCATCGGCATGGATAACCAAAAGGAATAAATTTATGTCAAAACAATATGATCCTAAAATGCATTCAGCTGAACATTTGTTGAACCAGACCATGGTCAGTAAATTTAAATGTGATAGATGTTTCAGTGCACACATTAATAAAAAAAAATCAAAATGTGATTATCATTTTGATCGACCATTAGCGGATGTTGAGGTAGATGCACTGCAACAAACGGTCAATGAACAAATACAAAAAGATCTGCCGGTCACTGCCGAGCAGATGCCCATAACAAAGGCAAAAGAGATATTGACTATTAAGCGGTTGCAGCGGTTGCCCAATTTCGATGATCTGAAAACAATCCGCATGGTTCGTATCGGTGATTATGATGTCTGTCCCTGTATTGGACCCCATGTGGATTCAACTAAAGAGATAGGCCAATTTAAGATAACGACCACGGGTTTTGAAGAGGGTGTGTTAAGGATTCGTTTTAGACTAAAATAATTGGTTTGCTTAAAAGAAGAAAAACGCTTGATACAAAATGAGGAGATTACATAATGAAAGGTACACCTGCGATATCACCTGCATATCTTACAGCAACCTATAAATTTGATTCGTCCGACGATTTGATAGACGTGGTTCAAAGCCGTACGGGGTATATTTATTCAAGATGGGACAACCCATCCGTTGTGGAAGTGGAACAGGCCGTTGCAAACCTTGAAGATTACAACCATGGAATAGGCTTTGCCTCGGGTATGGCTGCTATAACAACATCGGTATTTGCTCATGTAAAGGCCGGCAGCAGAATTGTTGCCATGCAGGAAATATACGGCGGCACCTATGAATTATTTAATGATATACTGCCTGCATTCAATGTAGACGTCGTTCTTATTAATTGCTGGGATATCCAGGCTTTATTGGATGAAATAGAAAAGGGTGTTGATATTTTATATCTTGAAACCCCGACCAACCCCCTTTTAAGAGTGGTTGATATTGAACCTTTGGCAAAGGCA
Organism: Desulfobacula sp.; assembly: GCA_021647625.1. GTDB lineage: Bacteria > Desulfobacterota > Desulfobacteria > Desulfobacterales > Desulfobacteraceae > Desulfobacula. The sequence continues at coordinate 29,867 of JAKIUJ010000027.1, forward strand.
GCCCATGATAAAGGGGCGATTGTCATGTTGGACAATACATTTGCCTCTCCTATAAATCAGCACCCTAAAGATTTTGGTGTGGATGTGGTGATCCATAGTGTGACAAAATATTTAGGGGGGCATCATGATATAACAGCAGGCATGGTGTGTTGTGAGCCTGAATTTTATAAACAGATATGGAATAGACGCAAGATCATGGGAGGGGTGATGGATCCCATGTCAGCCTTTCTTGCCATGAGGGGCCTGCGTACACTTGAATTGCGCATGAAACAGCATAACGAAAGTGCCATGGACGTTGCTGAGGTTTTAGAGTCCCACAAGAAAATTTC
>JAKIUJ010000266.1 GCA_021647625.1 Desulfobacula sp.
GGATGTGGTGACAAGCGATATGCAGGAAGCCATCATGCAGATGAGAATGCAACCGGTAATAGATCTGCTTGGAAAATATAAACGGGTGGTCAGGGATATTGCCAGACGAATCTCCAAGAAGGTTGAACTCGTTATAGACGGCGCAGATGTTGAGGTGGATAGGAATGTGTTGGAGAAGATGGCCAACCCTGTAACCCATCTGATCAGAAATTGTATAGATCACGGGATTGAATCTCCCCGGGAACGCATTTTATTATCCAAGCCTGAAACAGGGATGATCCGGATAAAGGTTTTTCATCAGGGAGGATATGTTCATTTAATCATTTCAGATGATGGCGCTGGAATTGATCCGCAACTTGTATTATCCAAGGCATTTGAAAAAGGGCTTGTATCAGAAACGCAAATCGATCAGTTGACGGATAAACAAAAGATCAATCTGATTTTTTTACCAGGATTCTCAACATCAGAAAAGATTACGGATATTTCCGGTCGGGGTGTCGGCATGGATGTTGTGAAAACCAATATTGAACGGCTCAGGGGGCAGATAGAAATTGGGTCTGTAAAAGGCCAGGGAACTCAGGTCCATTTGATTATACCTCTTACCCTTGCAATCGTATCTTCTTTGATTGTCAGTGCAGGGCCGGATAAGTTTGCTATCCCCCAGGTGAACATTAAGGAAGTGATCTATCTTGAGCCCGGCAAAATACAAAATAAGGTCGAATCCATTGGTGGTTCGGAAGTCTTACGTCTCAGGGAAAAGTTGCTTCCGATTTTGCGGCTGCGCACCATTCTGGGACTAAAAACCTATGTTGGAAAATTCGGATCAAAGAGCAAAATCGAAGAGAAAAGAGATGCAATTGCAGATCGGCGCCAAAAATCCTTAACCAAAGATATTACAGAAAACCGATGTATAAAAAAAGATCGGCGTAAAATCAAATGGGATGCCACTTATATTATCATACTCAAGATTGGATCCAATCAGTTTGGGCTTTGTGTTGACGATTTGTTTGATATTGAAGAGATCGTTGTCGAGCCATTATCCGACTATATAAAAAATCTAAACTTTTTTTCAGGTGCCACCATTTTAGGAGATGGGGTCGTTATTATGATTCTGGATATATCCGGAATTGCATCTTTTTCTTCACTGCGATTTGAAAATATAAAGACAGAAGAATATAAGCGCAATCTTTCAAAAGAAGAAGATTCAAAACAAAAAGGAGAAAAGAGAAATCTTATTGTTTTTTGTAACGCTAAAAAGGAGTATTTTGCTTTACCCCTTGGAAGTATTTCCCGCCTTGAGCCTGTTAATCCTTTGGATATCCACTATACCGGTAAATTGAAATATGCCGAGCAGGACAAAAAGCCGGTGCTTTTATTTTCAATGGACGAGTTCTTTCCCGCAGGAAAATGTGATTTGAAAGCCAAAGAGGTATATGCGATTTATCCAAAATATATTTCCACAAAAGTAGGTATTCTGGCATCGAAAATTATTGATACCATAGAGATAAATGAAATATTGAATAAGGATGCAACCTGTTCCGATTCGGTTCTTGGTAAAGTATTTATTGATGAAATGATGGTCCAGGTTCTGGATCATGAACAGCTGGCCAAAGAGATTGAACGTAAGGTGTCGCTGGTAAAGGAGAAGGCTTAAGCTATATTTATGAAAGTATTGCTGGTGGATGATAAAGCCTCTATACGGGGGGCAATGAAACAGATTCTTGAAAACCTCGGGTTGGATGATATTACCGAGGCAGTTGACGGTGAAGAAGCATGGCTGAAATTGAATGACAAGCCCATAAACAGGAAGGATCAACCCTATGACCTGATTGTTTCCGACATGGAAATGCCCAAAATGACAGGACTGGAATTGCTCAAGGCAGTAAGGGAGAGTGACCCAATAAAGGATATTCCCTTTATTATGGCAACAACGGTGACCGCGAAACATATTATTCTTGAAACCATGCGATTGGGGGTTCAAGCTTATATTATCAAACCTTTTGATGCACCCATGGTAGAATTTAAACTCAGACAGGCCGGAGTTTTATAGCAGGTGGCAACAGTATGCCTGATAAGCTGAATATCATTATCGGGGTTGATAACCCGAGCACCGCAGGTCTCTTAAAAAAAATATGTGCTTCCATATCCGGCATAAATTTAGTTGGTATTGCTCTTTCGGAAAGGATGCTGGTTGCAAAGATAAACAGTACGAATCCGGATCTTATTCTGCTGAGCCTGAATGACACAATGGGTGGGATTGATGTCATTCATACCATTAGGGATATTGATCAGGATCTCAATTTGATCGTTCTGTACAACCCAAATGACCATGATTCAGATAATTTAATTAATGCACTTGAAATGGGTGTTTATGAATGTATTGAAAAACCAGGCGCTGTTGATTCCATACAATATAAACAATTTCGACTTCGCCTATTGACCATTGCCGGGCTTTTGACCAGTCGAAAAAGATTTTCAAAACGAAAAGAACACCATTATAGAAATAAATTTTTTATGCCCTCCCAAACGAGGGGAAGAAAAAAAAAGACAGTTCCTTCCACGGGAAAAGCAGATATTGTGGTTATTGCATCATCAACCGGCGGTCCTGAAATTTTAAGCCGGATTTTTTCTATACTGCCAGGCAATCTAAATGTTCCTATTCTTCTGGTACAGCACATTCCGGAAAAAATAACCCGATACTTTGCGAAAAGTCTTAATGAAAAATCTGAATTGGAGATTTTCCAGGCCGGCCATGGAGATATCATTCTGCCGTCAAAGGTATATATCGCACCGGGCGGGCAGCATATGACCATCTCAAGACCAGATACTATGGGACATCGAACCATCATGTTGAACAAAAAGGCACCAATAAACAGTGTACGACCCTCTGCGGATCTGTTGTTTGAGTCAATTGCCGAATCCTATCTCCGCAATGTGCTTGCCATTGTATTAACCGGGATGGGGGAGGATGGTAAAAAAGGGGTCTCAGCCATGAAGAAAAAAGGCTGCTTCTGCATCACCCAGAAATCTGAAACCTGTGTTGTGTATGGGATGCCGAGGGCTGTTGATGAGGCCGGCCTGTCTGATGAGAGCCTGGATCCTTTGAGCATAACCCAAAGAATAGTAACTTTGACCCAGAACAAACGCTTTTAAACTCACTAAATCATACAAGAAAACAAAACTGTAGAATAAGGGTTAAAAGGATAGGGTTTTAATCTCCCATGATTCTTTACTCTTCCTTTCTGCAAATCCATTAATGTTCACCGTGTCTCCGGAAAAATCATATATGATTTTGAATTTTCTCAAATAAGATCTGTTATTATATTTATATGTTTTTTCCGGGATGATCGTAATCTGTATGTCCTGTTCGGGCAGACGGCCTTTAAACGGTATGCCGCTTTTGTAATTTTCAAGGGCCATATTGAGAACTTCCTGGTATGCAGGATTGATAATATTGCCTGTAAAGACAGGGTTTAATCCAGGTTTGGGATTAAAAATACTGCCTGCTATAATTCCTATTCCAACCAATAAAATAATGGATGCGGCTTTGAGGACGTACCCGAAGGTGTCTTTGGCTTTTCTTTCAAGCATGATAACTTCGGTTTGATCAGTTTCATTTTTGAAAAAGGATTTAGAGTAGGCAACGGCTTTGGCTGAATTGACGATAAATTCCTTAACATCATCATCCGTGTCAATTATTTTTTCGATTCTATTCATTTGAGCACTTGGAAGTTCACCATCTAAGAACATGGAAACTTTGTCAAATTTGTTTTTAATATCCATATCAAGCCCCTTTCAAGTTTATATTTAGTTTTTTCCTGTTTAAAAAAAGCTGATTCAGCTTGTCTCGTGAATGTGAAACCCGGCTTGCGACAGTCCCAACAGGAACCCCCAGTATTTTTGAGGCTTCACCGTAAGAATATCCTTCTATACATACGAGGTGGAATGAGGCTTTTTGTTTTTCAGGCAAAAGGCCGAGCATCTTTTTATAATCAAGAAATGTGTTTATGGATAAGATATCATTGCCGCCGGTATTGTGAGGCAGATAGTTTTCCTGTACCATGTTCCTGTAATTGGTAATTGTCTTTTTTTTTCTGTTGATATCAATCCAGGTTGTGTAAACAATTCTGAAAACCCAGCTTTTGAGGTTTGAATTCTCTTTAAACCGGTGGGCTTTTGAAAGGGCGGTTGTAAGAGATTGCTGTGCCAGATCATCGCAGTCATCTTTGTTCCGGGTCAGGCTGAGTGAGAACCTTTTTACGTCCGGAACCAGAGATTCGATTTGTTTTTTAAAAAGGCGATAGTTCATAATGAAAAGTGAAGCAATTTAGTCATCCCAGGAATTGTTGATAAGATCGGTCTCTTCTTTATCATCAACCTGAAAGTTTTCCATATTTTTAAAGAAATCATTCAGAATCTCAAGGTAATCCCGTTTCTTTGCACTCTGATTCATCCCGTGATTGCCGATTCCATTATCCATGTTCCCGTCAGTGTTTCCATGGCTGCTGTT
>JAKIUJ010000028.1 GCA_021647625.1 Desulfobacula sp.
TATCACTGCCCGTACGGGCCTCTGCCCTGATATTCGCGATATTGCTTTTCACAGAAACCCTTTCCTGTGCTTGAGAAAACCCGGGTAAAAACAACAAGACCATCATAATGGCAAAACTAATCTTAACGATGGTATTACTTCGCAAATGCATCATACAAAGCCTCCGTATTCTTCCTTTTAACCAAAGCCCAAAATCATTCCCGTTCGGTATACCAGAAAAGACATGCCCCATGCAACCATAGTTGTATATATTACATTAAAGCAGGCCCATTTTGCTGCTGTTTCTCTGGATATGGCGATTATTGTTGCAAAACAGGGCACGTACAGCAACACAAACACCATCATGGAAAGCGCTTCAAGTGCCGTCATTCCAGACTGCTTTAAGGCTTTTTCCAACGCATCCCCGCCATCGTTGCCAACACCATACAAGACCCCCATTGTGCTCACAACAACTTCTTTGGCAACAAATCCTGTTACAAGTGCAACACTTGCCTGCCACCCGATACCAATGGGTTCAAAAAAAGGGGTTAATCCTTTACCGATCATTCCGATATAGGATTTGGAGACCTGTTCCTGTTCTTTTTTATTTTCGATTCCATTCAGTTCTTGAATCAGCAGGGTATCTAAAATATGTATTTCCTGATTTTCTGTATTTGCTTTCTTTTGAACATAAACAGCCTTGATGGTATCTTTTTGCCCTTCATAATCCATCGAATAAGAGGTCGTTTTAGGAAAACTTGAAAGCGCCCAGATAATAATTGAACCGATCAAAATGACACCACCCATTTTTTTTAAAAACATTTTACTTCTGTCCCACATATGAATCAACAAACTTTTCAGCATGGGCATTCGGTATGGTGGCAGTTCCATAATAAATGGCGCCTCTTCTCCTTTAAAAAACAGGGTTCTCAACAATCTTCCGGAAAGTATAGCGATTAGGATACCCGCAAAATAAAGAATAAAAATAACTGTACCCGCCTTATCGGCAAAAAAACTGCCCGCCAGGACGATATAGACCGGCAACCTTGCCGAACAGGACATAAACGGGGTCATTAATATTGTCAAAATTCGATCTTTAGGACTCTCCAGGGTCCGTGTAGCCATTATTGCGGGCACGTTACACCCGAACCCCATAAGCATTGGAATAAAAGACTTACCATGCAGTCCTGATGTATGCATCACCCTGTCCATTAAAAATGCGGCTCTTGCCATATAGCCTGTATCCTCAAACAGAGCGATACAAAAAAATAAAATAAGGATATTCGGTAAAAATATAACCACACTGCCAATACCGGCAATGATCCCATTTAGTAAAAGATCTTTCACCATGGATGGAGGCATTAAATTGTCTATGATTCCAGACAGTGAGGATACTCCGACCTCAATCCATTCCATGGGGTAGGCACCCAAAGAAAATGTCAATTGAAACATGGCCCAGATAAAAAACACAAACACCGGCAACCCAAAAAACCGGTCCGTCAACACAAGATCGATATTTCTGGACATATCAATCCGTTTACGAGCCAGATTACTTACGGTTTCTTTTACAATCCCGGCAATCACCCCATAGCGGTCATCGGTCAACACAATTTCAAAATCATCCTCAAAAAGATCCCATATCCGTGCACGGCACTCCTGTGCAACGTCAAAAACCTTTTTCGCATCGCTACCTGCTGCTGTTTCAAGCCTTTCTTTAACAATTTTATCATCTTCAAGGATTTTGATGGCATTCCACCTGAGAAGCCCCTCAATGACGATATTATATTCAATAATTTCAGTTTCAACTTTTGAAATACAGGTTTCCATCTCCTGGCTGTATCGAATATCACGGCTTTGTTTTCCTTTTTCAAACCGAAAAATTTCATCGATAGCTGCCTGAATCAGGGAGTCAATTCCTTTATTTTTATTTCCCACGGTGAAGACCACCGGCAACCCCAATAGACGGGACAACTTTTTTTCATCAATTTTTATCCCATTGGCTTCTGCCACATCTGCCATATTCAGTACAAAAAGGGCCGGACGTCCTAACTCAAGGATTTGAATGGCTAAAAACAGACTTCTTTCAAGGTTGGAGGCATCAATGATGTTGACTACAATATCGGGGCTCTCATTTAAAATAAAATCTCTTGCCGTAATTTCTTCAATTGAAAACGGGGTCAGACTATATGTTCCCGGAAGATCGACAATTTTAAGAGTTTGGTTCTTATATTTTAATATGCCCTCTTTTTTCTCCACCGTGACCCCGGGCCAATTACCCACTTTCTGCCGGGCACCGGTAAGATTATTAAAAATGGTTGTTTTGCCGCAATTTGGATTACCGGCAAGTGCTATGGTCAGTTGAGAACTCATATCATCCCTTTTTATATTTTACATCTTCAACAAGTATATTTGCAGCTTCCTCTACCCGAAGAGAGACATGATATCCTTTTACCACCAACTCGATGGGATCTCTAAGTGGGGCATATTTTTCCACATATATCATGGAACCTCTGTTAATTCCCATCTCCAGCAGTCTTCTTCGCAGAACACTTTTACCGGAAACCTTTAGAATCACCCCTTCCTGGCCTACTTTCATTCCTGACAGTTTTTTCAAAGATTTACCAATATTATCCGGTATGATAGAAGGGATACAATTTTTTTTCTGTTTTCTACCAAAAGGCTGAACCTGTATCTTTTCTGCCATGCCTTTTCCAAGGACCAGCCTGTTTTCGCCCACTGCAATAACAACCTGTCCACCAAAACCACTGGACACGATTTCAATAATATCCCCGATTCTTAATCCCATCGAAGACATTCGCTGCTGCATATTTTTCCCGGAGTCGAATTCTTTTACAACAAGCCTTTCTCCCTGTTTAGCCCTATGCAAGGATACAATAGGGCTTCGATCCGCCATGCACCCTGAACAGATCCCATATATCTCCATCTTGTGCTGCAGCATATGAAATCCATAGGCATCCGCCACTTTGAGCTGAAGCTGCTCAATTGCTTCATCTTTAAATTCAAGAATGCGGCTGCATTTTGTACAAACCATATGATCATGATGCACTCCAAGGTGCCGATGTTCATATTGGGGTTCATTATCGGCAAGTTTTATTTTGCTTGCAAACCCAAACCTGCATAACAATTCCATACTGTTCTCAATAAAACCCGTATCTGTGTCGATCCCGTCTTTTTTCAACTGGGCCTGGATCTCGTTAATTGTTACATGGTGTTCTAATTTTAAAAAGGCTTCGAGTATTTGAAACCTGAAATTAAACTGATCAACACCCTGCTGTTGAAACAATCTTTTAAACTGTTTTTTTTCGTGCTCATGCGTATTTATCATTGCTGTTTTCCCTTAAAAAATAACGATTTAAAATAGTATAGCTAACCCGTTATGTCAAGCTTGGCAGCGTCAACACACTTAGCATCTAAAACAGCTTTATCATTACAAATACTTCTTGACCCGGCACCAAAGATCTGGTTTATTTTTAGAGTGAATAAAAACCTTTTTTTATAATTTTTAATTGTCTTATTCCAAATATTGCCTGGGGACCTCCATGAAGTTAGCCAACAGAATCAAACTATTTTGTGCCATTTTAATTTTGTTTTTTTGTACATTTCAGGTATCAGGCGCGGATTTGCCTACCGGTGAAATCAAAATTGGTATTTACGACAACCCTCCCAAGCTTTTCCTTGACGACAAAAATCAACCCAAAGGTATTTTCCCGGGAATTATTAAAGACATTGCAAAAAAAGAAGGATGGAACATCAAATTCATCCCCCTCACCTTTAAGCAAGGCCTTGCCGCACTTCAAAACGGGACCATTGACATTATGCAGGATGTGGCATGGTCAAAACAAAGAACCACTTTATATAGTTTTACAAAAGAGACCGTTATGGTCAGCTGGGGAAGACTATATAAAAAAAAAGGGCTTGTCATCAATACGCTTATCGATCTCAAACACAAACGCATTGCAGTGATGGATGGTGGTATATACAGTGAGGGCCCGGATGGATTAAAAATCGTGATGCGCAAATTTGAAATAGATGCAGAGTTTATACCGGCAACTGGATACAAACAAGTCCTGAACCTTGTTGATTCGGGCAAAGCAGACGCAGGAATTGTTAACAGACTTTACGGAAAAACCAATAAGCATAAATATGATATTGAACCCACACCCATACTGATCTCTCCTATTTCCATTCGATTTGCTTTCGGCAAAAACAACCCTGCAACCCCACAGCTTATCCAGATAATTGACAGCCACTTGCTCAGAATGAAAAAGGATCAAAACTCCATCTATTACCAATTAATCGATGAATATATCAGAAAGTCACCCAAAAGCATTCCCGCCTTTATTAAAAATCTACTTTTGACCTTGTTGTTTTTATCCATTCTTTTTGCTGTTCTGTGGGCCATGTCCAGCTGGCAGGCCAGAAAAAAAACTGTACAGTTGAGAACCAGGGATCAGGAGTTAAAAGCGAGTGAAAAAAAATTCAGAAATATTTTTGAAAACCTGCAGGACGTTTACTTTGATACAACAATTGATGGGGTCTATAAAATGGTCAGTCCTTCTGCTGAATGGACGCTCGGGTTTCCCATTGATGAGCTGATCGGGCACCATGTAGATAAAACATATAATAACATCGCGGATCGGCAGCATTTAATCGACCTGCTATTGAAAAACGGACATGTCAGAGATTATGAAATTCTATGCAAAAAAAAAGACCGATCCGTATATTGGATATCTGTGAATGCAGACCTTTATCATGACCGCAATCACAATCCCATAGGAATAACCGGAATCCTTCGTGATATCACCCAAAGAAAAAAAGTTCGGGAAGAGCTGCTAAAAAGAGAGGAACGGTTCAGGGAGATGGCAAGGTTATTGCCGTGCGGTATAGTCGAAACGGATCAGAACCTCAATATCACCTATGCCAATCAAACCGGCCTGGATATGTTTGGCTATGAACAATCAGATCTAAAAAAACCCCTGAATGCCATGGACACTCTCCACGAAAATGATCAGAAAATTGCAGCACAGCGGATTGAAAAATACAGGCAAGGAAAATCAATACCGGCATCATCCATCGAATATAAAACAAAGAAAAAAGATGGTACTCAACTCAACGTTTTATTACAGGCTAAACCAATATGGGATAATAAAAAAATCATTGGTTACAGGGGCAGTATTTCAGATTTAACAGAGTTAAAACAATTACAAAAAGAAATTCTAAGAACCCAAAAACTCGAATCAACGGGGATGCTGGCAGGTGGTATAGCCCATGATTTTAACAATATTTTATTGGGTTTATTCGGCAATATTTCGCTTGCCAAGTCAGAACTTTCGTCCACACATTCAGCATTTACACTACTTAGAGAAGCTGAAAAATCGATGTCCCGGGCTAAGAATTTAACCACCCAGCTTCTCACCTTTGCCCAGGGCGGCAATCCTATAAAATCAGCGATTACCATAGAACAGATTATCCGGGAAACAGCTAATTTCAACCTGTCCGGAAGCAACATCAAAATGACCATGGAACACCCTGAAGAGCTTTGGCAAGTAAATGCAGATAAAAGTCAAATAAGCCAGGTGATTGCAAATCTTGTCATCAATGCCAGACATGCCATGGCAGACGGTGGCACGTTGACAATTAAAATGGAAAACGCCGCCCTTTCTGAAAAAGACTATGCCACCCTGGAACTTGATAAATACGTAAAAATATCCATCACAGATCAAGGCCACGGAATCAGTGAAAAATATCTCGAAAAAATATTTGACCCGTATTTTACTACAAAACAAGACGGAAGTGGGCTTGGCCTTTCTATTGTCCATTCTATCATTTTAAAGCACAACGGATATATTTATGTTAACTCAGCGCTGGAAAAAGGGACAACATTTGTAATTTATCTGCCCGCAGTTGAAACACCCCTGAATCAAGAAAACCACTCGAATAAACTTACCCACAGCCTTGAAAGCCGATCTGTCAATATCCTGATCATGGATGATGACCAATTGGTGCTGGATGTAACAGAGCGGATACTTAAAAAACTGGGGCATACTGTTACCAGCTGTAAAAACGGCAATGACGTAATTACATTGTACAAAAAAGCAATGAAAAACGGGCATGGGTTTGATATCGTAATTATGGATCTTACTATTCCCGGTGGGATGGGGGGGCGAGAAGCGAACCAAAAGCTTCTGAAAATTGATCCCTTAGCCACAGTGGTCGTTGCCAGTGGCTATTCCACCGATCCTGTACTTGCCAATTTTATTGATTACGGTTTTAAAGCAGTCATCACAAAACCGTATACTGTAGAAAAAATCAACCAGGTCATTGACAACGCATTGTCTTTTTAGGTCGGTTCCATTCTTTAATCTATTTTAATTCTAGGAAAATTTTGAAAACAAAAGCATTGTCCGATTATTTAGCCCAGGGGCTCACCATAAAAAACCGTGTTGTCTCACCCAATATTGTCCTTGCGCCGCTGGCAGGTTTGGGCCACATTGCCATGCGGCAACTTATCTGTGAATACGGCGGTTTCGGCCTGTTGTTTACCGGTATGTGCAGCGCAAAGGCTGTCCCCCATGAAAGCCCGAATATTTCGCAGGTATTTAGATGGCGTAAAGAAGAGTTACCTTATCTTGTATGTCAAATCTTTGGTTCCGAGTCCGACAGTATGGCAAAAGCCGCCCAGCGGATTGAAAAAGAGGGTTTTTTCGGTGTAGATCTTAACTTTGGGTGTTCAGTCGCTGCCATCTGTAAAAAAGGCAGTGGTGCAGCGCTTTTAAAGAATCCAAAATTGTCATCCAAAATTGTCTCAAGGGTTAGAGATGCCGTTGACATTCCTGTTTTTGTAAAATTTCGAACCGGATGGAAAAATGATCCCGGATTTGCTGTGGATATGGCCAGACGATTTGAGGATGCCGGGGCCGATGCCCTGACCTTTCATCCGCGTGTGGCTCCGGACAGGCGCAGCAGACCGCCCCGGTGGGATATCATCAAACACGTACAACAAGCTGTCAATATTCCTGTATTTGGTAATGGAAATCTTTTTGAGCCGGCTGACGGACTGAAAATGTTCGGACAGACCCATTGCCAGGGGTTGTCCATAGGAAGAATGGCGATTGCACGCCCCTGGCTGTTTGCCCAATGGTCAAATGGATTCACGCCTGGGGATACTATTTTTTATGATAACGCCATACGGTTCACACAGATTCTTTCAGATCACTTTGAGGATTTTTTTGCCGTCAAATTTTTTAAAAAATATCTGCCGTATTTTTGTGCCAATTTCAAATTTGGCCATCAAATCTTAAAACAGCTGATGCTTTCCAATACTATGGAAGAAGCAAAAAACAATTTAGACTCAATTTTTCAAACAGATCCGGAAACCCTTTCAAGACCGAACCAAAATTTATTCGCATAGTTACCTCAATCACCACACTTTATTCTTCATATTATATTTTTTTTAGAATTTAATTCTTGACATTTCATCAAACCAAGACAATACTTCATACCATTCCCCCTGCCGGCAAATTAGCCGACCATGTTTACTTAGGAACGTTATTTTGAGAAATGCAAAAATTATTATTAGGAGTAAGAATGAAAGAAAAAAAAGAAAAGCTACTCGAAATTGCAAGTAAGTATGGAACTCCGACATATGTTTATGATTTAGATCGAATCAAAACCCAATACCAATATTTAAAAGATGCATTCAACTGGCCAAAACTTGCCATTTGTTATGCCATGAAAGCGAACTACAACCCTGACATCCTTAAAACCCTTGGGTCCATCGGCGCTTATATTGATGCAGTCAGTCCGGGAGACCTTTACCTGGCACTTCAATGCGGCTTCGATATTTCAAAAGTTATTTATACTGCCAACAACATGAAGGAAACTGAAGTTGAAGCGGTGATGAAGACAGGTGTTCTCATGAACATCGACTCATTGTCCCGCCTTGATAAACTCGCCAAAAAATATCCAGGCGCACGAATCTGTTTAAGATTTAATCCGGATGTTGTGGATGGCGAACATGATAAGATTAAAACCGGCGGTGATCTGACAAAATTCGGTATTCTATTAGAAGATGCAGATAACGCAGCGCTTATTGCTAAAAAAGGCAATCTCAAAATTGTCGGACTGCATGAACATACCGGTTCAGGATTAAAAAAGACCGATTCCATCCTCTCTGCCATGAAAAATATCATGGCCATTGCAACCCCTATCCGTTTTCCGGATCTTGAGTTTTTAGATTTTGGCGGCGGTTTTAAGGTGCCTTATGGCCCGGATGAACAACAAATTAACTACAAAAAAATTGGGAAAAACATTACATTATTATTCAAAGATTTTTGTATTGATTATGGAAAACAATTGCGCCTTATCTTTGAGCCGGGCAAATTTTTAACAGCCCAGGCCGGCGCTCTTCTGATTGAGGTCAATACCATCAAACAAAATCGTGAAAGAATCATTTGCGGAACAGATTCAGGATTCCCTCAATTGATCCGCCCCATGTTTTATGATGCCTACCACCACATTGAAAACATAAGTAACCCTAATGGACCCTTCAAAAAATACGATATCTGCGGGAATATCTGTGAAACAGGAGATCTATTTGCCAATCAAAGAAAATTAAGTAAAATAAGAGAAAAAGATATCCTATCGATCAATGATGCCGGTGCTTATTGCTATGCCATGGGAGGTGTGTACAACCTTCGCCCCATGCCAGCTGAAGTTGTTTTGGATAATGGTGCCATCCGTCTTTCCAGAAAACGGTTGTCCCCGGAGCAATTGGTCTCCTTGATCCTGGCAGAAACCAGTGGTAATGTGTAGAAAAAGGACAAGTTTGCCATGTACACTCTCAAAAAAAGAGCCGTTATTTTTTGAATCAAATGGATCTATCAAAATTTAAATGTCTTGGGTGCTGTTCCTGCTGCAGACAGTCCGGCTATGTCCGGCTCACAAAAAATGAACCGGACACCATTGCCGTTTTTTTAGACATGGATGTCTCTTTATTCATTGAAAAATATACTCTGCCTACAAAATCAGATTAGAGACCTAGAATATTCAATCCTTCTTCAAGCTCAAAATAGGGTTTAAGATCATATTGATATCCGGGAACACCAAAATAAATGGCCAGACTTTCGCCAATCGCTTTTAGACCTTCGGCGAGCCTGTCATTATCAAGCTCGTAAAAAGTTATGGAATTAATTCCACCTGTCATGCTGGAAGAAACGTATGGACCGCGTTTTGTTAAAAATTCCGGAAGAACCGGTGCCTTTAAATATCGTTTTGCAATTTCCTTGGTTCCTTCGGGTGGATACGTAACATTTGAAATAATAACCATCGGATTTTCCTTTCTATTTATTGTTAACAAAAAAATCGTCAATAATTTTTTCTTGCTTTAATCGCTTGCCGTATTCTGCTGCACTTTTTTTATCTGTAAATTGTGAAACACGCACCAGATACCAGGTTTTCCCACCGCCATCCATTTTTTTAACGCCGGCCTCTATCCCTTTTTTCTTTAAAAGCCCAACGTACCGATCCGCATGTTTTTGTTTTAAATATGCCGCCACCTGGATGGTGAATGGTTTGGCAACCTGGGCTTGGATCTGCTTTTCACTCGTTTTTTCAACTGTTTTTGATTTAAACATATGAGTTAAGGTATTGATCATAAAAAAGGCAAGCCAAAGAAAGGCAATCGATAAAAAGGCTATTTTCAAATAGCCTTGCGCTTTTGGATTCTCTTTAATCCAAGTATAACTTTTTCCCAATGACAAGACAATAAAACTTAAGAGCGATCCGATCCAGACCATTCCGATTTTAAACAATCCGATCAGGTTGCTGATTCTTTCTCGAAAAAATACAACCAGATTATTTATAATTTTTTGAACAAGTGCGCCAGTATGAATCTTTTTTTGAATAGTCATTTTGACTGGAACAAAGGATTCAATCTGTTTAAATGTTTTCTCATCTTTAAGGGATTTTTTATGTGTGTCTATCTCATCAATCCCACCAATGAGATCCTGAATTCTTGTTTCATACCTGTCTTTAAATTTGGAGGCTGCCATCAAATATCTATAGAATTTTTTTGCTGTAAAATCTTTTCTTTCAAGCCTTAAAAAAATATCGGCTGTAATTTGTGAAAACAAAGGATTATCATAGTGTTGCTGTACAACAAGAGTTAAAACCTCTTGTTCCATCGGTGTCACAAAAGTCTTGCGTCTCAATTGATTAAGCCAGATCAATGCTGCATCTTTATCTTCAGGATGCAGTTTTAAATATACAACCGATGCCAGTGCAAAATTTGGATTTTCTTTATCCTCATTTACATTAAATTTTGCGATGGCACCACAAATCATACCGGCTGTTTGCCTGCTGAAGAACGGCCAAAAAAGAAAGGTATCATAAATTCTAATGGCCCGAAGGTATGCTTTTTTTGCTTTTTGAACCACACCCGATCTTTCCCAGGTCTGTCCCTCCCGAATCAAATTGACTACCGCTTTTCGTGCAATAATATCCATGGCCGACCCGATACCTGAAAAAAGACAGATAAAAATAACAATAGTTGCTGTTGCAGGATTAAGCCCTGGAAAAATTTGTTTTAAAAAAGGTAATAAAAAAAAAACAACCGGCACTGTGAACAGGGTTGCCAGCCACAAATGTATCCCTATATTTCTTAAAATCCAATTCATTGCCCCTCATCCCCGCACAATTGCTGTTCCGATTTCAATGAAACGGAGATGACCACTTTATTCTCATTTTCTTTCCCATCTTCTTCCGGGTTACACCCTGTTTGAACATCTACAGTTTCAAATCGAATATGATCAGGGATAGGGAAATCACGCTCAGGATCAGATTTAAGTGCCTTTCTCATAAAATCAGCCCATATGGGAGCTGCGACTCTACCTCCGGTAATGCCTTTTTTTCTCTGATCAATCAATGTTCTTTTCTTATCAAATCCGGTCCATACAGATGTAGATAAGGTTGGGGTAAATCCAGTGAACCAGGCATCATTATAATTATCAGAGGTTCCTGTTTTTCCTGCCGCAGGCCGATCAAATCCCATTTTTCGAATGACTCTGCCAGACCCTTGGTCAATAACCGATTTCATCATATCCACCACCTGATAGGCCGTAGCCGTATCCAGAACCCGCTTTTCCTGTACAAACCGCTCAAATATTATGCGACCAAATGCATCTTCTATACGCCAGAACAAAAACGGGTCATGCCGCGTGCCAAGTGTTGCGAAAACAGAGTATGCAGATGCCATTTCAAAAGGAGAAACCGTGGATGTACCCAGGGCCACAGAATAAACATCTTTAAGCGGACTTTTGATTCCGCAAATTCTTGCAACAGCGGTCACAGCATCTGGTCCTGTTTTTTCCACCAACTGGGCTGCTATAGTGTTTACAGAACGTATCAATGCCTGTTTTAAAACCATATCACCTGAAAAGGTTTTACTGAAATTCCGGGGGCGCCAGTCTTTTGTCCCTTTTATTTTAACGCTGACAGGTTTGTCGGTCATCACTGTCGCGGGATGAAAACCTAGATTTTTAAATGCCGCATAATATAAAAAAGGTTTGAAGCCACTTCCCGGTTGTCGTCTGCTGTTCATTGCCCTGTTAAATTCACTTTTATAATAATCCCTTCCGCCAACCATGGCCTTCACAGCACCGGAACCCGTATCAATGGCAACGAGTGCTCCCTGTGGCCGGACGGTTTGAGTATCATCGATGCCCATCAGGGCATCCAGCTTTTCAAGACCAGTCCTGATCGACACCTCAGCATGGTTCTGCAATCTTGGATCAAGTGTAGAAAATACCTTTATACCACCATAGTAAACAACGCCTTCTCCATATTCTGCCACCAAATTGCGAATCAGTGCATCTAAAAAATAGCTGCCGGTTCTGGAGTCTGACCGTGCTTTATATAAAGAGGGCTTGCTCTGCATGGCCTGCTCTGCCGCGAGTTTTGTAATAAAGCCTGTCTGATGCATCCGTGTTAAAACAATATTTCGACGTTTTAAAGCCCGGTCATAATAATGATATGGATTATAATTGGTGGGCGATTTGGGCAATCCTGCAAGCAGGGCAGCTTCGGATAAATTCAAATCAAGGGCTGACTTTCCAAAGAAAACCTGGGCTGCTTTTTCTATTCCCTGGGCACCGGCACCGAAATGAATTTGATTGATATAGGCATGTAAAATCTCTTTTTTGGTATTTGACGTCTCAATTTGAAAAGCAACAAGCATTTCCTTGAGTTTTCGCTGGTACGTCTTTTCAAAACTGAAAAACATATTCTTTGCCAATTGTTGCGTAATGGTGGAAGCACCCTGCACTTTTCCCGGTTTAAAAAGTGTAATATAGAGTGCTTTTAACGTTCTGAGTTTATTCATCCCATGATGGTCATAAAATCGGTGATCCTCAATGGCAAGAATGGCATTGATAAAATCCTGGGAAACCATATTCAGAGGAATCGATTTCCGTTCACCCAAAGTAATCAACACCTGACCGTTTGCTGCAAACACCTGGCTTTGAGGAGTCTCAATAATCCTGGACAAAGGTGATGGCAATTGGGGCAGATCGTTCTCTATATAAAAGATCACAAACATACCGGACAGACATCCAATAGAAGCGATAACCAGCAAAAAGAAAAGGCAGAATCGTATCACTTTCAAACACCTGAAAAACATATTCAATTGCTATTTCCTTTCAGGTTCAAACTCAACTGCCAGACAGCCCATTCCCGTCCGTTTACAAAAATCACCTGCGTGACACCATTAGTTTCCAATTCAAAACCAAGTCGTATGTATCCATTTTTTGATTCATTCCAGATACCGACATGGGTTATTTTACCATCTTGTCTGAGCAACACCTCGGGATGGGAAATTAAATCCGGAATGATATCCTTTGGCAAGGTAAACAAAGCCTTAAAAAAATCATTTGCTCTATAAATCCGTCCTTGGAATTCAGGCATGTCTGAAAGATGTCCATCAATTGGTTTAACACCCGTCTCAAGGCTTGATATATCTGCATTTGCCAATTCTATTTTCTTGATCACCCGATTTTGATCGTCAATAAAATAGATATTAATTCCTTTTTGTGTTCCTTCACAAAATATTCGATCCAGCGTATCATTATTTAACAGCCAGACCAATTGAGCAGGTTCGATAACCTTTAATGCAGCTGCCCGCTGGAGCGACAGGTACAACGCCTTAAACTCCCGGCTTTCCAATGTGACCCATTCACCGGGCAGAATACTTGAGGCAAGATCTGAAAAAGAAGCAGCCTTGCGAACATTCTTTTGTGTTTTTTCTTTTTTGCTGATAATAGCGTTCAGATATTGATGCGCGTTGGAGGTTTGTTTTCCTTTCTCCCAGATGGGTCCGATCTGTGGCCTGAGCTCGTTTGTGCTTGCCAGGTATGATCCTGCCATCTTTTCAAACCAGTCAAATCGAAACTCACTAAAGACAAACATGGCTGTGATAATGAGAACGGCAATATTTAAAAAAGAAAAGGCTCTTTTTAACCATTCTGTAAAATTAAAAGGTTCATACCATTGCTGAGCCATAAAAAATGCGTTATACCCTTTCTCTAGGCCTTACCAGCCTGTTTTAACGATTCATTATAAACCGTATAGAACTGTTTATGTTCGGCCAGTACTCTAAGCAAAAACGCATCCAGGTGAACAATATCTTCCCCGCGAATGATACTATTCACACTGGTATGCAAAGCCGCCATGTTATCATTAGTTTTAAATTTTTGACTGATTAAAACCAGGCATATCCGTCGCCGAAGACTCATATCCATTGTATTCATACGACCAATAATACCGGCAAGTCCTTTTTGTTGATCAAAACCGTCATCAATCAGAACCAGATTATAAATATGGTATTCCATCTTTTCCAGTGCAGTCCGAATATCTTTAACAATTTCAATATTAAACCCCATTTGCCTTAATAAAGGTTGCGCTTTTTTTGTCAATTCATCTGAATCTATGCATATCAGAGCGCGCTGCCTGTCTTCAAATGAAAGAGAAGATCTCTTTTGCTGCTCTTTCTTTTCCTGGGCTACTCTTTCATAGGGAGCTTCAGGCATTTTTTCAGGATGGATCAGAATACTGCCTTTGCACCTGGGGCATTTTAATGTCGCATCTTTATGATCAGGTACTTTATGATCAGGTATAACAAGTTTGGTGTTACAATGCCGGCAGATTACATTCATAAGTTATTCTCCTTGATATCCATGATCTATTTCCAATGAATCAATCCCTGTTGTGGTCTGTCCGCGTGAACTCTTAATTGAATCAAGTCCTCTCCCCACTATATCCTGACGGGAGGCATAAGAAGATGCCGTATCCTCGGAGATCTTTCCCTCTTCATATAGTGAAATAATATATTCATCAAACGAAACCATATTCTGGGCTTTTCCCGCTACAATAATATCATTGAAGGTCTTACCCTCGGATTCACCGTTTAAAACCGAATCCTTTACCCGAAGGTTTGATCCCATAATTTCAAACGCCGCTACCCTGCCGCCGCCAATCTTTGGCAGCAACCTTTGGGATACGACCCACCGGATAGAATCCGCCAGACGAATTCTGATCTGTTTTTCCTCTTCTGTTGAAAACATGCCCAGTATACGATTGATGGTTTGCCCGGCATCTACAGTATGCAGCGTTGTAAGAACCAAATGACCTGTCTCGGCGGCTGACAAACCGATTTCAACGGTTTCTCTATCCCTCATTTCACCAACTAAAATAACCTTAGGTGCCTGACGTAATGCAGCCCTGAGCCCATTGGCAAAGGAGTCAAAATCAATTCCCAGTTCTCTTTGATTAAAGGTAGATGTTTTTTGGGAATGCTGGTACTCAATCGGATCCTCAAGTGTAATCACATGAACCGATTTTGTTTGATTTATCTTATCCAACATGGCGG
This sequence comes from Desulfobacula sp., assembly GCA_021647625.1. Lineage (GTDB taxonomy): Bacteria > Desulfobacterota > Desulfobacteria > Desulfobacterales > Desulfobacteraceae > Desulfobacula. The sequence goes on from JAKIUJ010000028.1 coordinate 14,921, forward strand.
CCAGAGATGTTGTCTTACCCGAACCTGTTGCACCTGTGACAAAAATGATTCCGTTTCTCACCTCTGCCATATTATGAAATGCCTTTGGCAATTCCAGCTCTTCAATGGTGGGAATCTTGGTTTCAAGTCTTCTTAATACAATGGAATATTTACCGGATCTTGAAAAAATATTAACCCTGAACCGTGCCTTATTACCCAATTGGTAGGATAAATCACATGAACCTTCCCGGATTAATGTCTCGGTTAATTTTCGATTATTATTTAGCAGATTTAATGCAAATATTTCTGTCTGAAACGGTGTCAACATATTAAAATCAGGTGCCATTTTTACCGGCGTTAATTCACCTGAACTTTCAACCTGAATCGATTTCCCCGGTGTGAAATTCAAATCCGATACATTTTTGTGGGAATCCAGCATTTTTGAAAGGATATGGTCAATCTGTTGTTTTTTCATACCATCCTCCTAATTATTAAGATGGTTAGGCTTCAGTGAAATCTGACGGTGGATTTTTCAAAAAAGGTCTGAAGACAGATTTGTTATTGGCTTTTGCATACGCCTCATCCGGGCTGATCCATCCTTTTTTATACAATTGCATGATGGCATCATCCAGCAATTGCATCCCATATTTTTTTCCTGTTTGAATCATGGAAGGAATTTGATGAGTCTTGGCTTCACGGATCAGATTTCTCACTGCAGGCGTTGCCACGAGAATCTCTAAAGCAGCACAACGCCCTTTGACATCCACGCGCTTAAACAAGGTTTGGGCCACCACGGCCCGAAGCCCGTCCGACAATGTAGATCGAATTTGTGCCTGTTCGGTTGATGGAAACACTTCGATGATCCTGTCAACTGTTTTGGCTGCACTGGAGGTATGCAGGGTACCGAATACCAGGTGGCCTGTTGAAGCAGCTTCAATTGCAAGAGAAATGGTTTCAAGATCCCTTAGCTCACCAACAAGGATGATATCCGGGTCTTCACGCAGGGCACCACGAAGAGCTGCGGAAAAAGTCTGGGTATGCATACCGACCTCTCTATGGTTTACAATACAGCTTTGACTTCTATGTACAAACTCAATTGGATCTTCAACCGTAATAATGTGGTCTTTACGGGTTTTATTTGCCTGGTCAACAATGGCAGCCAATGTGGTTGATTTACCGGAACCTGTGGGCCCTGTGACCAGAACAAGCCCCCTTGGCAAATCTGCCAGCTTTGAAATAACAGGCGGTAATCCCAGTTGCTCTGCGGTAAGAATTTCCGAGGGTATTTCACGAAATACGGCAGACACACCATTTTTTTGCATAAAATAGTTGGCCCTGTAACGTGCCAATCCTGGGATTTCATAACCGAAATCCACATCCCCGGTTTCCTCAAATACTTTTATTTTTTCCTGGGATGTAATTTCGTATAAAAGTTCCCGAAGTTTATCACTGGTTAATACATCATATTTGATTCGTTCAATATCACCATGAAGCCTTAATGCGGGCTGTTGTCCCGATGCAAGATGTAGATCGGATGCCCCCTGTTCATGCATCAACTTAAAAAAAGCATCAATTTCAGCCATTTTTTATACCCTTTTTAAATGTAATTAATCAGAATAGCTGACCTGCGGCGGCGTATCCATCAGTAGCATTAGCTTATCAGTAAACCTTATGCCTGCTTGATAAATTTTAATGTAGAATCTGTTTCATCCGCAGCTTTATTTTCTTGCTTGGTCATCTCAAGCAGCCTTGAATGAGACTCAATAACGGCACCGATCTGCATTTCAAGTTGAATTCGCTGTCGTTTCAGTTCAATAATATCACTATGCAGTTGTGAAAGGCGTTTGTGGGCCCGGTTTAATATTTTTTCCGCTTCAACTTCAGCATTGGCAATAATCAATTGTGAAGATTTTTTTGCATTTTCCTTCATCTGATCCAGGACCTTCTGGGACTGAATCATGGCGTTTTTCATCGAATCTTCTCTTTTCCGATATCCCCGATTTTCAAGGTTGAGCCGGTGATTCTCTTCATGAATACCTTGGGTGGTGTGGTTCAGATTCTCAAGTTCTTTAGACACTTCTTCCAGAAAATAATCCACTTCCTGAACATCAAACCCTCTGAACCGTGTTGTAAACTCTTTCTGCTTTACCACCAATGGTGTAATACCCATAAGAAACCCCTCGCTTTAGTTTATGACAGCGTCCGTGCCAGTCCTTCAAGACTGCCAACGACAAACCTCTGAAGAAAATAAATTGCCAGTATGACAATAATTGGAGATATATCAAAACCCCCTAAATCAATGGGCAGTCTTTTTCTTATTTGGTAATAGACAGGTTCGGTTGCCCGATGAATAAACCTTACAATCGGATTGTAAGGATCCGGATTCACCCAGGACAAAACAGCACCCGCAACAACGATCCAAAAATATATATTGAGTGCCTGATAAACGACAAATGCAACAGCTTCAAAAAAATTTGCTAATACGAACATTTATGCTACCTTTTTTCATTAGTTACTTGGTCTTTCATTTTTCTGATTAACTATGAATAGTGCTAAAAGTCAAGTTTTTTTGCATATTTACCCTGCTTGACCGGTTGACTTTAAAAGATGAATATAATATTAATGGTTTAACCATTCCAGCGAGTGGTGGTCGCCAGGCAGGTTTATATACTTAACTGCCTGAATATGATATGTTAAAAATTTAAAAGATCTTCTTAATCGAAAATTCAACAAAACATTACAGATGTTAAAAGCCTCAAGGAGTTACAAAATGGGTCAAATCAATCTTAAAGAGATCAAATCCGTCTCTTATGAAAAAGCAGAAGTAAAAAAGGGTTACACAGATCAATCCCTTAGGATTAATCTAAGCTCAAACGATATCATTATCGACCCGATTGAAGAAAAAATAAAAGACAAATTCATCGGCGGCAAAGGATACGACCTCTGGCTGATGTGGAATGCTGTTTCAGGCGACACCAAATGGAATGATCCGGAAAATGCTGTGTGCATTTCTTCTGGCCCCCTGGGCGGCACCCCCGGATACCCCGGAGGCGGAAAAAGTATTGTCACCGCTATTTCCCCTTTAACTGGAGCCCCTATCGACTCAAATGTCGGCGGTTACTTTGGGCCCTATAAAAAGTTCTCCGGCTTTGATGTAATCCAACTGGATGGCAAAGCCTCCGAAGATACCGTGATTCTAATTGACGGCATCGAAAATACCATTACTATCTATGAAGCTTTCGATCTGCCTGAAGATTCATATGAACTATCCGACACATTGACCCGGCATTTTGATGAAAAAAAACCGGTTAATGTTTCCGTAGTCACAGCCGGTCCGGGTGCGGACCACACTTTTTTTGGATGCCTCAATTTTTCATGGTGGGATGCCGGTCGAAAAATGGTCCGCTATAAACAAGCCGGCCGCGGGGGTATTGGAACCGTCTTTGCCGATAAAAAAATAAAAGCCGTTGTTGCCCGTTTCGGAGCGATTTCAATGAAAGCAAACAGCCCGGCCGATTTAGATGCTCTTAAAATTGTAACAAAAACCCATGCCAAAGAAATTAATGAACTGGATCCCAAACAAAACCGTATGGCCCTTGTGGGTACCACTCACCTTGTACCTATCATGAATGATCATGACTGCCTTCCGGTCCACAATTTCAAATTCGGCTCCCATCCGGAAAGTAAGGTGATTGGTGAAGATGTCTTTGAACATATCTTTGACAAAGGATTCGATGGCTGCTGGAGAGGTTGTGCCGTTGCATGCGCGCATGGGGTTAAAGATTTTTCTCCTTTTACAGGTCCCTATAGAGGCAAAAAAGTTTTTGTAGATGGCCCTGAATATGAAACAGTTGCCGGTTGCGGCTCCAATTTAGGAATCTTTGATGCCCAAACCATTCTTGAAATCAATTTTTATTGTGATGCATACGGCCTGGACACCATCTCTGTGGGGACATCTCTTGGTTTTATTATGGAGTGTTTTGAAAACAATCAGATCACAACAGAACATACAGGTGGATTGGACTTAAGTTTTGGTAACCGCTTTAATGCCCTGAAAATTATTCACCAGATGGCAAAAGGCGAAGGCTTCGGCACTATCGTTGGCAAGGGTATCCGGAACATGAAAAAAATCTTTGCCCAAGAATACGGCGCAGACCCCAATTTTTTACAGGATATCGGCATGGAATCCAAAGGTCTTGAATTTTCCGAATATATCACTAAGGAATCTCTGGCCCAGCAGGGGGGCTACGGTTTATCACTCAAAGGCGCCCAGCATGATGAAGCCTGGCTGATCTTTTTGGACATGGTTCACAACTTTATGCCTACATTTGAAAACAAAGCAGAAGCCCTTCACTGGTTCCCCATGTTCCGAACATGGTTCAGTCTTTGCGGCCTGTGCAAGCTGCCATGGAATGATATTGTCCCTGAAGATAATAAAAACACTAAAGAACCCGCAAAAGTGATTAAACATGTTGGATGGTATACTGACTTTTTCAATGCTGTCACCGGAAAAAATATTGGCCCGGACGATCTAATCACCATGAGTGAGGCTGTTTACAATTTCCAGAGAATTTTCAACCTGAAAATGGGATATGGGACAAGAGAACATGATACTGTTCCATACAGATCAATGGGTCCTGTGACTGTGGAAGAATACAAATCCCGTTATAAAAGGTATGATGACCAGCTCATTGAAAAATATGAACTTGATATCAGCAACATGACAACCCAAGAAAAAGTAGCGGCCTTGAGAAAAAACCGAGAAGAGCAATACGAACTTTTAAAAGATGCCGTGTATGAAAGACGTGGCTGGACCCAAGATGGTATTCCAACACTTAAGACTGTCAAAAGATTGGGAATTGATTTTCCTGAAGTACTGGAAGTATTGAAAAAAAACGGTGTAAAATAACGACCATGATAGAAGTTGATGAAAAAAAAATGCCGTGGTCCAAGGGTATGACCATAACCTCTCTTTTTCAAACCTTGAACGATGTGGAGTATTGTTCTGTAGTGCGATTGAACGGGAAGCTTATTTCAAGGCCCCAATTTACCGACACTCCTGTCCCGGACAACTCAATCATACAATTGCTGCCTCTGGTGGCAGGGGGATAAGATTCTTATTTATTTCTTTTAGCTATACAAACGACTGCCTGTCTGTTAGAACCTGAATGCAACAGACAGGCAGTTACGGCGATTGGCTAAGATAAGATATTATGAATAAAAGATAAATGGCCAACAATTGGACACTTCTACCAGACAGCATATACTATTGCGACTCTGGAATAACCAAACATATTTATGTTGTTTGATATAACATTTTAAACTGATAAAGACACCGGCGATTGAAACAAATTTTAAATTTTTTTAAACGACTTTTCAAAAAAAAAACCACAGCGGAAGATACAATTCCACCTTCTGCAGCCCCTACAGATGCAAAAAAGACAACGCAATCCGACCCTGATATAAAACACAAACAAAACATCAGCAAAAACACGAGTATCAAACAAAGCCCTGCGTCCAAACCTAAAAAAAAACCGTGGTCCTTAAACAATTTTAAAGTCGAACCTAAAGAAGGGGAAACACGGTTCCATGATCTTAATCTGCCATTAAGTATTATGCACGCCATAGCCGATTTGAAGTTTATATACTGCACCCCCATCCAGGCCCAACTGCTTGTCCATACCCTGACTGGTAAAGATGCCACGGCAAAAGCCCAAACCGGTACTGGTAAAAGCGCCAGCTTTATCATCACTATTCTTTCTGCATTTTTACGCAAATCATTTAAAAATAAAAAAGGGGCTCCCCGAGCCCTCATCCTTGCCCCGACGAGAGAATTGGTTCATCAGATAGAAAAAGATTTCAAAGACCTTGCCAAATATACCCATCTTAGGATTGTCGCAATTTACGGTGGAACAGGATACCTAAAACAACAGAACCAGATCAAAGACCGACCTGTCGATGTTATTGTAGCGACTCCCGGACGTCTCATCGACTTTATGGGAAAACGCCTGATTGATCCTTCCCGAGTTGAAATTATGATTCTTGATGAAGCTGACCGGATGCTCGATATGGGATTCATTCCGGATGTTCGTAAAATCATTTATAAAACACCCCATAAAGACAAAAGGCAAACACTTTTCTTTTCCGCTACACTCACAGATGATGTATTAAGGTTGGCCGAAAGCTGGACAACAAAGGGAGCTGTACAAATTGAAATTGCACCTGATCGGGCAGCTGCTGACAGTATTAATCAAATCGTTTATATCACCACCGAAGATGACAAATTTAAAAATGTTTATAACCTTATCGTCCATGAACAACTAAAGCGTGTTCTCCTTTTTGTAAATCGAAAAGATACGGCCAAAATCTTATATTCAAAATTTCAACGCTATGGTCAAAACTGTGGTGTGCTTTCCGGTGATGTTGCCCAGGACAAACGATTTAAAGTTTTGGAAAGTTTTAAAAACGGCAGGATCAATCTTCTGGTTGCCACAGATGTCGCCGCCCGGGGGTTGCATATTGAAAATATCAGCCATGTTGTTAATTTTGATCTGCCCCATGAACCTGAACACTATATTCATAGGATAGGCAGGACCGGTCGTGCCGGCTCCACTGGAATATCTATCAGTTTTGCGGATGAAATGAGTTCATTTTTCATTCCTAAAATAGAAGAGGTTCTTGGGCATAAAATCGACTGTGAATATCCTTCTGAAGAACTGGATAAACCGCTCCCAAAACCCATGCCTGCTCAGCCGTCCTCTAAACCGAAATCCAACTATAAAAGAAAACCGTATAAGGGCAAACGCAGGCCCTGCAAGCCCAAATACCACAAACGAACAGGACCGCGCAAGCCACCCGTCAAATAATTTTTTTCACGATCACCAAATTCATAGGCACATCATTTGTTGACAGATAACAGATATTTAGTGTAGAACTTATCTCTTAATTGAACAGCAATAATCATCAAAGGAGCATAAATATAATGTTTGGTCTTGGAATGCCTGAAATCTTATTAATTCTGGCCATTGCCCTTATCGTGATCGGTCCGAAAAAATTACCTGATCTGGCCAAAACATTAGGTCGCGCCATGGGGGAATTTAAACGTTCAGCCCAGGACTTTAAAGCCAGTATCGACATTGATACTACGGTTAAAGACATATCCGATCTTAAACCAACGGAATCGAAATTAAAAAAGGCATTAAAAGACGCAAACGATGAGGCTTTTGCATCGGATTCAGAGGATGATGTTTTTACCCGTGACACACCGGATATGAAAGATAAAGATCCTGTTTCTATAACAGTACCTGAAAAGCCGGATCAAGAAAAACCAGACCCATTAAAAACAGATCAAGATATAGCTGAACAAAAATCAAATGAAGATTCACCGGATAACGATTCACCGGATAACGATTCACCGGATAACGACACAAGAGATCCAAGCAACCCTGAAAAAAATGATTCTATAAAACATGAGTAAAAAAGAAAAAAGTCCGTTCACAGAACACTTAGGAGAACTTAGGGATCGCCTGGTTCGATCGTTTATCGCTGTGAGCATTGGCTTTGTGGTAGCCTATTTTTTTAAAGAAAAACTATTCGAAATTTTAATCGCACCGCTTATTATTGCCATGGGTGAAAATGGAAATGCCCAAATGATTTTCACAGGACTTCCTGAAGCTTTTTTTACCTACCTTAAAGTGGCTTTGCTCACCGGGATAATTCTTGCAACTCCGGTCCTGTTTTATGAATTCTGGATGTTTGTCTCACCTGGACTCTACAGGACTGAAAAAAAATATTTTTTACCCATTGTTTTTCTCTCGGTCTTCTTTTTCGCCATTGGTTCATCTTTTGGATATTTTATTGTTTTCCCATACGGTTTTAAATTCTTTTTAGGATTTGCCAATGAAAACATTCAAGCCATGCCATCCATGAAAGAGTATCTCGGGTTTTCATCAAAAATGCTATTGGCCTTTGGCTTCGTGTTTGAACTGCCGCTTGTTTTAACCTTTATGGCAAGAATGGGAATGGTTACGGTTCCTTTTTTGCAAAAAAATAGAAAATATGCCCTTTTAATATTTTTTGTGGGCGCAGCCCTCATCACGCCACCGGATGTTATAACCCAGATCATGATGGCCTTGCCCCTGATGATTCTCTATGAAATCAGCATTATAGGTGCTAAAATATTTGGCAAAAAAAAACCTGAAGAAACTGATGATGATGACAAAGAAGACCAGGATACAGGATCTCAAACCGAGACGGAAAACAAAGAGCAATAGACTTAAGACAAGACGAGTTTTTAGTATTGACTTTTCAACTGCGCTGGGTGTAAAACCAAGTGTAATTTTTTTAAAAATCACCGATGAATGGGGAGTTTATCGGTAAAAAAGGCAAACTATAAACAGTTAAATGTTAAAGGAGTTAAACAAATTATGAATAAAAAATTGCTGACACTGCTCTTGATTGCAGGAATTGCTGTTATTTTTGTTGCAACAAGTCTCCATGCTGGTACAGAAACAAAAGATGAATTAACTTTGCAAGATCCGGGTTACAAAAAACCAAAAAAACGCGCACCGAAATTCAAACCTCTTGTGTTCACCCACAAAAAGCATTCAGAAACTCTGGAAATTTCCTGTAACGAATGTCACCACGACAAAGAAGGCAAACCGCTTGATATCAAAGTCGGTGATGACGTTCAAAAATGCAGCGAATGCCATAACAAGTTTAAAAAAGATAAGAAAAATAAAAAAGACATTTTAGTCCATCAAAATGCCATGCATAAAAACTGTATTACCTGCCATAAAGACTTTAACAAAAAAGCCGGTGATCCAAAAGGTAAGAAAAAAGACGCTGCCCCGCAAACCTGTGGCAAGTGTCATATTAAAGTTAAAAAATAGTATTCAACCGTATTGAAAGTTATTCAATATAGCTGATCATATACACTTCATAAAAAGGGGGATTGTTTCATAACAATCTCCTTTTTTTATTTTCGAATTTACTGTTTATTCTTTATTTTGTAACGAACCGCATTTCGAATCAAAGATGGGGCCCAGGAAGGTGCCCCCAATGCATGAATGTGTGTGTAGGTACCAAAGGTATTGTTTTTAAAGAACCCGTCTTTTTTCTCTAAAATCCCCTTCCCTCTTTCCATTTTAAAGGCCATTTCATGATCCTGATAATCAATTTCAAGAATACTTGAATATCTGAATTCATGGCCTTTTACAATCTCACCTTTTTGGAAAAAAGGGTTTGTGTGAACAACTTTAACAGATGTGTATCCATGTCCCTGGGGTCGTTTTGAAAGACCAAATTTTATGGGTAAAATCCCCGACATGGGATAGACTTCCCCATCCAGTGTGATATTCTGCCCTAAAAAGATCAAACCGCCGCATTCTGCATAGATAGGAAGCCCTTCGTCTGAAAGATGCTTTAGTTTTTTTCTAAAAGATCTGTTTTGGGCCAGTTGAGGAGCATGGGTTTCAGGAAATCCCCCCCCCATATAAATTGCATCAACCTCTGGAATCATTTTCTCGTTGAGTGGACTGATATATATAATTTGAGCACCAAGATTCGCCAGTGCAGCAATATTATCCGGATAGTAAAACTGAAATGCAGAATCGCGGATAATACCAATCTTAACGGATGGTTTATCATCACATAGTATAGTGGTGCTTACAAGCTCCTCTATTGGCTCCGTCATGGGATCATCTTGGGACGCTTCCATCACCGAATGATAAATTCCATCCAGGTCAATATTATCCTCGGTCACTTTGATGGCTGCATCAATGGCCTGTTCTGAAAAAGAATGCTCTTCTGAAGTAACAAGTCCCATATGCCTTTCCGGAAAATCTTCAGCCTTTAATTTTGGGACTGCCCCGAAAATCGGGATTTTACAGAATTTTTCAATATTTGCCCGAACCTTTCCTTCATGCCTTTTACCGGCCACCCTGTTGAGAACAACACCACAAATATTGATATTTGGATCAAACTTCATACATCCCAATAAAAGAGCAGCCATTGTCCGGGTACTTTTTGTACAATCCAAAACCAGGAGCACGGGCAAATCAAGCAGCTTTGCAAGTTCCGAGGTAGAGGTAGACCCGTCCAGATCAATACCATCGTAAAGACCGCGATTGCCTTCAATAACTGCGATTTCTGAATTTTCAGAATTTTTGTGGTAGGAGTCTACTACAACCTGTGGATCACAAAGAAATGTATCAAGATTATAACACGGACGACCGGCTGCTTTGGAAAGCCAGCCGGCGTCTATATAGTCAGGTCCCTTTTTGAATGGAGAGACCTTTAAGCCTTTTTTCTTCCATGCCGCTGTAATTCCCACTGAAATAATTGTTTTACCGGATCCGCCCCGGAGGCCGGCAATGATAATTCCCGGAATTTTTTTACCAATGTTCATGAAATACTAAAGCTTTTAAATTCTTATTCTTCGCCTTCTGAAGAATGCTGAATACCAACACCTTTAAGGCCATACATAGTTGTACTTCCTGAAGACCAGAATTCCAACTCTCCGGTTTCAACCATTTTATTAACCACTTTTTTAATCTGTCTTGGTTTGTCATCAGGAAAAACTTTATAAAAATCTTTAAGATAAAATTTGGTTTTATTTTTAGATTTTTTTGTCAAAAAGGCAACAACCGCTTTAACTGCTTCTTCTTTATTATCAAGAAGTTCACTCATTGTCGTACTCCTTTGAATTTAAATGCATCAGCCGGAGTGCGAAACACACCCCGGCCGATCCAACATTATAAAAAGAAAATTATCAATAATTTCCTTAGAATTTAAACTGAGTTGACTGACGCCAGCTCATGTATGCCTGCTGACGGAAATCATCAATAAGATGATGAGTAAACTCAAGCTCACATACTTCAAAGAATTTTTCCCACCCGATTCTATCTGCCCAGTCACCAAGACGTTCGTATTTATTCGCACCATTAGCATAGGCATTAACCATTCTGGAAATAGCGTCTGTCATGGTAGTCCATCTTGGCATTTCATTGGGAATGAAACCCACAACAACTTTAGAAAATTTGGGGTCGGAAATTCTATTGGAAACTTTACCGCCTGCCATCAAAACAATACCATCACCTTCTGTGTCAGCGAGGGGTAAGGAAGGACACATGGTATAACAGTTACCACAATACATGCATCTTTCGTTTTTAATAGCAATTGATTTTACTTCCGTGCCATCGGCAAGCTTTTGCTTGGATGGTTTTATTGCTGCAGTCGGACAAGCAGAAACAGCAAGAGGAATTTCACAAACTTTATCAAGGTATTCATGATCAATCATTGGCGGTTTTCTGTGATAACCGAGAATAGCGATATCAGAACAATGAACCGCACCACACATATTCAGGCAGCACGCCATGGAAACTCTAAGCTGTGCAGGAAGTCTTTGATCCTGGAAATCATTGAACAATACGTCCATTGCAGCCTTAACAGTACCTGATCCATCAGTTGCCGGTGTATGACAGTGAATCCAACCCTGGGTATGAACGATGTTGGTAATACCTGCACCGGTTCCGCCGATTGGGAATTTAAAAGACCCGCCATCAAACTTTCTGGAAGCCAGATCATTTTTAAGGGGTTCTAGTTTATCTTTGGAATCAACCATGAACTCAATATTGTTTCTGGTTGTAAAACGAACATGACCGTCACAATGTTTGTCTGCAATTTCACAGATTTCATTGATATGGGTGGTGGACATCAAACGTGCACCACCAACTCTTACAGTATATAATTCATCTCCTGAGTCTGCAACATGAACAAGAACACCGGGCTCAAGAATTTCATGGTGAGACCATTTGCCTTTGTTCTTTTTGATAACAGGAGGATAAAAATCGTTATAGTCTTTCGGACCGATGTCTGTAATTCTGTTTTCCATCGGTTTTTCTGGATTATAACCAGTAGAAATAAATGCCATTATAATTCTCCCTTTCTATCTAAGATGGTGTTTTCTGTATTCGTCAACATCACGTTCCCAGCCGCCTTCAACCTCATCCTCTTTCCAGAAGATGTACGGGTTGGTTCTTGGGTACTGAACGTGCTGAGGCGCAGCTTTGATACCAGTAACACTAAGAAGTTTCTGGAATCCCTGACGCATAATCAATTCACCAAGTCTTTCACGGTTTTTACCTTCTTCCATCCACCAATCCCATACGTTTTCAATGACTTCAGTAATTGCTTCGTAATCATTGTCAGGATTAACTTCAATAAAAGGAACAAGCAAAGAACCCATCTGAGCACCATCAAGAATCGGTGCTTTTGCACCAACAAGAATTGACAGACCGGTTTCTTTACCAATTTTAAGGGCTCTTGGCATAACGTTGATACAATGCATGCAACGAGTACAATTGGCATTATCAATAAAAAGTTTTTTATTCTCAAATTTCATACATCTTGTAGGACAAAGACCAAGAACTTCTTTTTCAAGATCAAATGGGCCCCAGTCTTTGCTGCCACGGAATGCGCCGGCATTTGCAGGGTAACCATCAGCATTTTCAACATATTTGTTCACGGCATCCTGATCGATACGGATATCGTCTTTCCAGGTACCGATAAAGGACATGTCGGAACGTGCAATAGAAGCTACACAACAGTTAGAGCAACCATCAAGTTTGAATTTAAACTTGTACGGAAAAGCAGGTCTATGAAGCTCATCCTGATATTCCTGGGTCAAAAATGTAACCAATGCATTTGTATCATAACATGCATATTCACACCTGGACGTACCAAGACAATCAGCAGGTGTTCTCAGGTTGGAACCTGATCCGCCCAGATCCTGATTCATGTCATGGGTTAATGTCCAGAACACTTCCTCAAGCTGGGGAGTCGTTGTACCCAGAAGAATGATATCACCGGTTGCGCCATGCATATTGGTAATACCGGAGCCACGAAGATCCCAAAGTGCAGTTAATTGTCTTAGATATTCAGTTGTGTAGTATTTACCAGCAGGCTGGTTAACACGCATTGTGTGAAAGTGCTCAACGCCTGGAAACATTTCCGGTTGATCACAATATCTACCGATAACGCCACCACCGTATCCGAAAACACCAACAATACCACCATGTTTCCAGTGAGTCCTGCCATGTTTATAGGACAGCTCCAAAATTCCCAGGAGATCGTCAACACAATCTACCGGGATCTGGAATTCAACACCTTCTTCATTCTTTGCTCTTACTTCGGCCTGTTGTTTCAGGTCAGAGACAAAGCTAGGCCAAGGGCCGGATTCCAGCTGATCCAGTAAAGGAGTCTCATGTTTTGCCATTTACTTACCTCCAATAATAGTTAATTTTACATTCATTAATGAAAAGGTTACACAACCTTTCCATTCAATAGTTTAATTCATTATTATTTCAAAGAGTTACATAACCCAACACACATCACTTAAGAATAACTTCAGCAAAATAACATTGCAGATATAAAATTTCTTCTCCAACATGTCAATAAAAAAGGTTTTTTTTAGAGCCTTTTGAAAATTGCATGCACAAGTCGGCAATGGGATATCAATATTTCTTGAACCAATTCAATTTCTAAAGTGCCGGGCGGGTGTGATTCAACAATATTCACCATCATTTCCATTATCTGATCCATGCTGAATTGATTACAAAAATCAATAAAGCCCTTTCTTAGATCAGGCTCATTGTATTGGTTGCCCTTTTGATCCAGCCCAACTAAAAAACCGTCCACAACAAATGACAATATTTTTTCATCCACAGCAACAGGTTCACCAGTTCCATCCATACGATCCAGACGTACACGCAGACTCAAATTCAAAAAAAACATCAACAGCGAAGGCAAAATCAAAACAGATTGATCGGGCTCAATTGATTCCGGATTGGTAAAAGCAGAAGCATTCGAATCAGAATCGACCAAATCAAAATCACTTAAGTTTTCATAGCCCCTTATGGTGATGAGCATTGTGTCAAACCCTTCTTTATTCTGGCGGATAATGAAGTCTCCGGCAGCATGATGCCAGGGGTAAATTTGGCGGAAGGTTTCAAGATCATAATATAGGGTGAGTATTTTTGCGATATCTTTATAAATTGGAAAGGCTTTCTCTTGACGGATATAATTACAACGTCCATCGGAATCCCATATCACCACTTTTTTCTCATCATTTACCCGGGTAATATGAAACTCTTTAAACCCTTCAAGCCACTGACCTAAAAAAAAACCGAAATTCTTATTATTCATTTGAAACATGCTGCAACCAAAAACCGCAGGAAGATAAGACGGTATTTGTTTTTTACTCAAGGCTTTGATTATATGATATTCATTTTGAATAATGGTCAGGCCTTGTTGTGAGATCGCCCCGTTAATTACAAATGAGCAGGTATTGCCATCCTGTAAAACAGCTTCTAGTCTCAAAGGATGATAAAAACTGCCATGTTTTTCTAAAAAAAGATCTAATCTACGAATGTCGTTTGGTTGAGTTTGATAATTGAGCAGGGCATTCAGACCCATTCTCAATATATGAAAATCATTTTCAGATAGAAAATGCCTGGCCGCTGTAAAATAATCGCCAATAGTTATATCGAACCGACATTCCATATCCTTTGAAAATCTCTGTTTTGAAACCCATGCCTTATCACCCAATAATAAAAGTTTCCACAGATCAGAATCCGTGGAAACTTCTTTTTCTTTACCTGAAATAAAAA
>JAKIUJ010000267.1 GCA_021647625.1 Desulfobacula sp.
TTGCAAGCATTTTGTCTTGTTCAATGGTCACATGTGTAAGTCCGAAAACGATATCTGTCTTCGGTTCTAAGGTATTATACGCATATTTTGCAGATTCATCTGCCTGAATTCTTGCTTTCAACTCGGCCTCTTCATAGAGCATTTTAGCGGCACCCGTTGTATTTTCTGATTGCAGTTTATTCTTCAGGCCTTTAAGTTTTTCTAAAACATCATTGATCTTTACCTGTACCGGTGCTCGTATACTGCCATCATCGGGCAAAATAATGGTTTCAAAAAAATCTTGAGATAGAATCCTCGTTTCTTTATAAGCTCTTTGAAAAACCGTCCCGCTTTTTTTCCCCAATTTCACACCGAAATGATCAAAGACAATCTTTACATCATAAAAGGTTTCACACCCTGCCATGATCCTGCAAAGACTGATCAATTGTTTGATACCCTCAATCTCAAAAAATCGTTTCTTATCCGCTGTCTGGTAGGGGATGCCCTCTTTTTCAAATATATCAACAAATGCATCACACAACTTTGATGTCCGGTAAAGAATAGCAAAGTCGGCAAAAGAATATTCCTTTTGCTCATCAAACCCTGCAATAGATCTGTCCATTGAAAAAAAAGAAATCCCACCCACAAATTTTTCTATCATCTTACTTACGGCAACTGCCTCTGACATCTCGGAAGCAGCCTCTTTTATGATCAGACGATTAAGACCTTTTATACCTGAAAAAACCACTGATTTTCCCTGGGTGTCGCCAGCGCTTCTGATCACCTGGCCCGAGGCATCCAATATGGTCTGTGTGGATCTGTAATTTATATTTAAAAATATTTTTTCACACCCGGGAAAATCGGTTTCAAACAGCTTGAAATATTTATTATCCGATCCTCTAAATCCATATATAGACTGATCCGGATCACCGATGACCAAAATATAATTGTTGGCTGCCAAAAGTTTTGCAAGAACATACTGCCCATAATTTAAATCCTGGTATTCATCTATAAAAACATATGGATATGATTCTGACACGACAGCATGGAGCTTTTTATCATCGTTCAGCAATTCAACAGTCATAAAGATTAAATCTTCAAAATCAATAACATTTTCCTTTGCACAACAATGCTGATACAATTCATATGTGTTCTTAAAGTCCTGGCCGCCCTCACCGTCTACAACACAAGACAGGTCATCTTTTGGGAAAAGTAAATTCTGTTTGCACCTTGAGATGAATTGTTCTGCTTTTTTAATATCTGACCTTTTTGCCTCAGCACCAATTGCATCCCGAATCAAATCCATCCTGGCTCCATCCTCAAGAATACTTGCACTAAAATCCTTTTTGTATTGCTTTAGCAATTTGAGACAAAATGAATGAAAGGTAGCAGACAAGACACAAGTATTCGGTGATTTCCTCTTCTCACCTGTCTTTGGCAAATACCGTTCTATACGTTTTTCAAGTTCCTTTGCAGCCTTATTCGTGAACGTCAGCGCTAAAATATTACCCGGATCTACATTTTTTTGTGACACCAGCCAGGCAATCTTTGCGGTTAGCGTTCGCGTTTTCCCGGTACCGGGACCTGCCTGGACCACCATGGATTTTGCATTGGATTCAACCGCTTTTTTTTGTTCCGGATTCAGCCCTTTGAGCAAAGCGTCATTGGTACCGATATGGACGGCTTTTTTCTGAACAGGCTTACTCTTTTTCTTATTTTTAATACCGGCAACGCTACCTGCATGTGCAAGTGCCTTTCGCACCCTTGGTTTCTTTTTTTTCCCGGGGAAATCACACAAAAGATTTTTCTCTCCTTTGAGTGCTTCTTTTTCTTGTGTGGTAAAGATATTAACCACCCCGAATTCCCCGTCAAATCCAGGGTCGATATTGATATCGCCTGCCCTCATTTTCATGATGGCATCGGCCAGCAATGGCACGTTTGCGCTTTCGATTTGTTGGTATGATTTATCCAGCAATATCCCAAGCTCCGGTCCAAGACGTTCAATTGCTTTATTGTAAAAGGTTGCGACCTTCTTTGTTTTGGGTCCTACCTCAAAAATTTCCGACAAAATATCGGCTAAAGGAATCATACTTTGATATCCATGACGGTTTTCAGGTCTATAGCCTTCCGGCCGTGTTGCCAGTTCCTGAACCCGATATAACACCCCGCAGGTCACAGGCTTTCCACATTCAGGACAGATACCGTCAAGTTGTGCTGTGGCCGCCGGGTTCAAACAAACATTACATTTGCGATGTCCGTCATAATGGTACTTGCCTTGATGGGGAAACATGTCCAATGTCCCTTTAAAAGCATCAAGATCATTAACTTCCAGCGCTTTTCGAATATGCGAAAAACTTAAACCCGTATTAAACACCGAGGCATTTCTCCCTAAAAATCCCGGTGAATGAGCATCAGAGTTAGATATCAACCTGATATTATCCAGCTCTTCTATCCGCCAGTTCATGGGCGGATCGGATGACAGACCTGTTTCAACGGCAAATATCCTATCTGTCAGATCACCAAAGCATTCCGCCATGGAATCAAAGCCTGATTTGGACCCGAAAAGAGAAAACCAGGGCGTCCAGATATGGGCAGGTATAAACATGCCATGATCGTTGATATCCAGCATGAGGGCCAATAGTTTTTCGGCATCAAGTCCCAATATGGGCCGGCCGTCTGATTTTATATTTCCAATAGCATCCAAAGCAGCATTAAATTTTTTGACACTTTTAATATCCGGGAAATAAACAAGGTTATGATTTTTTCTCACCTTGTCATTTTTCTTATAGATATTGCTGATCTCACACTGAAGGATAAACCGGACAGGTCCCCTGCAATTTTCAGGAATTGTTTTATCTATTTCCTTTGCCGACTTTTTTTTTAAAGTAAAAAGCCCCGGCTCGGCCTCTTCAAGTTTCAATTCGATTTGTTCTATCCATTCAGGATGCGTAAAATCTCCTGTTCCTACGACGGTTACACCTTTGATTTGTGCTGCACGATAAAGATGTTCAAAATCAAGATTCTTTGCCGTTGCCCTAGAATATTTTGAATGAAGGTGAAGATCAGCTATAAATTCCATTGTTTTTCCCAGGTTGTTTTAAAAATAGTTTTCCAAATTTCATTATTTACATGATTTTCTCTTAATTTAAAAGAAGGTTTCTGTTAAAGAATATATATTCGGTGTAAACACTTAAAAAGAGAGATTGCCCATGAATATCACCCAGGACAAAATCCTTGTTGTGGCGACAGAAACAACAACAGATGCCGTTAAAGCATCTGCAAAGCTGTTCCCAAATCTCGACATACTAACAGCGACTTCAGAAAACAAAGCCTTTGAACTGATTTATAACCATTCCCTTGTCCTGGTCATTATAGAGCAAGCCCTAACCCATATCGAACCGTATAAAATCGGATCCATGCTGCTGAGCCATAAACAGATCCATAACACCCCGTTGCTCATCCTGTGTGATACCGTTGATAATTGTATTACACAGGATAATTTTTTATCTGATTTTGAAGCACTTCAAATTGATCACCTGCTAAAGCCGTTCACAGACAAACAGATTAGGGCAAAAATTAGAATTTTTTTCGAACTTTTCAAACAAAAAAATGCGGTTCACCAAAGTATAAACGAACTGGATCTTGTGTATCAAAAAATTATCGCCCAGCATGAACACTCCATGCAAAAAAATGTGACTGCTAAAAAACTTTCCGTACGAACGTCTATTGCTGCCACCCAAATCCAGGAGTCACTGAGAAATCTTCAGGGCAACATTTACCAGTTGCTGAAAAACAAAGAGTTCACAACAATTACCAAATCGAGATTGTCATCAATAAAAACCGCTTCAGAAAAAATATCCACGGTTACCAAAAAACTGGTTTCCTTTCCGAATAATTCAAAAATAATGCCGTCTGATCAGGCTTATAAAATACTATATGCGCAAGGATCTGATGAAGATTTCAGCATTTTCAATCATTTTATAAAAGGTGTTATTAAGTGTGACCTGTTCCAGGCCAAAACCACGGAACAGAGTCTAAAATTAATTTCTCAACGTGGATTTGACTTAATCTTCATCGATTACCTGCAACCGGAAGGAACAGGTTTTGACCTGCTTTCAAAACTTAACCGGATGCGCTCGGATATTCCTGTCATCTTCACTTTGAGCAAACCCCATATCAGCAAAGGGGCGGATACTGTCTCAAAAGGTGCCTTTGCATATATTATCAAAGAAGAACTCTCCAGCACCCACATGCTATCCATCATTAACAACACCCTGGAAAAAGCATCCTTAACCAAGGAAGTGGACGATGCCCAAAGCCGTATTGTCATGATTTCAAAAAAAGATTACCTGACAAAACTCTATAACCGGCGTTGCTTTTAACAGGAACTGGAATCCGAACTATCAAAGGCAAAACGATATAACACAAATCTGTCCATCCTCTTGTTGGATTTTGACACTTTCCAATCCATCAACGATATCCATGGATA
>JAKIUJ010000268.1 GCA_021647625.1 Desulfobacula sp.
ATGATCCCTGATCCGATAACGGCTGCTTTAGAAATTCTTATTGTCATAACTATCCTCCATTATTTCATCCAATAGGTATGTGTCTTTTTGTTATATGTTTTTTAAACAGGTGGCAGTTTAATCTGTAAAACAAGCCTCGGGTATTGCCAAAGTGACCATGGTTTCGCAACCCAGGGTCATGGATATACTGTTGACCCTGACAAGCTCATGGGAATAAAAATAGGTGGCCACATGGATTTTCCCTTCATAGAACAGCTGGTCTGTCTTTTTTGGCACCCCTTGTTCTAATTTTGTTGCTGCTGCATGGGCCATGGACAGCCATTGCCAGGCAATAACAATAATACCGAACATTTCAAGATAGAGGGTGGCATTGGCCAGATATGCATCCATGCCTTTATTTTTACCCATTGCTGCAATTTTCATGGTCACCTGTTCAAGAAGCGCTACATATGACACCAATTGATCAGCCATGTCATCTAAACCCGCAGAGTGTCTTGCTTCTCCTGCTGTCTGTAGTATTTCTTCTTTCAGCAGCATCAGTGCTCTGCCATTTTGGGCCACCACTTTTCTGCCCAGAAGATCCATGGCCTGAATTCCTGTTGTTCCTTCATGAATGGTATGGACACGCATATCTCTGAAGTGCTGTTCCACAGGGAAATCATCACAATATCCATATCCGCCGAAACATTGTATGGCAGTGCTTGTGGACAGGATTCCCATTTCAGACGGATAGGTTTTGGCTATGGGCGTAAGAAGTTCCAAAAGCAAGTGACAATCGGTCTGGGACGGGTCTGTGGTAAAAATATCCTCGTACATGCCGCACTGAAGTATAAGGGCTAAAGCTCCTTCAGATACTGCCCTTTGAAAGAGCAGCATCCGTTTGACATCCGGGTGCTGGATAATTGCAACTTGCTCTGAATTTTTGGGTTCCGCAATCTTTCTACCCTGGTGCCGGGTTCTGCAATACTCAAGGGATGAATGATAGGCAGTCGTAGCAATGCCAGTGGCACCCATCCCCACTTCCAGCCTGGCACCATTCATCATTTGGAACATATAGGCCAAACCCTTGTTTTCTTCTCCGACAAGATATCCTATGCAATTGTCATTTTCTCCCATACGCAGTCCGGTGATGGGAGCACCTTTATATCCAAGCTTGTGGAATACCTGGGTGACGGTCACATCATTTTCTACAAGGCTGCCCCGGGACTCAGGCCTGAATTTGGGAACCAGGAAAAGTGATATGCCTTTTACCCCTTCGGGAGCACCGGTAATTCTGGCCAACATGAGATGAATGATATTATCCACCCCGTCATGGTCGCCGGCCGAAATAAAAATTTTTTCGCCGCATATTTTATATTGTTCCTTTTCAACAGGCATCGCCTCACAACTAAGATCTCCTAAAGAGCTTCCTGCTTCCGGTTCAGTGAGTGCCATGGTGCCTTGCCATTTACCTGCCAGCATAGGCGGTAAATAGACGTCTTGCAGTTCCTTTGTTCCAAAACTCAAAATTAAATTTGCAGCGCCCATGGTCAGACCGGAAAAAGTCGAAGCAGAATAATTGGCTGCGGCAAAAATAAAATAAATACAGTGCATCAGGGAAGCGGGCATGTCCTCGCCGCCCCACTTTTCAGGAAGACCTGCAGAAATCCAACCATCTTTTCCCAAGGTTTCAAGCATTGGCCGAACCCCTTCATGAACATGAACCCGGCCATTTTCCAGCACAGGCGGGAATCTATCCATTTCCTCAAACATTGGGTGCATCACTTTTTTGCCCAAATCAAAGGCGGCCTTTAATATCATATCAATGGTTTTGGGTGTATGGTCTTTTAAAAATCCCGGGGTTTTGGAACTATATTTCCCTTTTCTGGAATGGAGGGTGAATTTAAGGTTTTTCATGCTCATGAATTTTTCAGTCATAGTTTTGTCCTTATTGAGTTTAATCGTGATTGGGTTTGATTTCCCACAGCTTGCTGCGATTAAAACCAATCTACCGATTTTTTAAGTGCTTGTTCATGTGCATCATAGATGGTTACATTAAATCCATATAACGTACATTTCAGACCGATCTGCAGCCCCATGGTCCCGGAACCCGGGATCAGCACATTTTTAATTGAATCCATTATATTATCCCTATCCAAACGCCTGATCATTCATTATCAATGCAGCATCACAAAGGCCTTGAACCGCTTTCATTTTTCCAAAAGTGACTGGTAGAACAGTTTCTATATAAAATCTGGCCGTGGTAACAATACCTTCATAAAAAATACGGTCTTTTTCTTTTGGATTGTTTTCAAGGGCTGTTGTGGCTTTCAGTGCTCTCCACAGATGCATCCACCCAAGAGTGACATCTCCTGTTGCCTCGAGAAAAGGATGGGCATTTGCAAAGGCTGAGGCATATTTTTCAGATGCGGCTGCCTGGCCGATGATTATGGCGGTTGCCCCGAGAGTTTCAACCTGTTTCGAAAGGATCTGGGCAAGCGGTGCTAAAGATTTTTTTTCTTTTGCCGCAGTAATGACTTTATTAATTTCATTTAGAAAATTGGCAAACACATTACCCTTTTCCATGCCAAGTTTTCGACCCAGAAAATCCATAGCCTGAATCCCGCTGGTGCCCTCATAGATGGAGGCAATTTTTACGTCCCGGGCCAGTTGTTCCACAGGGAATTCACTGGTAAACCCATAACCGCCAAATACCTGGATGGCTTCAACACAGACATCAAATCCTTTTTCAGAGCAATAGGTTTTTACCACCGGGGTAAGAAGATCGAGCATATCAGAAGCAATCTTTTTGTCCGCCTCACTGGTTGCAACTTCTTTTTTGTCAAGACAGGCGTATATATAGTAAACAAGACTCCTCATTCCGTCTACACGGGCTTTCATACCGGTCAGCATCCGTCGTACATCCGGGTGGTTAATAATGGGGATGGATTTTGCATTCGGGTCTTTCAGACTGGCAAGATCTTTTCCCTGAATTCTCTGTCTGGCATAATCTAAAGCATAAAGATAGGCCAGTGAGGCTGCTGAACTGCCTTGAAAACCGACGCTGAGACGGGCTTGGTTCATCATGTGAAACATAATCTGCAGTCCCTTGTTTTCTTTTCCCAGTAAAAAGCCTTTGCATTTACCATTGGCGCCTAAAGATAAGGAACAGGTAGGTGACCCGTGCATTCCCATTTTTTGCTCAATTCCAATACAGTGGACATCATTTGATTCACCAATGGTTTTGTCATCATTGACCCGGAATTTGGGAACAATAAATATGGAGACTCCGGCACTTCCCTCAGGAGCTCCTTCAATCCTGGCCAGCACCGGGTGGATAATATTAGGGGTAAGATCATGATCTCCGGCTGTGATAAAAATCTTATTTCCAGTAATGGTATAGGTTCCGTCATCATTCTTTTTGGCTGTAGTGGTCAAGGCCCCGACGTCTGATCCTGCCCCGGGTTCTGTTAACACCATGGTTCCGCCCCATTTGCCGGTATACAGATTTTCAACAAAGAGATCTTTTTGGCTGTCGGTTCCGAAAAGCTCTATCATCTTCCCTGTTCCGTGACCCATATGGGTATATCCGCTCAATGAGTAATTTGCTCCGACTGTATATTCCATAATGGCAATAGAAATTAAAAACGGTAATCCCTGTCCACCCCATGCAGTATCCTCCATGGTGGATGTTAGCTCTGAATCAAGGATTGCCTGTCTTGCTTTACGAAAAGATTCCGGTGCCAGAACCTGTCCGTTTTCAAACCGGACACCGTTTTTATCGCTTTCTGCAAGAGTGGGCAGTATTTCTTTAATGCCCAGTTTTCTGGCCTCAGAAATCATCATGCTAAATGTTTTTTTTGAAAAACCTTCAAATTTATTGAACGTGAGCAAATGTTCAGCATCTAAAAGTTCATACACAATAAAATCAATTTCTTTTCTATCGGCAATGAGTTGAGCCATTTTTTTATTCCTTAATGTAAATGATATTCACATAGACATATGCTTATTGATTAATCAATATAGGCCTATTGTTTAGTTAATGTCAAATATTAATTAAAAAGTTATGGTTGATTATTTATTTTTTGCTTGATAGGGTGTGTTTGACTTATACTAAAACCTTTAATATCAGGACTTAAACAAAAATATAGCAAGGAAGACATGAATACCGAAGAAATTTTAAAATCAGACAACGGAATTTTTAACCTGCTCCTTATAAAATTGTACACGCGACAATTAAAACCTGGAGAAAAACTATCTTCTTTAAAAATATTTGCCAAAGAGATAGGTGTTGATCAGGCTTCCTTACGAATAGCACTAAAACAGCTTGAAATGATGAATCTTCTCGATATCAAGAGAAGTGACGGTGTTTATGTGAAAGATTTCAAGGAAACCGGTGGGATTGATTTTTTGACAAGTCTTTTTTCCATAAGAGAAATACAGGAAAATGAAACTATTCTGGATTAATTACTTGTGG
>JAKIUJ010000029.1 GCA_021647625.1 Desulfobacula sp.
GCCGATCAATTGCATTTCCGTATTTTCCTTTTGAACACTCAAAGCAATTCTCATCTCTTTTGTACATCCGGTGCTATAGGTGGAATCCTTACCAATCCATTCAGGCGGCACTTTTTTTTTCATTAAAGAAAAACTTTTGACAATGTCATTCGACGTTTGAAATCTCCAGATATCTATGAAAGAGCTTCTCTGGACAATTTCCCACATGTACATAAGGTCATCGGCATCCATGCCGGGTTCATAATATCGTGAAGGGTTAATAATGAAAAGATTGGCAGACTGTTTTGTTAAATAATCAGTAAAGGTACTCATGATCTTTTTAGCGACATCTATTTTTCCCGGAATTGAGCCGATAATGCCGCTATAGAACATCACCGTCATCCCTTTCTTTTTAGCCCCTTTCATTTCATCTATGATCTTTTTAGCATTTGCTTCAAGCTGTTCATGAGAAAATTTTATAAAATTGGCGTGCCTGGCCTTATGAGATACGAGCAATTTATTTTTTTTGACACTTATGTTGATGATATTTTGTGTGAATTGAAAATGTGAGTCAATCAGAATTCGTTTTTGGGCCTTTCCACGGGAGATAACACAATCGACCTCTTTAAAAATCCTTGAAAAAGTGATGGAAGTCAGTAAAAGGTTCAAATCTTCACGGGTACCGTCAGATACCACATATAGATTTTTATCATGCTTTAGAAGTTTGACCAGGTTATTTTTGCTAATGGTTTTTTCGTGAATAAAGTGTGCAGTCTCAAGTTCCTTTTTAAGGACCGGATCGGTACGGGTGTCAGCGAGACAAACCCGTGTAAAAAAAGGGGATTCTTTAACGGCTAAAATGACGACATGGCCAAGTTCTGCAAAAAATTTGGCGATAGCAAGATCAACTACAACCTCACCGGCTTCATCGGCAAGCCATAAAATTTTTTGTTTTTTAGCCCTCATCAGACAAAGAAATGGTTCAAGCCCATTACCGGTAATGGGTGTCTTAAATAATTTTCTAATGGCAGCAAGTGGCGGAATCTTCGGGTTTTCATGTGTCCATAATTCTTTTTGAGCCATAAGCGTTAAGAGCCGTTTAAATTCAAGCTCCTTGATGTTTTCTCTTAATTGAAACAAAGAAATGTTTTTTGTGATTTGCAACGAATCATCAATCTGATTTAATGCTTTTTTATACGTTTCGGAGTTTAGGAATTTATTGATTTTTTTATTCGCAGCCCTTTTTCTATCTGAATACGGATTTTCTATATGTGTTCTTGTTAAAAATATTTTATAGAGTCTTTTTTCAAGCCTGGCAGGAATTAGCAAGCCTGTTCGAATTTCATCCTCATATTTTATTTTTTTGAGAGTTTTTAGAAATTGATTGTCATATGGGGGTTCGATCAGTTCATCGATCATCGCTATAATACGATCAAGTACGATTTTGTAATTTTGTCTAAGATAGGCTGAATATGTTCTGGACATAATCGTATCGAACATTTTGTCGGAACATGGATAATACCGCTCGTCCTGATCCTCCGGGTAAACCATAAATTCTATTTGTTCCCGGGTGCCTACCTTTGTTGGATAGGCAAAAGGATCAATGTGATTTTTAAGAAAAAATGAAGTAAACCAAGCATCAAAATCCGGATTTTTTTGAAAATAGGATGGATTTCTTTCTTTTTTTTCCATGGAGACTCCTTTATGGGAATTGTTGATTGCAACCTATCATTTCAACTTGTATTTTGCAATATCTGCGACTTTTTGAAAGTAATTCAAAACCCGTCAAAATACCGTTTGCTTAGAAAATTTAAAATCGCCTTGACACCTATTTTATAGAGACAGTATACAATACGAATGAACAAAGAAACCGCATTCCGTGTTTTAGGACTTTCTGCATCTGCTTCACTTGACCAGGCAAAAAATGCATACCGAAAACTGGCAAAGAAGTATCACCCGGATGTTGTGGAAAATAAAACAGCGGATGCCTTTTTTTCCGACTCGAAAATGAAAGAGATCAATCTTGCCTTTCGATTTCTTGTGCCTTATTTAAAACCCGAACCAATAAGTGAAAAGATGGGTAAGGATAAGCCGTTTTGTAAAAAAAAGCCTGGTGAATCCATACATTCTAAAAAAAAGTTTCGGGTTAATATCTTTTCTGTTTTAAAAATTTTTTTTGTTCAGGGTGCTTCAGCTCTTCGGCAAAAGCAAAGAACAAAAACGGCGATTCATTCCAGGTCAAAAACACGACAATCCATTCATAATAAAGAAACGTTTGATAATGTGCTTAAGGCTATTTTTTCTGCCGGGGTCAATGCAAGTCCTTTGACCGGGGTCAATGCAAAACGAACTAAATGCAGACCAAACTTGCGCCCAGGCAGACAAACTCGCTTTACACACAGCCGGTATCAACAATACATGAAAATGAGAAAACGCTACCAACCTTTATCCGCACGCAAAACGCAAGATATTGGGATTGAAAGGGTAACAAAAATTGATCCGGTGAGTCCGGTAGATCCTGTTACAAAGTTTTCGGTCAGACACTAGATATTAAAAAATCAGGGAAAAGCAAAGCTTATAAACTTAAAGAGATAAGTTTGTTCCCTGTCTTAAGATCAATCAGGCAGGCAGTATCATTTTCGATAACGCCATACGTATAGAGTCCATTTCTGGGTGAGGTAATCGTACCGGGATTCATAAATATCCGATTTTTTTTTCTCTCCAGTACAGCAACGTGGGTGTGGCCTTGGATGATTACGTCGGCATCAATATTACATGCAAAATGGCTATCCCCGTGGCACAGGCATATCTTTTTTTTATTTGCCTCAAATTTGAGAACCTTATTAAATCCCGGGAAAAAAGAGGGTGTATCGCAGTTTCCATAAACGTAAAAAAAAGGCTGAGAAAAAAAGTTTAAATCATTTTTTATGGCCTCGGGATCAAATGCTGGATTTGTATAATTTCCATATCGTGTGTCGAAAAGATCTCCAGCGACGACGAGTGAATCGTTTTTATTCAAAAGGGCTTTAATGGCTATCCAGGAGTTGTAATTGCCGTGTATATCGGCTGTTATAATTAGTTTTGGCATGGCTTGATTTTTTTTAATTTACCTTGTTAAAAAAAACAAAATTTCATAGTATCGAAACTAAATCAACAAAATTAAAAAAAAATACTATGGAATATAAATTAATTGATAGGATATTAACGCTTGGCAATCTGATCGGGCAAGCAAAACTGGCATATATTGAAGCCGATACTCAGTTGCAGGTAGCATCCTGGAATCAGGGTGCTAGATACTTGTTTGGCTACTCCGAGGGTGACACCATGGGGAAGTTTCTATATGATCTTATTCCGGTGAGCAAACGAGATCTTGCGGGATGCAAAAAAACACAATTGTTAACCTGTTCCCATGTTAACCAGCTAGGAGAAGAAAGACAATGCGAAATATTTTATTCTCCGATTATCAATTTTCAGGGTGAAAAACTGGGTATGGCAGTCCTTGCAAAAGATATTTCAGCCAGGCTAAAAGATAAAGCGAACCTAAAACAGCAGGAACAAAATCTGGCTGATATTTTCGGGTTTGCACCCATTGGTATTTACCATGTGAACATTGAAGGCAAGGTGACTTCAGCCAATTCGGAATATGCCTGGATGATGGGATATGAATCTGCCGAGGCAGTTGTTGAGCAGATTTCTGATTTTGCATCCCAGGTTTTTTATGATGCTGAAAGTGCTGAAGAGTTTATGTTCGGTGTATTTGAGGCAGAAGAGGTGATTCGGTTCAGATGTCGGCTCAAAAGGAAAGACAATTCTTTTGTCTGGGCATTGTGCTATGCAAAGGCGACTCCTGATGAATCTGGCCGTATAGGAGGCTTTAACGGATTTTCCATTGATATCAGTGATACGGTTCGTGCCGAGCAGGAATTAAAAAAAGCCAATGAAAGACTGAAAATGCTTTCCGTAATGGATGGATTGACACAAATTCCAAATCGACGTCGATTTGATGAATATCTTGGTACTGAATGGAAACGGCATTATCGAGAGAAAACCCCCATATCCGTAATTTTGTGTGATATCGATTTCTTTAAACTTTACAATGACAACTATGGTCACCAGGCAGGAGATGATTGTTTGCAAAAGGTTGCCAAAGCAATCAATAGTTGTGCACATCGCTCAACTGATCTTGCCGCAAGATACGGTGGCGAAGAGTTCGTGCTGGTTCTGCCATGTACCGATGCCAAAGGTGCTATGGCCCTTTCTGAAGAAGTGCGAACCTGTGTTATGAATCTTGAACTTGATCATGAAAAATCTACAGTTAACGATTATGTTACCTTGAGTTTGGGGGTTGCTACAATGACCCCGGGGCCGGATAATTCTGCTGAAGCCTTGGTCGCCTTGTCCGATGAAGGCCTGTATAAAGCAAAAGAAAATGGCCGAAATCAAAGCATTTGTAAAGATGCATCTTAATAAGGGCTCACTCAAAAATAACTTTACATTTTAAGAGCCTTTATCCGTTCCATCACAGGCGGATGAGAATAGTTTAAGAATACGTAAAACGGATGGGGAGTTAAATTGGAAAGGTTATGGGCAGATAGTTTTTTTAATGCCGTGATCATAGGGTTTGGATCATCAAGGGTCTGTGCTGCAAATCGGTCTGCTTCATACTCATCTTTTCGGGATGATATTTGGAAAACCAGAGATGAAAACAGATCAATGGGTGAATAAAGCATCCCGAAAAAAACCAGGCCCGCATAGATGGACATCTCTTCAACATAAAAGGCTTCAAATAAGTTTTCATTAGAAATAAAAAAAGAGAGCAGATAGAAAACAAATCCCATTTGAAGGACAGACAGTGCCATTCTTTTGATAACATGCTTTTTTTTATAATGTCCCATTTCATGAGCAAGTACAGCCACCAATTCATCAATAGATTGCTCCTTGATTAAGGTGTCAAACAACACTATACGCTTGTTTTTTCCAAAACCTGCAAAAAATGCATTTGACTTGCTGCTTCTTTTTGATCCATCCATGACAAAGATATTGACCAAAGAGAAATTAATGGATGTTGCATATTTGAATATGGCTGTCTTTAGTGTGCCCTCTTCCAATGGTGTGAATTTGTTAAACAAGGGCATAATAAATGTGGGAACAATATACTGAATAATTAAAATGAAAAGTGTGCCGGCGATCCAGCATAGCGCCCAGGCCCATTGGCCGGTTGATTCAAAAAACCAGAGAATTACAGATAAAAGGATACCGCCAAAGATAAAAGAAAGAACAATATACTTTATTAAATCCGAAACAAAGAGGATGGGGCTTGTTTTATTGAAGCCAAATCTTTCTTCAATGAAAAAGGTAGAATACACATTAAAAGGCAATGAAAGGATCAGTTTTAATAAAAGAAGGGTGCCAATAAAAAAAAGGCCGGAAGTAATCGGCCCGAATTCAAATGATCTGATATATTTATCTAGAAAGTTGAATCCCCCTGAAAACCAGAAGGTCAGGATAACAACAATATCAAATCCGGATGTGATAAATCCGAATTTGGTATTGGTTTTTAAATAATTCTGGGAATCAAGGTACTTATCGTTGTTGTAGTACCCTTCAAATTCTTTTGGAAGGTTCTTTTTTAAGTTTTTAAGGTTTAGTAAATCTGCAATGATGCCAGCAAACCAGCTGCCTGTCAGTGTGATAAGGATAATAGAGGCTATAGTATTTTCTGATAATTGCATGATTGGAGACAGGCTGTTTAGGAATTGATCAAATCTCTAAGCTTTCCTGAGCATTTAAAGGTAACAACTCTTCTTGCAGGAAGTGTCATCTCCCTGTCTGTTGCTGGATTTCTACCTTTTCGGGCCTTTTTTTCATTTACGCAAAATTTACCAAAGCCACTGATCATAATATCTTCACCGTTTTCAATGGTTTCTTTTATGATTTCAAGGAACTCTTCCATGATTTCATAGGTGGTTGTTCGGGATAAATTCAGTTTGTCTTGTATTCTCTCAGCAATAATCGTTTTGGTTAATGCCATATATTTTACTCCTGCAACAAAAATTGACTATTCATTTAAATTTTTAGCTAAAATACTTTATTCCTTGCATATTTGTCAAGTGGCTATCAAAGCAATTGCATTAAATTTAATCTCGTGTTCACAAAATGAAAAATTTGGTTTAAATATAGGGCTGCTATTTCCAGGGCTAACGCATGTAACTTTTCCATATTAATGATTTCAGGTAGTTACGGTTTGAAGGTAAACGCAAATGAAAATTTTGTTTTGCATAAGTAGTGTTTGAACGAAAACTCACCCATCTGCTTCGTTGCTGCAAAATCCTGAAATCCTCATGTACAGTAGTACACTCCGGTTTCAGAATTCCTTGCGCCTTGCATATGGGCAACTTTTCGCCCAGACACGGAATTTTTGGTCAGGCACTAAGTATCTGTAAAACAAAGAATTAAAATTCATGCCAAGTTTAAATGCATTTACCCTTGGCTGCTATTTCGTTTTGGATTGTTAATTTACAAATTGTCTGCTATTTTAAATGATACTTAAGTTTATCAAAAAAAATAATTGATTCAGGCTAAAATGTCAAATAAATATGGAGTTAAAACATACCAATGATAGACGCGCTAACAGCACTGGACGGAAGATACGCACGCTTGACGACTGATTTGGCTCAGGTTTTCAGCGAATATGGATTGATAAGGCATAGGATATTTGTTGAAATTGAATGGCTTAAATTTATATTGACTGACCTGAATTTGGCGGATTTTGATGCTGAACATTGCGAAAAATTAGATGCCATCGTATCTTCGTTTACCGTGGATGATGCTCAAAAGGTCAAGGATATCGAGAGCCGTACCAATCATGATGTTAAAGCTGTTGAATATTTCATAAAAGATCAACTCGATGGTTTGGGGTTGTCAAAAATCAAAGAATGGGTTCATTTCGCCTGTACCTCAGATGATATTAATAATACCTCCTATGCTCTGATGCTGAAAAAAGGAAAAGAGATCGTATCTGATTTACTGAATCGTTTGATTCAAGATATTGAAGAAAAAGCACTTGCCTATAAATCAATCCCAATGATGTCAAGAACTCATGGCCAGCCTGCAACACCGACAACAGTCGGTAAAGAGTTTGTAAATTTTGCCTGGCGCCTTCTTGAAGAGATGAAAATAATTGACCAAACCCAGGTGCAGGCCAAGATGAATGGTGCAACGGGCAATTTTAATGCCCACCATTTTGTTTATTCTGAAATTGATTGGATTAACGCATCAAAGCGTTTTATTGCAACAAATTTGAATCTGACGCCTATTTTGTTTACGACTCAGGTCAATCCAAACCATTCCGTTTCTTTTGTTATGCATTCACTCATCAGGGCTGCGGCCATAGTTATAGATATGGATCGTGACATGTGGGGGTATATTAGTCTGGGGTATTTTAAACAGAAAATTAAGGCACATGAAACCGGCTCTTCGACAATGCCCCATAAGGTAAACCCAATAGATTTTGAAAACAGTGAAGGAAATATGGGACTCGGTATTTCCATGATGGAGCACTTAAGCGTAAAGCTTCAAAAATCAAGATTTCAAAGAGACCTCAGTGATAGTACCGTTTTAAGAAGCTTAGGGTCTGCTTTTGGCTATTTTTCCATTGGCGTGAAAAGCGCCCTAAAAGGGTTGTCGAAAATTGATCTTAATGAATCCCGGATACAAGAAGACCTTGATCAAAACCAGGCATTGTTGGCGGAACCTTTTCAAACAGCCATGCGGGTGTTTGATGAAGAAAACCCCTATGAGCGTTTAAAGGACTTGACCCGGGGACAGAAAATTCAAAAAGAAGATTTAAGTAAATTCGTTGATGGACTCGACAAGGTGCCCAATGATTTTAAAATCAGAATGCAGGCATTAACACCACAGACTTATATCGGGCTTGCCCAACAGCTGGTCGATACCTATTTTAAAACAAAATAGAGGGATTTTTAATGGATTCAAAATCCAAGGATGATCTAGATGACCAATTGATTTTTGCCGATGAAGATGTGTCAGATGGTGCATCTGATCCAATTGACAAGAACGGGTTCTGGAAAATATTAATTGTAGATGACGAAGCAGATGTCCATGAGATCACCAGGATAACACTTCGGGGATATATCTTTGAAGATAAAGGGGTTAGAATCCTAAGTGCCTATACAGAAAATCAGGTTAAATATGTGATGCAAAAAGAACCGGATATCGCACTGATTCTATTAGATGTGGTAATGGAAAAAGAGGATACCGGGCTTTGTATCGTTGAATATATCAGAAAAGAGTTAAAAAATACCGCTGTCCGAATTGTTCTTAGAACCGGGCAGCCGGGAAAAGCACCAGAGCAGGAAGTGATCACAAAATATGATATCAATGATTATAAAACAAAACCGGAATTGACCGCCCAAAAGCTCTTTACATCAGTAACCGCATGTCTTCGGGCGTATAGTAACTTACGGACAATTGAACAAAATAATAAAGGACTTGAAGCCATTATTCAGTCAACTCTCAACGTATTTAAAAATCAATCCTTCTCGGAATTCGGTTCAAATATTTTGATTCAATTGGAACATATACTCTACCCTGATTTTTCTATAGACGTTGACAGTGCATGCTTTATTCGAATGCCGAACGGTCGTATTCTTTTAATGGCAGGTACTGGAAAATACGAAAAAAAAATCAATTGTATTTTTGAAGAGATCATGCCCAAACATATTATTGATTTTTTCAATAAAAAAGAAAAAAATGGCTGTGAGGGCTTTTTCAACAATGAATACATCGGGATATTCCAAACCAAAGAGGGTTTTTTAAGCCTGTTATATATAAGTGACTGTCATCGGTTTTCTGATATCCAGAGAAAAATGGTTCGTATTTATGCCAATACAATCGCCATCGGGTTTGATAATATTAGTCTGACAAGAGAGATAATCAATACGCAAAAAGAAGTGATCCTGACCCTTGGAGAAGTGGTTGAAACACGCTCACAAGAGACCGCCAACCATGTGACACGGGTTGCTGAAATCTGTTATCTACTGGCCAAACGGTATGGAATGGATGAAGAAACATGTGAAATGTTAAGGCTTGCAACACCAATGCATGATGTTGGCAAGATCGGTATTCCTGAATCTATCTTGAATAAACCAGGTAAGCTTACTGCGGGTGAGTTTACGGTCATGCAGGGGCATTGCCATACAGGTTACGCAATATTAAAAAAATCCAATCGATCCATAATGAAAACTGCTGCAATTGTTGCATTGCAGCACCATGAAAAATGGGATGGGTCGGGATATCCCCAGGGGCTTTGTGGAAATGATATTCATATTTTTGGCCGTATTGCGGCCGTTGCTGATGTGTTTGATGCGCTTAGCCATAAACGTTGTTATAAGAGTGTCTGGCCAACAATGAAGATTGTCGATCTATTCAAAGCTGAATCCGGTAGACATTTTGATCCCGAGTTTGTGGATATCTTTTTATTGAATATTAAAGAGTTTGAAGGTATAAATAAGCTATTTCCTGAGTAACTGATTGGAATAACAAAAAAATGGTGTTGTTGGAACGAAAACAAACCACAGGTTCGTTTTCGTTCCAACGCACAGGCACGTCGGGCTATGTTCTATATCTGATTGGTTCGTTTTCGTTCCATTAATTTCGTCCATTAATTATAATTCGTTTGAACCGGTTCTGAATCAAGGCTGCATAGCTGCTATAGAGAGTTTGTTTCAGTTTTTTTTATGAAATGGTTATGGTGGCAAGCTTTTTGCTATTTACATATCAATAATATGAAAATATGCAAGCATCAAGGTAACCAATAATTTAAGGAGCAAATGAAAATGATTGTAGGAATTCTTAAAGAGATCAAACCCCAGGAAAATCGAGTTTGTATGACACCATCGGGTGTTGATATGATCAAAACCAATGGTCATACGGTTTATGTTGAAAAAAATGCAGGTATGGGTTCGGGTTTTGAAGACAGTGAATATGTGGAGGCCGGAGCAAGTATCCTTGATACAGCAGCCGAAGTATATGGCATCTCAGATATGGTAATGCATGTTAAAGAGCCACAGCCGTCAGAATTTGATCTAATTAAAGAAGGACAAATTGTTTTCACCTATTTGCATCTTGCAGCAGATAAGGATTTAACCCAGGCACTGATGAAAACCGGTTCTATTGGTATCGCTTATGAAACCATTGAAGATCAAAATGGAGGGTTGCCTTTGCTTGCACCCATGAGTGAAGTTGCAGGTCGCCTGGCAGCCCACCAGGGTGCTAAATACCTTGAAAGAACCTTTGGTGGCCGGGGACTTCTTTTGGGTGGCGTGACAGGAACGCCATCGGCCAATGTTCTAGTTATTGGTGGCGGGATGGTTGGTATCCATGCAGCTCAAGTAGCCTGCGGTATGGGTGCCAATGTGACAATGCTTGATATGAACATTGATCGCTTGCGATATCTTTCAGAAGTCATGCCGGCAAATTGCCGTCCGCTTATGTCATCTCCAGCGCTTGTCAGAGATCTTGTAAAAACAGCTGACCTGGTTATCGGCGCGGTCCTGGTGGCCGGAGCCCAAGCACCCAAGCTGATCACCAAAGATATGCTTTCTACAATGAAGAAGGGTTCAGTGATTGTCGATGTTGCCATTGATCAAGGGGGGTGTTTTGAGACTTCAAGACCAACAACACATGGCGACCCTATTTTTGAAGTTGATGGCATTATTCACTATTGTGTTGCCAATATGCCGGGTGCTGTTCCTTTAACATCTACCATTGCACTCACCAATTCAACCCTTCCATATGCTTTGAAAATTGCAAATAATGGCTGGAAAGCGGTTTGCGAAGATAAGGGTTTTGCCAAAGGTGTAAATTACGTTGGGGAACAACTTGTTTGTAAACCTGTAGCAGACGCATTTGGTTTGGATTTCACAGCTTTGAATAATTTGCTGTAATTATGAATAATTTGATTTTATATTAAACCAGCATGGTATTTCGTGAATTGTCAAAACCTATGGTCTTTTACCCAATCCATAGGAGTCAATAGCCAAGGCTGCGCATGACAGTTATAGTCCATCGCAGATGAATAAATACCGTCTTTTTATTAATAATGTTAAAATAAGCATCATTTCACTTGCTGCGAGCTATAGTAGAAAAACAAAAAGCGTACGAAATTTCGTACGCTTTTTGTTTTTGATGAACAATCAGCAGGCGCTGGTGGGAGTCCTGGTATCAAAGCTGTTTAAATACCAGGGCGCTGATTTGTACTCCAGTTGGCTTAGACCTTTTGTTTCAAGGGATGTGATGGCTAACTGAAGCGTATGATAATCAATCTCAATATCATCCCAACCCAGGTACTTAAGGCGTTTGTTTGCCTGACCATGTGACATATTTGGATTAATTAAACATGCATTCGCAAGACTTCTGATGAACCCTGGGATCAAGGATGCCTCTACCCCGTTTTCAAGAAGTTTGTGAATCAATTTTTTATCAACTAAAGTAACCAAATTTTAATCCCAAATTAAACAGTTAATGTGAAGGTCTTGTCTTTGGAAAGCTTATGCTTTAACGTTAGGAGTATAATATTTCAGAAAACGCCTTTGAGTCAATCCTGATTATTCCCGATCAATTTTGATCTGAAAAAATGATGACCGCACAAATAAAATCCTTTCGGCTAAACTGCAAAAAATAGGCGATGGCAATAGCTTTGATTTGCTTTCTTTTTTGTTGATTTTCTGCTGTATACTATGGAATTTATGCCTCAAGCCAATTGGGCAGCGGCTTTTCATTGTTAAAAAAAAATGTTTAATTTGTGATGGTAGATGTGGTATTTGGTAATGGGACAAATCAATTTTGTGGAGATAGGAAAATGAAAAATGAATTTAGCCGGCAGGATGGTGCTTTGTTTCTAAAGTTGGCAAGGCAGAGTATCGTATCTGAGTTACAAGGCAAAAAAAGCGATTTGTTATTTTTAAAAAAACAATTGTCCGACACAATGAAACAGAAAAATCGTGGAACCTTTGTTACTCTTCATAAAAAAGGGGCGCTAAGGGGGTGCATTGGGAATATTGAGCCGGTGAAAACGATATCCCAGGGTATTATTGATAATGCAAAACATGCCGCATTTAATGATGGAAGATTCAGCCCCTTATCCAGTGATGAATTGTCTGCTACGCTAATTGAAGTCAGTATCTTGACCCAACCGATTGAAATTGAGTATTCAGATGAAATGGAATTGATTTCTAAACTTCGGCCTGGGATTGATGGCGTGACTATAAAAAAGGGGTATCAAAATGCTACCTTTCTCCCCCAGGTTTGGAAACAACTGCCGGAGCCAAAGCAATTTTTGAGTAATCTTTGTATGAAAGCCGGTCTTGCATCCGTGGAGTGGAAATTGGGGGATCTTGAAGTCAGTGTATACCAGGTTCAGTTATTTGAGGAAAAAGAGTAGGCTGAATTTGAAAAAAATATTATAAAAGAACGATGGCTAAAGAAGGTGAAAAAATGGCAATTGACCCGGAATTGTTAAAAGTGATCTCTTCTTTAAAAAATACAGATGAGATGAATAGGTTTTTTGAAGAAATTTTTACGCCGGCTGAATTGGATGATATTTCATTGCGATGGAAGCTATTAAAAGATCTTCATGCTGGTATGACCCAGCGCAATATTGCAAAAAAATATCGTATCAGTCTATGCAAGATTACGCGGGGGTCCAAAATTCTTAAAACCAAGGGCTCTGCCGTGCTTCAGATTTTAAATAGTATTTGAACCAGTATCAAAAATCTGGTACGAGTTTTAAAGTTAATCTTGACCAAAGTTCTAAATTAAGATCTTCAAGGCTGCTTGTATCTTCCCACTTGAATTGAAATAGCTCCGAACCGGGTGAATATTTATCCGGTGTATCGGTCAATATCCTGAACACTGCGCCCAGGTGCACCTTGCCAACATCAGTTTTTTCCTCACTGATTACCCCTAAAAAATCCAGTGTATCATTTTGGGGCCGGTGTTCAAGTTCTTCATCCAATTCTCTTTTCATGCCGGCCATTAATATTTTTTCAAAAGAATCGGTTTGCTGATGGTTGTCTTCCGGATTAATGTGTCCGCCAATTCCAATAGACCACAGATCATGAAGGCGTTGTTCGCTTCCTTGGCGGTTGTAGATAGCGGTTCTTTTTAAGTTATGTGTCTGGAGAATAATGTAAGGGATGATTTGTTTTTTTGAATCATCTGTCTCAGCCTGGGAACGCGGAATAAATTCAAATCCTGCTGCGGTGCTTTTATTTATAAAATCAGTCAGGTCCATAGGTACAATACTGATTTGCTTAACCCAGGTCTTTGGCAAATTGTTTCTTTTGATGCATAACACAGCCTCTTTTTGATCCATCACAATCTCCCCATAATTATCATTTAGTAAGGATTTGCTTTTACCATATTAAAGAAGCAATGTGAAAGAGCAATTTTCAAAGTTTAATGGAAGTTTGTGTTTTACTGTGTTATTGAAAATCTAAGATTGCTTTGGTCATTAACTTTATTTTGAGAGGATACGGTGCCAATCAATATTTGAGCCCGGGTAATTAAAAATTTTCAGATAAATGCTATAATACACAAAATAAGCCGATGAGGATAAAATGATTTTTATAAATAAAAAAGATATGCAGGGTATTGATCAACGTATTATTCAACAAGCTGTTGAAAATGCATACAGATCAATGTTGACCAAAGATTACAATATGCCGGATCGGATGCATGTTGCAGACAGGGAAAATATGCTTTTGTTAATGCCATGTTTTTCAAAACAATTTTTTGTAACAAAACTGGTGAGTGTTTTTCCCGGGGCTTATCAGTATGGAAAGCCCTCTGTCAATGGTGTTGTGGTGCTAAATGATAATATGTCGGGACAGCCGTTGGCCATCATGGATGGGGCGGCGCTTACCGCACAACGAACAGGTGCCGTAGGGGGAGTGGCAGTAAAAATGCTGACAAAACAAAATATTGAAACCGCAGGCATTATAGGGGTAGGAGTACAGGGCTTTGAACAGGCACGTTATCTGCTGTTTAATCGTAGGATTAAGACTCTTTATATTTATACTCGAAAAGCAGATGCCGCCAGAGATATGGGAGACAGATTGGTAAAAGAATTTAAAGGATTTGAATATATCATCTGTGATCAACCAGAACAACTGGTCGAGCAATCCGAGGTTGTTATCGCAGCAACGACAAGTGCTAATCCGGTATTTGAAGTTCCAGCCAAACAAATTTATGGAAAAACTTTCATTTCCATAGGATCATTTCGGCCGGACATGCAGGAGTTTCCAAATTTAGTTATAAAATCTTGCGATGCAGTTTTTGTTGACACATTATTTGCATGTAAAGAATCCGGTGATATTGCCAATCCTTTGAAACAGGGAATAGTAAACCAGAAGATGATACGTGTATTTGCAGATTTGCTGGACAATGGGTATCAAGTTGAAAAACAAACAATTTTTTTTAAATCCGTTGGAATGGCTTTATTCGATTTGGCTGTTGCTATCGCTATATATCAATTGTCCACTAATCAAAATAATGGGGCTCAAAAAATTGGACAACAAGTGAATTTTTAGTTGGGAAGAAAACTGGAGCGGGAAACGGGAGTTGAACCCGCGACTTCGACCTTGGCAAGGTCGCACTCTACCACTGAGTTATTCCCGCTCAGTTTAAAAAAACTTGTCTTATCTACTTTAAACCATAGGTTTTGTCAAGTATAGATTAGTCGCTTAGGAATCGTTACAAAATAACTTGATCTAAATTGTTTCCAAAGTCCCTTAAAAGACTGGGTATTATGAAAACAAAAGATCAACTAATTTTGGAGCCGATCCTTAGATAATAACATTGGTTAATAATATTGATTTTTGAGTGTGCCATAAACATGTGCTATGGTATGAAAATATGGCGTATATTATGCCAGTAAAGAACCATCGCTAATGGTCATCTGTTGGATCACAAATCGGGATGATAAGCCTGGGCCTGGATATTGATACGTCGGTATCTTCGGGTAATTGAAAAAGGAATGGGAATGGCAGCACAAAAGGTTCTAGTCACGGGTGGTGGTGGTTTTTTAGGAAAAGCCATTGTGAAAAAGTTACTCAAAAATAATATTGAGGTTTCCTCTTTTGCAAGGAGTTACTATACCTCCCTTGATGATCTGGGCGTTTTGCAGATACAGGGAGATCTATCCGATAAAGCTGCGGTTGAAGCTGCTGTAAAAAATATTGATGCTGTCTTTCATGTTGCAGCAAAACCTGGTCTTTGGGGGCCTTATGAAGATTATTACAAAGCAAATGTAATCGGCACTGAAAATGTCATTTTGGCATGCCAAAAGTATAAAATAGGTCAGCTCATATATACAAGTTCGCCCAGTGTGATCTTCAGTGAAAGTGACCAGGAAAATATTGATGAAACCGTTCCGTATCCTGAGAATTATTTGGCTCATTATCCTGCAACCAAGGCATTGGCTGAAAAACTGGTCAGTCAAGCTGCAAAAAATGGATTACCATCTATTACGATACGCCCGCACCTGATATGGGGGCCCGAAGACAACCATCTTTTCCCAAAATTAATCCAACGGGCCGGAAGACTGAAGATGATTGGACGAAAGGATGACCTGGTTGATACTATTTATGTGGACAATGCAGCAGATGCACATAGTCTGGCATTTCAAAAATTATCTGAAAATCCAACATTATCCGGAAATATTTATTTTGTCAGCCA
Organism: Desulfobacula sp.; assembly: GCA_021647625.1. Taxonomy (GTDB): domain Bacteria; phylum Desulfobacterota; class Desulfobacteria; order Desulfobacterales; family Desulfobacteraceae; genus Desulfobacula. Next base: position 15,739 of record JAKIUJ010000029.1, read on the forward strand.
GGATGATCCTATTTCGAAATGGAAATTGGTCAATGCTTTTTTTGAAATTGCAGGAAAACCACCCATAAGGGGGCATGTGTCAGCAAGAACGGCCTTTATTGCAGGTTCTGTTTTTGAATTTGTTTATAAACTTTTGGGTATAAAAAAAGATCCGCCAATGACTAAATTTGGTGCTGCTGAACTTTCTGCATCCCATTGGTTTAATATCTCAAAGGCAAAAAAAGATTTGGGATATGTACCAAGAATATCAACTCAGCAAGGATTGGAAAATTTAAGGCAATGGTATTCTTCGCAAAGGTGACATATGGTATTTTTTCAAGAAATTAAAAATTTTGAATATAATAAAATATTCAGATTTGCTGTAAAAGGTTTCAAGGATATATAGAGTTTATGTTATTCTGTGGTAATATTAAAGAACTCTTTGATTTGATTTTCTTTACGGCGGAGTTGATCAATTATCAGTTTCAATTTGTTCGGATCAAGTCCAATTTTCTTTGGTGAATTCTTGACCGTAACAGGAACCGGATTGCCGCTGTGACCAATTCCCGCTTTCTGGGTTAAGTAATCTGCCAGATTAATAATGAGTGCCTGATGTTTAAATTTTACCGGTGTCGAATCAGGTGAATGATGGAATCGACAGGGCAGAATAATTGACTGAGGAAAATTCCAACGTTTCATTAATAGTGCTGAAAGGGTTGCATGGTCCAGTTTGAAGATAGCACTTTCAGCGAAATACAGAGGCCTTTTCTTTTCCATGGCAAGCTGCCGGACCTTCCGGTATTCATCTTTAAAATATACGCTGAAAATAACTTTACCCATATCGTGTAACAAAGCTGGAATAAATACTTTATTGGCAACACCGGGGTTTGTTCTTTTGGCTATTTCTTTTGCAACGGTGGCAACTCCAATGCCGTGTATCCATAGTGCTTTCATATCAAGAGTCAAGCCGGACTTGTCTGTAAAAGAAGACAAGATACCCATACCCAGAGCAATACCGATAATTTCATCAAATCCGATAACAGTAATGGACCGTTTGACGGTATCCACTTTTGTTTTTTGGGCATAGTAGATGGAGTTGGCAAGTTTGAGCAGTTTGTTGGTCATTCCCTGATCATAAGATATGACTTCGGCAAGTTCTTCTGTGGTGGTTTTTTTATCTGAAGCAACACTGATAATACGATCAATGACAACCGGAAGAGTGGGTAAATCGCTCTCTTTTTTTTGAATCATTTTCAGGATTTCAGTTTTAATTTCCATCTAACCCTTTAATCCGTATGTATTAAAAGATACTTTTTGAAACTGCAAAGTGTCTTTTTTATGACCCTGTTTTACTTGATTCGGATAACCAATAGCAATAATTGATTCAACCATTATATTATCGGGTATTCCCAGAACTTCTTTAACATAAGACTGAGCACTTTTCAAAGAACTATATTCTCTTTGTCTGATTTGTATCCAGCAACTGCCAAGACCCATGTCGTGGGCAGCCAGATGAATGAAAATGGAGGCGATTGATGTATCTTCTACCCAGACATCACTTTCGTCATTGTTGGCGCAGACAACGATGCAAAGCGGCGCACCTTTCAAAAAGCCTGCACCATGGGGTTTTGCGTCGGATAATTTTAAAATATTTTTTTTGTTGTCAACCGTTATAAATCGCCATGGGTTGATACTTCTGGAAGAAGGAGATCGTAATGCAGCTTCAATAAGGCGATCTATTTTTTCTTTTTCAACAGGTTTGTCTTTAAATTTACGGACACTTCTACGGGTTTTAATCAGATCTAAAAACATATTACTCCTTATTATATGAAAGAACTGTGCAAATTCAGTGGAGTTCTTTCATGTTTTGCCAAAACCTCTGGTTTTTTGGTCCAGTTCCCTGAATCAAAGGCCCAAGGCATCGCATGTCCGTTAGTGGAATCGATTAATATCAATACTGCCGGATAGTTTCATTTCATCGAATTTTTTACGCATCATTTGTTTGAATTTTTTACGCGTTACAGGCCACAACAAAAGAAGCCCTAAAACATCTGTTATCAGGCCCGGTGTGATAAGAACGATCCCGGCACCAAAGATGATAACGGCATCTATAAGTTCTTCCGCCGGCATCAACCCTTGCTGAATATTCATTCTTAGTTTCATCATGGTGTTCATGCCTTCCAATCTGGCAAGCCATGCACCAAGAAAACCAGTTGTAATCACCAGAAAAACAGTATTTATCCCTCCAACGACAGTTCCGATCTGTATGAGAAGATAAAGTTCAATAACGGGGATCAGGGTAAAACATAAAAATAATTTTAAAAGCATTTTGTCTCCTTAATCTATAAAAGCAACAAACAAGATAATGCGCCTAAACCCCTGTTTGTCAAGTTAAATAGGCTGCCGTGCAGGTACCTGGAAGATACAGTGTTTAAGAAGGTTGTGGTTTTATCAGTATAACCAGAAGGGTTCCGGCAGTAATCATTAAAGCACAAAGAATTTGACCCATTGTGAAATTTAATAGAACAAAATTTAAGTGTGCGTCCGGCATTCGGACAAATTCAATAAAAAAACGAAAAAGACCATAGCCAATTAGATACAGTCCAAACATTCGATGCTTAAATATTGTTTTTTTTCGGAGCGTCCATAATATGGCAAATAATACAATACCCTCAAAAAATGCTTCATAAAGTTGTGAGGGATGTCGCAGGGTATGGGAGGGATCTGTGGGGAAAATCATTCCAACAGGAAGGGTCGTGGCCCGCCCGTAAAGTTCTGAATTAAAAAAATTACCCAATCGGCCAAAGGTATATCCCAGCGGAACAGCAGGGCAAAATAGATCAGAGAATTCTAAAGGGTTTATTTTATTTTTTCTACAAAATAAGACCACTGCAACTGCAACTCCGATAAGTCCGCCATGGTAGGACATTCCCGAGATCCCCGTGAACCTGAATCCGTTGGTGGTTTCAAAAGGTAGAAAAATTTGAAAGGGGTGGGATATAAAAAAAGATAAATTATAAAATAAAACATACCCCAGTCTGCCACCCAACAGCACACCCATGGCGGCCCAGACAATGAAATCATCTAAGTGTTCGTTGGTTATCCGGAAGGATTCTGTTTTTAGGCGGTGTCGAATCAATAAGTATACTGTGAGAAAAGCCAGGATATACATCAAACTGTAATAGCGAATGCCAAAACCGTTAAATTCAAATAAAAAGGGGCTCACAGAGTAGGGCAGACGGGTCCACCAATGGGTATCGGCAAGATTAATCATTTTTTATCTCTCTTGTTGTCCCGGTAGATGCGGGCAATCATTTCTTTCAGAAATTTGGCAGCCACCATGGATGTCATGGAGTTTATATCCCTTTGCGGGTTGTACTCAACAATGTCTGCACCAATGACATGGCCTTTGAATTGCCCAATGATATCCAGCACCCGGCGTGTGGTCATTCCACCAGGTTCATGGTGGGAAACGCCCGGAGCAAATGCAGGATCAAGACAGTCCATATCAAGGGAGATGTAAACCGGTCCGTCAAATTCAAGTGTGGTGGACCAGTCAAAATCGTTTTTTATTTCATGAACCTCAACAAAAAATTTATTTGCCTGTTCTCTTTGATGTCCATTCATGGTTCTAATGCCTGCTTGAACCAATCTCACCGCTAATTTTTTTTCCATAATTCTGGCAAATGGACTGGCATGGGAATGGCTGTTTCCATCCAGGCTGTCATATAAATCCGGGTGCGCATCCAAATGCAGGATGTTTAATTGATCATAAAATTTTGCATATGCCTCAATTATGGGAAATGAAATTGAATGATCCCCACCAAGGCAGATCAATTGATTACCGGCCTCGAGGATTTTTTTTACGCTGATTGTGATATGAGAAAAGTCATCTTCTTTTGTGCCAAAGTCAAGGTCTCCAAGATCGTATAATTGCTCTATAGATCCTAAATCCAGTCCTGTTTCCGTCCACAAATTTGAGGAGCTTGAAAAATAACTTTTTCTAATGCTTTGGGGTGCAAGCAGCGGCCCTTTCATATAGGAAGAATTTTTGTCTAAAGGGATGCCCAACACACAAATACTGTCTGATGGATCAAAAGACAATACAGGTTTCATGTATCCTCCTTGAGTAATATCTTTTCTAAACGAAGATCAGTATCCCAAATATTTTTGGTATATTTTTTTTTTACGGATGGTGTAATGATATTGAGAAAATGATTTCTTGGGATTTGGGTTGCACCCATACTTAAAAGGTGTGATGTAGTCACCTGACAGTCGATCAGGTCAAAGCCATGATGACCTAAGAGTTTTGCAAGGGCTACCAGGGCAAGTTTCGAGGTGTCTGCATCAAAAGAGAACATGGATTCACCAAAAAAAGAACCGCCAAGACAGACACCATAAAGACCGCCAACCAGTTTCCCGTCTTTCCAGGTTTCAATTGAGTGAGCATGTCCTTTATCATGCAGGTTAAGGTAGCCGTCGATCATTTCCTCTACCAACCAGGTACCGTCCTGGCCCTTTTCGCGGGGGTGTGCACACGACATGATGGTTTGCTCAAAAGCATTGTCGATGGTGATATTGAACTGGTTAGAGCGAATTTTTTTTTTAAGACTTTTTGAAACATGGATATCATCAGGAAAAAGAACAAGCCTGGGATCCGGAGACCACCATAAAATGGGCTCCTCGTTGGAAAACCAGGGGAATATTCCATTTTGATAGGCAAGGATCAATCTTTTTGAACAAAGATCTCCACCGATGCATAATAGTCCGTCAGATCTTGCAAGCCATGCCGGAGGAAAATCCAATCTTTTTGATAATCTAAAAAGGGGCATTCAGCTCTTATATATAAAATTGAGAGTATTGTTTCTAAGGCCAATCGAAATTTTCCCCCCTTTTTCAAGCTTTCCAAAAAGGATTTCATCCGTCACTTTATCTTTAATTTCAGTTTGAATGATTCTTTCCAGCGGTCGGGCACCAAATTTAGGATCATATCCTTTTCCGGCAAGATGCGATCTGACTTTGGCAGAATAGCTCAAGGAAATATTTTTTTCTTTTAACATGTTTTTTAGTTCTTTCATGTTTTTGTCAACGATCATCTCCATGACTTTTGGTGATAAATGGTTGAACTGAACAATTCCGTCAAGACGGTTTCGAAATTCAGGACTGAATATTTTCTCGACAGCTTTTAGTCCTTTGGAACCCGAATCGGCTGACTGGGAACCAAATCCAATGGAATTGGCACTCATCTCTCTTGCCCCGGCATTGGATGTCATGATGAGAATAACATTCCTGAAATCCGCAGACTTTCCATTGTTATCTGTTAACGTGGCATAATCCATAACCTGTAACAGGATATTAAACAGATCCATATGGGCTTTTTCAATCTCATCAAGCAATAAAATGGAATGGGGGTGTTTGCGAACGCTATCGGTCAGTATACCCCCCTGATCGAATCCGACATAGCCCGGAGGTGCACCAATTAATCTTGAGACAGCATGCTTTTCCATATACTCACTCATGTCAAATCTCAAAAATTTTATTCCCATGTTGGCTGCAAGCTGCTTGGCAACTTCGGTTTTTCCAACACCGGTGGGGCCGATGAAAAGGAAAGAACCTACGGGCCGATCAGGTGCAGCAAGCCCTGCTCGAGATCTCTTAATCGAAGTGGTCAAGGTGTTGATGGCATCATCCTGGCCGTAGATGACTTTGAAAAGTCGTTTTGGTAATGATTCCAGGTTGGCCTTGTCAGTTGAGGTCACACTTGAGACCGGCACCTTGGCTATTTTTGCAACAATTTTTTCAATATCTTTGGGTGTGACTTTTTTGCGTTTGCCTTTTAATCTCAGATAGGCACCGGTTTCATCAATCACATCAATGGCTTTGTCAGGAAGGAAGCGATCATTAATATATTTGTCCGATAAGTAGGCCGCAGCCTCAATTGTTTCAGCTGTATATGTCAGATTGTGGTGTTCTTCATAATACGGTTTTAAACCCTGCAATATCTGTTTTGTTTCATCCACAGTTGGCTCACAAACTTCTATTTTTTCAAATCTGCGTGAAAAGGCACGATCTTTTTCAAAGTGATTTTTGTATTCTTCATAGGTTGTTGTACCAATACATTTAATATCACCCGAAGAAAGTGCTGGTTTTAAAATATTTGATGCATCCATCGAACCACTGGTTGTAGCTCCGGCGCCGACAACGGTATGAATTTCATCAATCACCAGCAAGGCATTTTCTTTTGATTCGAGAGATTTAATGACATCTTTAAGACGTTGTTCAAAGTCGCCTCGGTATTTGGTGCCGGCCAGCAAAGAACCCATATCAAGAGAATAGAGTTCGCAGTCTTCTAATAAGTCCGGTATTTCTTTGTCATTTATTTTGAGCGCCAACCCTTCGGCAATCGCTGTTTTGCCAACTCCGGGATCGCCAACCAATATGGGGTTGTTTTTCCTTCTGCGGCAAAGAATCTGCAGCATCCGATCTATTTCATCGGATCTTCCAATTAAGGGGTCAATCTTATTATCCCGGGCTTTTTTTAATAGATCTGTTGTAAAGGCTTCCAGCGGATTTTGTTTCTTTTTACGCTTGGTTTTTGGATCTGCATGTTTGAATACTTTTTGAGAAGGATCAATGGCCGGGGATGATTTTTTTTCAATTTCAGTTGTGTGGGAAATATATTTTAAAACATCCAGCCTGGTAATGCCCTCAGCTTCGAGATAAAAGGCAGCATGGGAATCTTTTTCCTGAAAAATTGATGCAAGAATATCACCTAAATTAACTTCGTTTTTTTCTGCAGATCTTGCATGGTTGATTGCTCTTTGAATCATCCGCTGAAACCCGATGGTCTGCTGAAGAACATATTCTTCTTTTGAATCAATTTTGGTTAATTTTTCTTCAAAGAATTTTTCAAGTTCTTCTTTTATAAGTTCCGGGCTTCCACCACATTTTTCAATCGTCTGGGCGCCTGTATCATGGTTAAGGATTGCGTAAAGAACATGCTCAACACATACATACTCATGCCGTCTTTTCTTGGCTTCTCGAACTGCAAAGCCTAATGCTGTACTGAGTTCTTTGCTAATCATAAACTACTCCTTTTCCATTGTACTTTTTAGGGGAAAGCCTTTGTTACTTGCCAGATTGTGTACAGTTTCAACTTTTGTCTCTGCAATTTGTCTCGGATAGATGCCACAAATTTCTTTACCCTTATTATGTACATTAAGCATTATTTGTGCCGCTTTTTCAAGAGATTTTCCAAATATGCTGACAAGAATTTCTACAACAAACTCCATAGTAGTATAATCGTCATTATGAAGAATGACTTTATACATTTGGGGATTATCACTCTTAGATCTTGATGCATTCTCCGTCTTTATTTTGGAATCAGTGGAGGACATTTTTTTAGCTTTCCTAAATCATACAACATTTTTTGTATTTTTTACCACTGCCGCATGGGCAGGGATCATTTCGTTTTACTTTTTTAGATGATCGTTTAACCGGTTGTTTATTGCTGGAATCATCTGAATGTGAAAAATTCAAGTTTTGTTTTTCTTTATGTCTCATATCATCTATTTGAGAATCTGTGGAAATCTGTATTTTAAAAAGAATACCGACTACCTCTTCTTTAATCCGTTCCATCAGCCCCTGGAACATTTCAAAACCTTCTTTTCTGTAAATACGCAATGGATCTTGCTGGGCATATCCACGAAGCCCTATACCCTCTTTTAAATGATCCATGGATAGCAGATGTTCTTTCCAGCGGGTATCAACTGTTTGCAAAATTATATGTCGTTCAATTTCCCGTGTTACATCTGGGCCAAACGCTTTTTCCCTTTGATTGTAAATCCCTTTGCAATAATCAAACAGCATTAGGGAAAGCTGTTCAGCATCAAAATTGTCATTTATCGGGCCTTGAAAATCAGGATCAAGATTGAAGACCTGTTTAACCCGGTTTAAAAGGCCTTTCATGTCCCATTGCCCAATCGGTGTTTTTTCAATGACAAATTCATCAACAAGGTTAAAGGCCTGATCTTCAATCATATCTAGGACAACGGGCTTTAGATTTGTTTCCAGAAGCGCCTTTCGCCTTTGTTCATAGATGACTTCCCTTTGCTGGTTCATGACATCATCATATTCAAGCAGATGTTTTCTTATTTCAAAATTGTGTCCCTCAACTTTGGATTGAGCATTTTCGATGGCTTTACTGATGAACGTATGCTCTATGTGTTCACCCTCTTCAACGCCTAACCTGTCCATTACAGCATGAATTTTGTCTCCACCAAATATTCTAAGCAGATCATCTTCCAGGGAAAGATAAAACCGCGAAGTCCCCGGATCTCCCTGTCGGCCGGACCGGCCACGGAGCTGGTTATCAATCCGTCGTGATTCATGCCTGGATGTTCCTAAAATATGAAGCCCGCCAAGCTCTTTAACACCCTCTCCAAGGACAATATCCGTACCACGCCCGGCCATATTGGTGGAAATGGTCACAGCACCCTTTTGTCCGGCATTGGCAACAATTTCAGCTTCAGCTTTATGATGCTTTGCATTCAATACCGTGTGCTTAACCCCTTTTTTCTTGAGTTTTTTACTCATGTCCTCTGATACATCAATGGATATCGTTCCCACAAGAACCGGTTGTCCTTTTCTGGACAAACGGATAATCTCTTTTATGGCGGCATCATATTTTTCTTTTCTTGTTTTATAAATCAGATCAGGAAAATCCTTTCTGACCATGTCTTTATGGGTAGGGATGACAAGCACATCAAGCCCGTAAATTTTTTTGAATTCAGGTGCTTCCGTCTCTGCTGTACCGGTCATACCGGACAGTTTATTATACATCCTGAAGAAATTCTGAAAAGTAATGGAGGCTAAGGTCTGATTTTCATTTTCTATTTTAACGTTTTCTTTTGCTTCAAGCGCCTGGTGCAATCCTTCACTATACCTTCTTCCATTCATCAGGCGGCCCGTAAATTCATCGACAATCACTACCTGATTGTTCTTAACAATATAATCAGTATCTTTTTTAAATATGGTATGCGCCTTTAAGGCCTGGTTCAAATGATGAAGAAGTTCAATGTTGGACGGATCATATAAGTTTTCAACCTTTAAAAGATCCTCGCCCTTTGCAATGCCATCTTCGGTGAGTGACACAGTTTTTGATTCTTCATCAAGGGTATAATCGATATCTTTTTTAAAACCTGGGATGATCGTATTGACCTGGGTGTAAAAGTGGGTGGATTTTTCTCCGGGGCCTGAAATGATTAAGGGGGTTCTTGCCTCATCAATTAAGATACTGTCAACCTCATCAACAATGGCATAGTTAAGCTCTTTTTGGGCAAGGGATTCTTTATCAAATTTCATATTATCCCTTAAGTAATCAAACCCAAATTCATTGTTAGTGCCATAGGTAATATCCGAACTGTAGGCCTGGCTTCTTTGCTGATCGTCCATATCATGAACAATGGTGCCAACACTTAACCCTAAAAAATTATAAATTTGGGCCATCCATTCAGCATCCCGTTTGGCAAGGTAATCGTTAACCGTAACTATGTGAACCCCTTTACCGGATAAGGCATTAAGATATGCAGGCAGGGTGGACATCAAGGTCTTACCCTCACCGGTCTTCATTTCGGATATGGTTCCTTTGTGCAGGGAAATACCGCCGATCAGCTGCACATCAAAATGTCGCATGCCAAGTACCCGGACAGAGGCTTCTCGAACAAGAGCAAACGCAGGTGGCAATAGATCATCCAACGATTCCCCTTTGGTTATCCGTTCTTTAAATTCCAGTGTTTTTTGAGCCATTTGCTCATCGGATAGATTTTTTATTTCAGGCTCTAATTGATTTATTTGATCAACGGTGGGTTGCAGTGTTTTGAGAATTCTTTCGTTGTTTGACCCAAAAATTTTTGTAAATAGTTTAAAGACCATTGCGAGTTTACCTAAAATTGTTAATAGTATAGTTTAAGCCGTTACACTTTAAGTTTGTTCCTGACGCTGTTGTACCTAACACATATAAGCATTAATCTTATAAATGAAAACAAAAAATTAAAATTATTTTGTTAAATTTTGTTAAATGGAGAGAATGTAAAAAAAATAACAGGAAATGGACTGATTAATTCAGGATATATTTCAATGGATTAACCGGTGTACCGTTGATTTTAATCTCATAATGCACATGGGGGCCTGTGCTTCTGCCTGTATTGCCAAGAAGCCCGATGACATCTCCGCGCTTAACCTTTTGGCCTTGTTTAACTAATGCCTTTTTTAGATGACCAAACTTGGAAACCCGGCCATGACCATGGTCAATGATAATCATGTTCCCAATGTACATTTTTCTGGCTGCAAAGGAAACGATTCCATTGGCAGTAGCGATCACTTTAGTACCGCTTTTGTTAGCAATATCAAGCCCGGAATGAAATTCTTTTCTATCGGTAAATGGGGACGTTCTATAACCAAATCTGGATGTAATCCAGCCATTAACAGGTTTGATCGAGGGGGTGGAGGCGAGAATGTTTTTTTTCTTTTCCAATTCTTGAATCAGGTCCTCAAAACTGAGAGCCTTTTGCTTTGTTGCCTGGATAGTTTGATCAGTCTGCTTGTGCATTTCACGAATCAAGGTGTTGTGCTTTTGTTCAAGCGGGATATCCCGGTCCAGTGATTCTTTTGGAATTCCGCCAATACCAATAAGTCCGCTTGAATCGCTGGTTTGTTGAATATCTGCGATAAGCCTGACTTTGTCTTCAAACTCTGAAAGATTGATGACCTGTTTTTTTATGACTTCAATATCATTGGCAAAACTCTGGATCTGGCCTCTCTGGCTTTTTATTTCATGGTTTTGTTTGGCGATTGTTGCATTCAAGGTGTCGTTGTCAAATGAACGTTTTTTAAGTTGATAATAATCGTAACCGATGAAAGATATCCCACCAATTGCAGATATCGTTATTAAAAGCAAAAAAGCCAATACAGTCTTACGGATTGAAAATTCTTTGATGTCGGAAGTGCTACCGGAATGAAACCATATTTTAATTTTTTTTCTCATTTATAACCTTCTTAGTTAGTTATTTCCTATATGTCAAGTATAAAATTGATTACAACGGGGCCTGGACTGCGTTTAAGCCGGTTTCATCCGGAAAGCCGAATAGTATATTCATGTTTTGGACAGCCTGTCCGGCTGCACCCTTTAGGAGGTTGTCGATGGCGGAAACAATAATTATTTGCCTTGTGTTTTCATCAAAGTAAAAACCAAAATCGCAACGATTCGTCCCTCTAACATGGGAAATTGCTGGAAATTGAGATTTATCTAAAACCCGGACAAAAGGTTCTTTATCATAAAAATTATGATATGTTTCCCGTATTTTTTGTTCGTTTATATGATCTTTTGCCTGTAAATAAATGGTTGACAACATTCCCCGGGTCAGTGGCAGAAGGTGGGGCGTAAATGTAATATTTACATTTACTTGAGCATGTAAACTCAGGATTTCGTTTATTTCAGGTGTATGTCTGTGATTGCCGATTTTATAGGCACTAAAGGATTCGTTTACCTCGCTGAAATGTGTCGCTAAAGACAGAGAACGGCCTGCCCCGCTTACGCCGGATTTGGAGTCTGATATTATACCGGTGGTAAGGATTAAATTTTCTTTAATCAAAGGGAGTAAAGGTAGTAGAATGCTGGTTGGATAACATCCGGGATTACCGATCAATGGTGATGATTTGATCTGTGCTCTGTAAATTTCACACAAACCATAAACGCTTTCTTTTAAAAGCTGTTTTGATGTGTGTGCCTGGTAAGCTGATTCATAAGCCTTGGCATTTGAAAACCTATAATCCGCAGATAGATCAATGACTTTTATGTTTTCATTTAAAAGTCCGGGAACATATTCCATTGATACTTTATGCGGCAGGGCTAAAAACATGACATCAATTTTTCCGGCAAGCTTTTTAACGTCCAGGTCCTGGCAAATCAGGTTTTCAAATCCGTTCATGGAAGGAAAGACCCGGGCTAATGATTGGCCATTGTAGCTGTTTGATGTGATCGCCTTAAGATTTGTTTGGGGATGGTTCCAAATGAGTTTTACAAGCTCAGCCCCTGTATATCCCGATGCTCCTGCTATCCCAACGTTTATCATATATTTGCCTTTTAATATATCTGCTTAAATATTGTGATTTAACAGATCAAATGGTTCTTTTCAAGAAACAAATTTCATAATCCGGAGTAAACGAATTCGAACGTGTCTTGATTGTTAAATCCAAAAAAAATCAGTAGGGTACATTGACTGTAACGCCTTTTCATAGGTTACTAACCTATATGTAAGATGATGAAATCATGGCAAAATTCATTTATATGCGCGATCCTTGTTCGACCAGCGTATGATCCTCTCCTTTTAGTTCTTCATTTATAATCGTACTAATAATTTGCCAGTCCCCGCCTGCCAGGCCGGCGCCTATCAGCGGGTAGCCAATGCGTTGTCCTGAAAATTCTTGCCTGACCGCTTTAAAGACTGAGCGGATGGCATCATAATCGGCCTTGTTGCCCTGGCCTCTCCAGTGATACTGGGTATAGGCGTTGACCAATGTGAAACGAGAGCTGTCTTTTTCTATCAGTGTTGAGCTGTAACTGCCGAGCTTGTCCCTGTCACCCTTTTCAGTGCGGTAGTCGGCCTGAAAGGCTTCAGGAAAGTGCTGCTTGACGGATTTGGCTATCCCTGCACCCATCACACAAAAGCAGTTGCAGCCATGCAGTATGACATCAAACTGGCCATCTTGAGCCAGTTTTAGCAGGTCACCTTGGATGGTTTTCATAGCGTTATCCCTTACCTATCAGCTTGACGATGGTGGTGCCTGCCTTGACCAATGTGACGAGGGTGGAATTGGGAAGCTTTTTCATCTTGTCATACCAGCTGGTCATCATCTCCAGGAAGGACAGCATATTGTTGATGCGCTCTTTAACCTCTTTATCAGCATCTTTATCATTCTCAAGCTCAAGGCTTAGCTCTTTGAGCATGGCAAGGGTTGGATCAATCTCACGTTTTTTGCGCTCTTCTACAATAATATTAAAGGTCTCTTGGGCATCTTTAAGGGTTGTGAAGTGATCGCGTCTATCACCGAGTACATGCACCACCTTCACCAGCCCCCAGCCAGAAAGTTCTTTCATGCTATTAGAAACATTAGAACGGGCTAAGGATAAAATTTCACAAATCTCTTCCGCATTAAGCGGTTTTGGTGACATCAGCAGTAACGCATGGATTTGTGCTACAGAACGGTTCACGCCCCATCGTGTCCCCATCTCTCCCCAATGCAGAATAAATTTTTCCATGACGGGTGTGAGTTTCATGTTATATGATCCGTTGTAATACTTTAAATATGAAAGTTTCTCTATTTACAGAAATAAACGAATTAGATGGCAATGTCAAGAGATTTACACAGTGCGCGTGTATGAGAGCGGCTTTGCCTTTGCATTGCCATAGATGTGACGTTAAAGAGATGCAACGAAACAATCATAAAGTCAAAAGGAACAGCCGTTATGTCTCTCCCTCTTATACCTCGTGCAGAACTGTTTGGTAACCCTGAAAAAGCCAG
>JAKIUJ010000269.1 GCA_021647625.1 Desulfobacula sp.
CTCATCTACATTTTCAGGGGTAACACCATAGGTAGCGCAGGCCTGTTTTACCCGTGGCAAATGTTCGCTTTTCTCCATATCTTCCGGCCCCCGGAAAAATCCCATTCGCCTGCCCACCTGATATAGGATTCTTTGCTCCGGATTCATTTCAAAGAAATAATCGATGATACCTATCATCTTTTGTTTATCTTCCGGCATTTTCCCGTTTATGTTTTCAAACAAATTCAAGATATGGTCACTTTTAATAGTTGAGTCAATACCATCCAGGGTTTCAAGAAAAAGCCGTATCTCCTTCGCCATCATGACATCTGTGGGTTTTTCAAACTCCCCTGTGCGGGCTTCCCCGGCAAGGACGGTTCCATTTGTCACAGCCAGGGTTCTGATCCTTATAAAATCAGGATTTATGCTGTTTAAGGCAGATGCCGTCTCAATGGCGTGCTCAATGGAATAATCAATACCACCCAGCCCCGGCATGACATATTCGGATAGTTCCATACCCGCATCTTTTACCTTGAGTCCGGCCTTGATATGACTTGCCTTGGTCGCACCTTTTCTGATTTTTCCCAACACTGTGTCTGATCCTGATTCCATACCCACATGGACACGGTTCAACCCGGCTTTTTCCATGCGCTTTAAGTCCGGCTGTTTAATCCGGGTGATGGTATGACTTCTGGCATAGGTGGTTATTCGATCAACATCGGGAAAACACATTTTAATATGTTCCAGCACAAAGACAAGATCATCCGGCTTCATGATCAATGAGTTGGCATCCTGCAAAAAAATCGACTTCATACCGCAAGAATACCAGTTCATGGCAGCATTAAAGGCCACACGATCTTTTTCCTCAAAACTGTTGTAAAGGGTATTTATCACTTCACGATCACTGAACCCGCCCGGTTTGACAATCTGACGGATCCGTTCAATATACCCGTGCATAAAATCAATGTCTTTAATAATATTCTCAACTAAACGTAGTGAAAACTCTCTTTTTTTATACACCCTGCAAAACGTGCAGTTATTCCACGGGCAGTTCCGCGTCAACCGGATTAAAAGGCTGTTTGCTTCACTGGGAGGACGGATGGGACCCTGCTCAAATCCTTCATATATATCTTTTTTTTTCATGATCCTAAGCTTTTTTATTGAGGGTTTATTTTTTTTAACATATTTTAACACTGGAAAAGGCAAAGTCAATTTCTTTAAAAGAAACTGTTTTTTTCTCGATTTTTATATTTGCGAAACTCTTGTAACTTGGTTATCGATTATGGTATTTATCCAGAATTTAGTGCAAGTTACCAGAACCAAAAGATCATGTTGATATATGAAGGAGAAAATCATGCCGGGTTTTGAAATATTTGGCGATGAAGAACGAAAGCAGGTAAATGATGTTCTTGAAACCGGTGTTCTATTCCGATACGGATTTGAAGGGGCCAGAAACGGACATTTCAAAGCCAAAGAATTTGAAGAAAAATTGTGTAACATCACAAAAGCCGCCCACAGCCACC
The DNA here is from genome assembly GCA_021647625.1 of Desulfobacula sp. Classification (GTDB taxonomy): domain Bacteria; phylum Desulfobacterota; class Desulfobacteria; order Desulfobacterales; family Desulfobacteraceae; genus Desulfobacula. The sequence goes on from JAKIUJ010000269.1 coordinate 1,503, forward strand.
TTTGCTCCAGTGGAACCGCAGCACTTTGCACAGCCCTTGCTGCCTGCGGCATTGGTGCAGGAGATGAAGTAATTGTCCCCCCCTTTACCTTTGTTGCCACCTTTGAAGCTGTTCTCTCCCTGGGCGCCATTCCAATTTTTTCAGAAATTGATGAAACGCTTTGCCTTGATCCGGATAAACTTGAGGATGTTATAACCCCAAGAACAAAGGCTGTTGTGCCGGTCCACATGTGCGGCTCCATGGCACGAATTACGGAGATCAAAGCTGTTTGTGATAAAAAAGGATTAATTCTTTTAGAAGATGCCTGCCAGTCTATTGGTGGCTCCTATCAGGGAAAAGCCCTGGGAACCTTCGGGCTTGCCGGCTGTTTTTCCTTTGATTCGGTTAAAACCGTCACCTGTGGTGAAGGCGGAGGGATTATTACCGATAGCAACGATGTTTATCAAAAAGTCGATCAATATGCGGATCATGGCCATGACCATCTTGGCGGCCCGGACCGTGGCGCTGATGGCCACCCCATTATCGGAACCAATTTTCGAATCAGTGAACTCAACGCTGCGGTGGGGCTTGCCCAGCTCAATAAACTGGAACAAATTATTGAAATACAACAAAAAAACAAATATGCCATTAAAGATGCCATGGCAGATATAGGCGATGTGACATTCCGCTTTATCCCTGACCCCAAAGGGGATTCAGCCACTTTTTTAAGTTTTTTTCTTCCCACAGAGGACCGAACACGAAAGGTGGCCGAAAACCTTGCCCAAAATGGCGTGGGCTGTCCATACTGGTATGATAATAACTGGCATTACCTTCGCAAATGGGATCATTTAAAACAAATGCAAAGGTCGGGAAAACTGAGGTCTGAACTTTATGACAATTTGCCTGATTATTCAAATTTGAATCTCAAAGCGTCTGACTATATCATAAAAAGAACACTTTCCATGCAGATCATGCTTTCCTGGACCAAAGAAGATATAGACAATAGAATCGTGGCCATAATGAAATCATTTACCCAATAACGGCCACGGGCGGCTTACAAAAAAATAGGATAAAAAATGTTTAGAAATTTTAAACTGGTTCCCAATGTAATTTTTGGGAACGGCTGCTTTGCACAGCTCAATGAAATTATTGAACCTAAAAGACAAACGACTGACGACTGGGTTGTTTTTGTCACAGACGACGTATTTCAGGGGAAAGATCTTGAAAAACAAGTCCCGGTGCATGACAATGATATGACTTTGTGGATAAGCACAAAAGATGAGCCCAAGACAAGCTATGTCGACGAGTTGACTTTGAAAGTAAAAGCATTCCACACCAATCTGCCCTGCGCTGTCATCGGTATTGGCGGCGGCAGCAGTATGGATCTTGCCAAAGCTATTTCGTTGATGCTTACCAATAAAGGGTCTTCCACGCTTTACCAGGGTTGGGATCTAATTAAAAACCCGGCAATTTTTCATGTTGCGGTTCCCACTCTTTCCGGAACAGGTGCTGAAGTATCCAGAACAGCTGTTTTAACCGGGCCTGAAAAAAAACTGGGGCTAAACTCCGATTATACGGTTTTTGATCAGATTGTTTTAGACCCGCAATTAACAAAGACTGTTCCCCGGGATCAACATTTTTATACGGGCATGGACTGTTATATCCACTGTATTGAATCCCTTGAAGGCACTTTTTTAAATGAGTTCTCAAAATCATACGGAGAAAAATCCCTTGATTTGTGCCGCCAGGTCTTTTTAGACGATCATCCGGATTCGGCTGACAAACTGATGATGGCCTCTTTTTTTGGTGGTATGAGCATTGCCTATTCCCAGGTTGGTGCTTGTCATGCCCTGTCTTACGGGCTGTCTTATGTGCTTGGCACCCACCATGGCATTGGATGTTGTATTGTGTTTGATTATCTTGAAGACTACTATCCTTCCGGCGTAAAAGAATTTCGAACCATGATGAAAAAATGTAAGATTGAACTGCCAAGGAATCTGGTTAAGGATCTACCCGATGAACAGATTGAAACTATGATAACGGTGGCACTTGGGCTTGATCCATTGTGGGAAAACTGTCTGGGAAAAGACTGGAAAACAATAATGACACGGGATAAGGCGAAATCCCTGTTCTTGAAAATCTAAAAAAGAGATTTTAATAATGACCGTTGCTGTAATTCCATCCCGATTCGGATCAAGCCGATTTGATGGCAAGCCCTTGGCCCTTGTTGCCGGAAAATCCATGATTCAAAGAGTTGTTGAACAGACCAATTTATCAAATTCCGTGTCAAAGACAATCGTTGCAACGGATGATGATCGTATCTTCAAAGCTGTTGAGGATTTTGGCGGCCATGCCGTCATGACATCTGATGAGTGCCGCTCCGGTACGGACCGCGTAGCCGAGACCGCAAAGATACTCAATCTTGGACCCGACGATATCGTGATCAATATCCAGGGTGACCAGCCCATATTTCACCCGCAGGTCATTGATGATCTGATCCAGCCCTTTGATGATGATCCTGAACTTGCCATGTCCACCCTGGCCTTCAAGATTATTGATGAAAGAGAAATTACCGATCCCAAAGATGTTAAGGTAACCTTTGATCACAACGGATTTGCCCTTTATTTTTCAAGAGCCCAGATCCCCTATCCACGGGATGGACAAAAAGGGGTTGATTTTTACAAGCACCTTGGATTCTATGCCTACAAAAAAAGTTTTCTGGACACACTGATAAACCTGCCCACCAGCCGGTGCGAAGATGTTGAAAAACTGGAACAATTGAGGGTGTTGGAATATGGGTATAAGATCAAAGTGGTTGTCACCGAACATGATTCACCCGAGATTGATCTGCCCTGTGATATCAAACGAATTGAAGCCAGAATTAAGGCTTCCAATCAGGGCTTAGAAACCGTGACAGGTAAAATAATTTACAAATGAAATCACGTTATAAAAT
>JAKIUJ010000270.1 GCA_021647625.1 Desulfobacula sp.
ATGGCGGAAATCTGGTTCAGATTTCCTAAATTTGTTATCGGTTTTATCATTGCATCCGTCACGTTTTCTCTAATTTACTCAGGGTTTAATACGGAGCTGGACGGGCTTGGGCGGGCCATGATTGATAAGGGTACCATTAAAGGTGGCTCCGATCTTTTCAGGGGATGGTTTTTTACCCTGTCCTTTGTCAGTATTGGACTTGCAATCAACTTCCGTGAACTTAAAGAACATTTCAAAGGCGGAAAACCGCTGATACTTTATGTGTTCGGTCAATCATTGAACCTGGTTTTGACCCTGGTCATGGCATATATCATGTTCTACGTTGTATTTCCGGAGCTGACAGCCACTATTTAAATAAATTTACACCCGGTTCATGATTGCCTTGTTCCGGGTGCCAATAACCTGTTAATGTCCATAAAGGAGATGTGTAGATGTTCAGCACTATAATAAATAATCCAAAAGCAAAATCATGGGGAAAACTTGTTTTCTTTTCTTTTCTCATCTGGGTTTTTGGATGGGTTGTGGGTCCTTACATAGAAAACAATATTCCCATATACAATAAAATTGCCCAGGTGGTGGAAGAACGGGATATTGATTCTGCAGCTTATATGTATATGGATTCTGTTGGTTCCTATGATGGTGAATATTATCTGTCTGATTCATTTAAACATTCCCAACGCAATGATTATGGAATGACCAAAGCCTTTTTTGCCGGCATCATCTCATGTTTTTTGATTCTATGGTTTGGTTGGCGATTCCTCATGGACTAAGGATCGGCTCCAAAATTACTTGATCTTTTGTTTTCAAAATACCCAGTTTTTTAAGGGGTTTTGGAAACAATTTAGATCAAGTTATTTTGTAACGATTCCTAAATTCGATACAGTATTAAAAGAAAATAAAATGGATATGAATAACAAAGAACTCATACTGAAACATGAAAAAAAATTTGCCGCAATCCTTGCAAGTCATGTACTCATGAAACCTAAACTGAGCGCATGGATGATTTTTATCCCATTTATCTTTATTTTTTATTTTCAGGATTTTTCCAAATATAAAAAACAGAGAAAAGAGTTCCTGGAGAATTGGCTTCTTTCTATAAAAAAGGCGTTGAATGAAGCCTGTGAGGCCATGGAAGAAAAAAGGAAAATCGACACACAACGTATTGCAAATCAGGCAAACCTGAAAGCCGGGGTTATAGGTAAATATGACAGACTGTTGGAAGTGATGGCCAATCATTATTCTCTTTTATTAAATGCGAAAGGGGACACCTATGATGCCATCGTCAGATCTGCATATAGAAATCGCCGGGGAGAATTCCTTTTTTTCATCAATCAACTGATCGATGCTGAGAAATCTTTAAATAAGGCGCTTGCTCCTCAACTTCGTAAAACCTCAGAGGATGTGATGTCTACTATCAAAAAAATTGAAAAGGGCTCTGGAAAACTTCGCCGCCAGGAAGTTAACACTTTTTTCGGACCCGTAAAATAAATTTTATTATACTTAGTCTGGGCGTTTGTTGAGGCAGCTAATTTTGCAAACAGATTCTGCAATGGCGCCAAACGATTTTATCAGAGTAAAAAAGCAAAAAGAAACGGAATCGTTGCCACTAAAGCATTGAGCAACAAAATTTGCAGAGCATCATATTATATCATGCGAGACCAGGTTCCGTTTGATGAAGAAAGGCTTTTTTGTTAGTCTTGGTTGCAGCAGGGAACCAGTGCTGGGGTTGGCTGATAACCATAAGATTTGAAATTAACAATTAACCACGGCATGGTACTGAAGATTTTCTGGGGTCCGAATGGACCAGGGGCGATGTGTTACGTTTTTTTAACGCATTTTAGCCTATATCCCGATGGGTGACTGGTGCGGATCAGTATGCCGCTAACCCACAAGACGAAATAACAGGTGTGAAAAAGGTATAAAAATCGAAAATACTCTAAATTGTGGAAAAAGGTCAAGAAAAATGGAAGTTTTTTTTGGGGGAAGGTGTTTTTTCTCTTGACCTGCCCTTTAATGGGTGACCCCTTTTTTTCTTCTGGACACAAACAGCTTTTAATTAAAATTACGGTTAAAATCTGTTGGAAATCCGGTTTTTTTAAAAAAGTTTTTTTGATTGATCGACTAACCGGTTTTTTGCAGCAATTTTCAAATCAGAATCTTTATTAGCGCTAAAATCCACCAGAATCATCCCTGAAAATTTCTTTTCCTTATAAATTTCAACCCTGAAAATGGAACCTTTTTTATCAATGGAATATTTTTTTAATACCTGTTCTTTTTTGATGATCACCCCGGATTCATTAGACAGCCCTTTTCGGGTAAACCCGATAATATTAACCCGATGCTCTTTCATGTGCTGAACCAAAAATGAATTTTTCACAGGAATGATCTGTCCAAAAGAGACCGTTTGCGGAGTGTCGTCAATGATCATCTTAATTGCATCTATACTGAAATCATAGTCAAAATACTGGGGAGACAAATGGGTCATCCGACGGTTGCCGTGTATGACACTGAATGCATTTCCGGATGGAATGATGGCCATCAATGGGTTATTAACAGTGAATTCTATATCATAGTTTTTTCTTAAAGGGATATAGTTCAACTGCTTTCTTGCATTTTCAATTTTTAACAGGATCTTACTATTGTTAAATGCAACCTGGATATCATCGTCAATGGCTTTCTTAATTTGCTTTTGAGTCAATTTAAAATTACGTTCAAATTTTATCCCGACCTGGTTGAAAAAAGACTCAATGGCCCTTAAGTGGTAATAGGTTCGTTTGGGTGTGAGAAAAGATTTACTGGCCTCGATTCCAAAGGCCGGCTTTTTGTTTTTAATAGAGAACCAGGTAAGGGTTTTGGCCATTTCATTATTTCCCCTGGCGGTTTGAGTATTGTTTACCAAAAAATGTTCTTCGCTTTTTATCAGGTGTTGATTCACCTGATCAGCGGCTTTTTGCGCCATACGGGTAAGGTTTGGAAATGCATCATGTTTCACTGTTTTTTGATCGATAATAATGCATTGTCCCCATCGGTTCGGGTTTTGCATTTTATCAATATATTGGTTTCTAAAAAATCCGGACCCATCATGAAGATTTAAAACCAGATCCACTTTAGGATCAGCAATGAGTTTTTTGATTCTATTGATCGTTTTAAATTCCGGATCACCGGGATCTAGTTTATCAAACTTTCTATTCAGATCACCATACACACCCCGGGAGCGCTTGATAATACTTAAAAAATTCAAATTCGGCACCACCCAGACATTACCGGATAAGATTTTATATTGGGTGACAATAAGAGATGCGGCATTAAACCCACCCGGCTCATCCCCCTGGATACCACCTATAATCAGAACCGTACGGCCTTGTTTTTGATTTTCTAAGGACGGGGAAGATAATTTATGAATACTGAAATCGGGAGATTGAAAAGAATCGGCCAGGCAGATACTGCCGGACAGGGAAGATAAAATGCCAAAACAGACAAGAATACCAGTGAAAACACTTAATTTATACAACTTCAACATGCCAGGGTTCAAATCTTACACCAAGATCGTTGTCGCGTTCATATCTGAATTTTATATACCCCAGATCAGCCAGTTTTTTATATACATCGGTCTTTGTAAATCGTTCGGTAAAATTATGGATACCATATCCTTTTTTTCCAACATCAAAATCCCCAACCCCATGAAAGGAATAACCCGGGGGTGCCAGAGACCTGGAAGCCATAGAAAGGTTGCCTCGGCTTTTTTTAGCCTTGTTTAAAAACAGGTAAAATTGTTTCATAATGCTTCGAACACCAGAGGTTAAGACCACATCTTTACCGATTTTCTTTGTAATTTTAGTGTACATCTCAATGGGTTTGCCACGATAGAGATAATTTCCTGTATAGGGTATTTTTTTTACATTTTTTTTATGAATTTTGCTGGTCAGATTTTTAATGGGCTTTTCTCCTAAAAAGCCAAACTTTTCAACATGGGAGTAAAAGATCATTTCAAGGAATAGCAACTCCTCTTTTGAAAAAGCACCCACCTTAGAATAGGCTTTTGAAATCTTGATGGCATCATCAAAGTTTAGCAGAGAAAAATTGGCATACCCCACAATGGATTGCAGTTTTTTTAACCGTCCAAGGGATGTGGCTAATGTGGGGAGTTGTGAAGGTTCAAGCATGACATCATCATTAAAGGTTGAATCGAATAACTTGGTTTTCAAAAGCCTGTCTTTAATGTGAGAATCAATATCAACAAAACTTTTAGAATCAGGTAAAACTTTTGCACCGGATAAAACCTTAGAACCCGATAGAATAGGATCGGCAAAAGCAAACGACGTATTTGCCATGGTTAACAACAGGGTGGAATATTTTAAAAAATCTCTTCTGTGCATGATCAATATTTTTTAATTATAGCCCAAAAAAACTGGTACAGTCTCATTTA
>JAKIUJ010000030.1 GCA_021647625.1 Desulfobacula sp.
TGATATCATCTAAAAGTGCGTTGAGTTTTTGCTTTTCTTTTTTATCCGCTGTTGCAAGTTTTTTCTTAATTTTCTCGGGAACCAGGCGATAGGTTAAAATATTTAATTGCGGATGGGTGACCAATTCAAACATGGGTCTTTGCTCGATCATGCTGGCAAATTGTCTGGCAATCTCTATGCCATGCTCAATCATGAGCGCATAGCCTTGGGAACCCATGATTTTTAAGGCGCTGTCAAGAATAAGATAATTGGCAACTATTGAGACTTCAAGGGTTTTTATTCCTAAATCGACAGAGCCGGGCCTATTGACATACCGGGCATAATAAGCGATCAGGTCCAGAGCTTTAGGGTCCTTGAAATAGACCATGCCCGAGGTCATGGGCATATAAAATTGTTTGTGACAATCGGTGGTAATTGAATCTGCACGTTCAATGCCGTTGAGCAGGTGACTGTATTTTTCACTCAGCATGACAGGCCCACCCCATGCCGCATCCACATGAAAGTGGATACCTTCTTTTTTGCAGATATCAGCAAGTTTAGGTAAAGGATCAATAATTCCTGTTTCAGTGGCACCTGCAATTCCAACAATGGCAGCTATACGGGTTCGTTTTTCTTTTTTAAGTCGGGCAATGGTGGATTTTAATTTTTTAAGGTCAATGCTGCGGTTTTCATCCACGTCAATGGGGATAACATTCTGGTTCCCAAGTCCCAGAATCCCTCCGGTTTTTTTTAGGGAGAAATGCCCCCTTTCAGACCCTATGATGACTATTCGATCAATATCGTGGACTCTGCCGGCTTCGAAGAAACCATTTTTTTCAATACTCTCAAAATTGTCTTTAGGAGGGAGTAATTTGTTTCGGGCCACCCACAGAGCTGTTATGTTGGCAGTTGTGCCGCCCGTTGTAAAAACACCCAGTGAGGTTTCAGTATTCTGGACATGTTTACGATAGAATGCTTCGTCAAAATTAAAAAGCATCCGGTGCATTTTAGCCAATATCTGTTTTTCGATAACAGACAAAACTTTAGATGTCTCAAGTTTTATTACATTCTGGTTTAATGCTGCTGTAATCGCTTTTAAGTGGACCATAAAAAAAGGAATGGCACTGGTCATATGCCCGACAAAATAGGGCGAGGCAACATTCACAGCCCGGGGTGCAATCTCATCGATGATATCTTTAATGACATCTGCTAATTTTTTTTTGGGTTCTTTATTGATTGTCGTATCTGTATATTCCCGGGCAAGTTTGACCAGGCTGATCTCCTCTGTGACACCTACATGTTTGTTTAAAAAATCATGAAGACCAAACAGAATTTGCTCCATATATTTAACAAGGGTTTTTTTGCTTCTTTCATCCTCGGGTCGGATGAATACCCGGTGAAGTGTATTCCAGTCTGCAACAAGAGAGGTGGGTTTATCTATAATTTTAGCCATGCGCTGTATACCCTATCGTATGGTTGTTTTTTTAGGTTTGATATAATGAACCGTTCGTCTTTATTAGTCAATATCTAAATAGTGTTTGAACGAAAACTCACCCGTCGGCAGCGCCCATCTGCTTGGTTGCTGCAAAATCCTGAAATCCTCATGTACAGGAGTACACGCAGGTTTCATGATTTACATCCTCCAGGTAGAGCAATACTATAAATGCCTGGAGCAGGCAATATTAAGATTCATGTGCTAGTTCGTTTAAAAAAGTCTGACCCTTGGAAATGATTTCGTCATGGTCTTCAGGGGTATTGGGATTATTTAAAAGATCAATGGTTTTTTCCTTTAAAATTTTCCTGGCCGTGGGTTTCCCTTGTTCTCTCCATTTGTCAAGGGTTAGCAGCGGCCAAATCGTGCTTGAAAATTGCGAGTCCTTAAAGTGTTTGGCTGTCTGGCTTGATAAAAGGAAATTACCTCCCGGTCCAATATCGGAAATATCTGAAAATTCAACAGCCTCATTATCCAAAGAAAATCCAGCCTTAAATATCTTTGACTGATGAATCAGATCGTCTGCATAAACCACGAGTTCCGGCGAAAATACCAATGATTCAAAATTACCGCCCACAAAGGGAATCATCCCGGCATTTCCCAGGCAACTGGTAAAGTGGTTTATACAAAGGGTAGTCGCGGCCGACAGATCCGCATCCCACCCATTACCACTGCCTGAAGTTCCGCAGTGAGGGATTTTATACGAAGTCATCATGTCAGCACAGGCCAGGTTCAGTAGTAATGTCTGGGGAGAGTAAAAGCTGTTTGCTTTTTTCATGTCAAACGCAGCAGGAAGGTTGCCAAGGATGATTGGTGCACCTTCTTTGACCAACTGGCTATAGGTAAGTCCGGCTAAAAGCTCCGCTGTCAGGAGTGCCAGTGTTCCGGAAGGTGTTATGGGGCATGTAGCCCCTGACATGCCATAGTTTGAAAATATAAAGGGCAGTCCCCTGTGAATGGATGAATCCATTTTTTGTGTTGTTTCAGCATTCAATACCAGCGGAGTAATCGGGTTTACATAGGGTATGATAAACGGGTGGTCAGAAAAATTGCCCGTTAAGTGTTCACAAAGATCTAATGCAGGGTTGAAAGAATCACCGTCGGCAATCAGCAAGACCAAAGGTTTGGTTGTATTGGCAAGCATTTCGAGTACCCCGTAGATGTCTGCAGTCTCCGGGGAAAGATCTTGTATCACCCCGGGTGTTGAGATGAAATCAAAATGGTCGAGTGAGTGGCCTAAACCTGCAACAGCAGTCATGTGGCTCCGTGAAAAAGGTTGGATCTTGTTTTTAACCGGGTCGTGGTAATTGAGATTGGTAACCCCAATACCGAAAACAGTGTCTTGTGTTCCATCCCCATTGAGTTCAAAACAAGGGGTCCCCAATCGATCGTGGATATTTATTTTAGACGGCGCAGCTTCGATTGCCCATTGAACAAGATCTCCACTTATACGAATGCGATTATCTTTCCCGGATTTGCCAATCGCTTTCTCAAATAATTTTCTTGCATTTTTATCATCAACGACAATGCCGGTTTTTTTGAGTATTAGGAGTGCATCATTATGAATCTTTATTATTTGTTCCCGGGTCATGACGTTTATTGTCGGTTTAAGATCAAACATGGATGCCTCTTTTTTTTGTGAGCGATTTTTAGTTTATTGAACAATTAGATAATCATTGGGAAGAAGCTGATTTACATCAATATTGTTCAGGGTGCTCTCTAAATGATATCCCATTGCCGTCCCAGCCCGTTCTCCATCTTTTTTTTCAAGTAAATGAAGGATTTCCTGGTGTTCAACCGGGGAAGTATTATTCATATCCAACCGCTGGTAAAACGGATCAAATAGAATAAGATATATCGTTGATTTCTGGATAAGTTCATTAATATAATGAACCAGAACACTGTTTTCAGACCTTTGGGCTATTTTCATGTGAAATTCAGCATTGATGTTATATTCCTTGTCCTGCTCTTCTGCCGGAAATCCTATTTTTTCTATTTCTATTAATTTTTGAAGTTCAACAAAATCGTTGGGGTTAAAATTTTCAATTGCCAGTGATATTGCCATTTTTTCAAGCTGACTTCTTACCTGGAATGATTCCTTTATCTCTTCAAAGGATGGATTAACAACAGAGACACCTTTGTTCGGCTTATGTTCTGCAAGTCCCTCATAAACCAATCGTTTAACTGCTCCTTTGACGGTAGCCCGGCTCATATTGAGACTCTTTGACAAAGAGACTTCTTTGAGTTTGTTACCTTTTTTTATATATCCTTTGAAGATAGCAACCTTAATTTTATTGTAGGCCAGTTCTTCTAAGCTGGCGGCCATAATTTTACCTCCTGAAAACAAATAATAATTAGATTTATTGTTTTAGCATTATTCTATTATTTGTCTATAGTATATGTGCTAGAAATTGTTTGGTACGTTTATTTTCAGGATTATTAAATATTTTTTCAGGCGTTCCTTCTTCAATCCAGTTTCCATGATCCATTATCAAAACCCGGTCTGCCACATCACGGGCAAAATGTAACTCATGTGTTACGGCAATAATGGTCATGCCCTCTTTTGCCAGACGTTCCATTACTTCCACCACTTCGCCCACAAGTTCAGGGTCCAGCGCAGATGTGGGTTCATCAAACAGCATTACTTTGGGCTTCATGGCAAGACTTCTGGAAATGGCAACCCGCTGCTGCTGACCACCGGAGAGTCGGGATGGATACTCATCCCGCTTTTCAGTCAGGCCCACCCAGTCAAGAAGTTCTTGAGCATATAGTACAGCTTCTTGCTTTCTTTGACCCAGCACGGTTACGGGTCCCTCAATAACATTTTCCAATACCGTCATATGGGGGAATAGATTAAATGCCTGGAAACACATACCTGTTTTTTTCCGGATATCCAGGATCTGACTTGTTCTGTTCTTGTCATCCCCCCCGGCAGTTACTGCAATATTGTCTACTTCAACGGTTCCGGCTGTGGGTTCCTCAAGAAAATTAATACATCTGAGCAGTGTGCTTTTACCGGAACCCGATGCACCCAGAATCACGACCGTCTCACCTTTATTCACTTCAAGATCAATTCCGCGAAGCACATGAAGTTTTTTGCCGAATACCTTGTGGATATTGGTGACTTTTACCATGGGGTTAGATTTTTTTTTCATTTAAGTCCTCCTGTCGCCACGGGCCATGTATGCTTCAAGTTTTTCCTGTGCATATTGCAGCAGGATGCACATGGCCCAATAAATCAATGCCACCATGATCAGCATTTCCAGAGACTGGAAATGCCGTCTTCCAACTTTTATAGCCCGGTAGCTGAGTTCCCACACCCCCATGAGGGAAACCAGAGAGGAATCTTTGATCATGGCAATGAACTCATTGGAAACCGGTGGGATAATGACCCGCAATGCCTGGGGAAAAATAACTCGCTTCATGGTTTGGGCTTCGGTCATACCCAGAGCTTTTGCAGCTTCTGTCTGGCCCAGTTTAATGGATTGGATGCCGGCCCGAACGGTTTCTGTCATATAGGCACCATAGCAGACTCCCAGGGCCAGTATCCCAGCAGGAACGGCCGGAAGAGTAACCAGAGATTGAATACCCTCTATCCCGAGATCTTCTAAAGCTTTTCCGATCTGGGGCAGGGCCAGGTACCACATGTAAACCTGGACCAGAAGAGGGGTTCCCCGGATAAGAGAGACATAAGATGTTGCAAAGCTGTTTAAAAAAGGATTTTTGGACATCCGGCCCAGTGCACCTATCACGGCAAGAAAACAGGCCAGGGCAATGGCCAGAAAAGCGACCAAAAATGTAAATCCGCTGCCGGCCAGTACAAAAGGAAGCCATTTTAACATGAATTTGAAATCAAGTTTGATGACCATGAGGGTTGCAACCAGTAAAAGTCCTAAAACTATAAAAGCGATTATCATCTTTCGCCTGTATAGTGTTTTTCGATTTTCTATCTGGTTTAGAACATTATTCGCTTCCGGTGGGATGCCACCCTTTTTTGTGGGGATTGTTCCGGCATTCATTTGCTACTCCTCAAATGTCTTTTAAAGGGGCAAGGTATGGGAAGATCCGGAAGCAGTATTTAAACCACTTCCGGCCTGTTAATTTTATAGGTTGGGGATCAGGTTTGTTTTGTAGAATTTTTCTGACAATTTAACGAGTGTGCCGTCTTCATTCATTGATTTAATAACCTCATTGAGTTTGTCGACAAGCGTTTGGCTGTTGGCTCGGCTTTTATCAAGGGCAAAGCTTAAGGGCTCATAATAAGGTGGCTCTCCGATCATTTTTAAAGGGCAGCCTTTGCCGCATCCGGAAATGATGGCTTCATTAATGGTCTGCCTGGATGAAAAAACGGCATCCAGTCTCAGGCCGTCACCAAGGGACAAATCTTCGATGTGGTTTGCATCGGTAGGATAGGTTTTAAGTTTGCCTGCTTTCCAGTCCTGAAAAATAATTTTAACATCCTCAATGGACAGATCTTTTTGAAGATATCTTTCATTGGTTGTTTCGCTTGCAACACCTATTGTTTTACCTGCGAGGTCGGCAATAGTTTTAATCGTTTTGTTATCTTTATGCACTGCAAATTGTGCGGGCGAACTATAATAGGGGAGTGTGAATAACAGTGCATTCTTACGTTCTTTTGTCGGAGTCATGGAGCCGATGGAAATGTCCCAGCGTTTTCCCCATTTTCCTGCAGTGATCAAATCCCAGTCCGGTGTGATAAATTTTATTTTAACACCCAGCCGTTTAGCAACTTCCCTGGCAACGCTTATATCAAATCCCTCCAGTTCTCCCTTATCATTTAAGAAGCTTTGAGGTGCATAATTGGCATCAGTGGAAACGACAATGGTCTTAGCGGTCATAATATCTTCGAGTGCTGATTTTCCCGCAATTGAGTTCCCTGTAAAAGCGAGTAGTCCCGATAAAATGAGAGCAAAGATCCAAAATAATTTTTTCATGGTAAGTCTCCTGTTAATCGTTATTGATTATTTCCCGGAGCAAAATGCAACCGGATTCCTTTATGCTTTTTGCCAACCTCTTTTTTGATCAACATAGATTGTTGAACAATTTGTGTTGACAAACGTAATAGGGTTCTGTAGAAATGTCAAGTGGAAATGTTGCTTAATTGGTAGCAACAGGTAAATGGCATCCTTTTCACAATCTTGATAAAAGGATGCCAGAATTTTTAATGTAAAGTTGCGAGGTGTAAACCATATGAAACGAAAATTTCATGCAGGAAGGCAACTTGGCTCCGGATTGAGTCTCAATATCCTCACAGACGATGAATTGGATGAGATTCACTATGGAACCCTTGAAGTCTTAAGCGAAACCGGTATCTTTGTGGAAGACGAAGAAGCCATGGATCGTTTTGAGGAGGGTGGAGCCCAAGTTCAACGCGATACAAAGATTGTAAAAATTTCCCCCTATATGGTGGAAGATGCCATCCGGTCAGCGCCTCCTAAGGTTGTGCTGTATGGTCGTGATCCAAAACATGACATTGTCCTGGAGACCACCCGGGTTCATTTTACCAATTTTAGTGAAGGTGTTATGGTCAATGATCCCTATACCGGTGAAAACAGAAGTCCTGTAAAGCAGGATCTAATTGATTCAGCCAAGGTGATTGATTATCTGCCCGAGATCGATTTTTGTGAAAAAGCACTTGGGGCACATGATGTAGACCAGGAAACCGTACCGCTTCACAATGCAGAAGCCTATCTGACCAATACCACCAAGCATTGTGCCTTTGGTCCGGGGAACGGCAGATTTTTAAGAAAAATAATTAAGATGGGTGAAGTCATTGCAGGCGGTGTTAAAGAATTCAAAGCACGTCCCCTTGTTTCCTTTACCACTTGTCCTGTCAGTCCTTTAAAATTGATTTCCGATTGTTGTGAAATTATCATGGAAGCGGCCAGGAACAATGTGGTCTGTAATATTTTATCCATGGCCATGGCAGGCGGGACTTCCCCTGTAACCCTGGCCGGAACCCTTGTGAATCATAATGCGGAAGTGCTGTCCGGCATTACCCTGGCACAGCTGACACGCAAAGGGACCCCGGTGATCTATGGCAGCTCCACAACCGCCATGGATTTGAAACTGGCTTCGGCAAGTGTGGGGACACCCGAGTGTGCAGTGATCAGCGGGGCAGTGGCCCGGCTTGCCCGGTACTATGCCTTGCCAAGCTATGTGGCAGGTCAGTAGGGCGATTCTAAAATATCAGATACCCAGACTGGCCATGAAAAGACACTCACCGGACTTATACCCGCATTGGCAGGTGCCAATATGATATACGGTGCAGGGATGCTTGAAAGCGGCATCACCTTTGATTACGGCCAACTGGTTTTAGATTGTGAGTTTGCGCGTATGATTAAACATACGATTGGGGGTGTTCCTGTGAATGACGAAACTCTTGCCATCGATCCCATCAAGGAGATAGGACCGGGCGGAGATCATCTCATGCACAAACACACATTCAAATATATGAGAAGTCAGTCAGCACCGGAGTTGATTGACCGAAAAATGAGAGGGAACTGGGAAAAAGCAGGATCAAAAACTGCATACGACAGGGCCATGGAAAAGGTCCGGTATATTCTTGAGAATCATATACCAGATCCGCTTTCCGATGAAGTAATGGCAAAGATTCGATCAATTGTTGCAGATACTGAAAAAGAAATGGGGATTGAATCCCAAGTTAAATAATGTGTTTTAAAAAGGACTACTAATGGAAAAGAAGAATATAAATCTACCGGAAAACGCCAATGTTGTAATTATTGGTGGTGGTATCATCGGTTGCTCTATCGCTTATCATCTTGGCCATATGGGATGTAAAGATGTGGTGCTTCTGGAGCGGGATGAATTAACCTCCGGAACGACCTGGCATGCAGCAGGCTTGATGGTCACCTTTGGTTCTTTATCTGAAACAGCCTGTGAAATGCGGCTGTATGCCCGGGATCTTTATAACCGCCTGGAAGCTGAAACCGGATTGTCAACAGGATTCTCCCCGGTTGGATTTATAGAGGCTGCAAGCAATCGAGATCGGTTGGAAGAATATCGGCGTGTGGCACAATTTAACCGGTATTGCGGGATTGATGTCAATGAAATATCCCCACAGGAGATAAAAGATCTTTTCCCCTTAGCTAGAGTAGACGACTTGCTTGCAGGATTTTATGTAAAAGAGGACGGACGGGTAAACCCGGTTGACGGCACCATGGCATTGGCCAGAGGCGCCCGGAACAAAGGTGTTAATATTATTGAGGGTGTGGCCTCCACAGGGGTTATCAAGAAAAATGGCCGGGTTGCAGGCGTAAAAACCACTCATGGAGATATTCAAGCGGATGTGGTTGTCAATTGTGCAGGCATGTGGGCCCGCCAGATTGGTGAGGTTGATGGGATTAATATTCCAAACCAGGCAGCCGAGCATTATTACCTGATCACCGAAGAAATAGATGATATTCCTGAAAATATGCCTATTTTGGAAGATCCATCCCATTATGGATATTACAGGGAAGAAGTGGGCGGTCTTATGATAGGGTTGTTTGAACCAGTCTGCGCTCCGTGGAAGCTTAATGGGGTCCCAGACAATTTTTCTTTTGGTGAGATTGAGCCGGACTGGGATCGAATGGGACCTTTTTTGGAAAAAGCCATGTCCAGAGTACCCATCACAGAGGAACTGGGAGTGAAAAAATTTTTCTGCGGTCCGGAAAGCTTTACAGCGGATCTTTCTGCCATTATCGGTGAAGCACCTGAATTGAAAAATTATTTTGTGACCGCAGGCTTAAACTCTGTGGGCATTATTATGGGGCCGGGGCTGGGCCGCATGATGGCGCACTGGATTATGACGGGAAATCCGGAAGTAGACATCACAGGCTTTAATATTGACCGTCTGCACACCTATCAGAATAATCACGACTATAGAAAACACAGAACCGTTGAATCCCTCGGTAAGGTCTATAAATGTCATTATCCTTACGAATCCATGCAAACCGCAAGGGGGGCCAAAAAATCTGCCATCTATGATCGTTTAAAAGAGCAGGGTGCCTATTTTAAAGATGTCAGCGGCTGGGAAGGTGCAGACTGGTTTGCACTAAAAGGAAGTGAAGTCACGATTGAGAAACATACCTGGGGCAGGGATGACTGGTTTGTCAATTGGGAAGCAGAGCATAAGGCAGGTCGTGAAAATGTAATCCTCATGGACATGTCTTTTATGTCAAAATTTTTGGTGCAGGGCCGTGATGCAGGAAAGGTATTAGATTATATTTCTGCCAATGATGTTAACAGCCAGCTTAACCGGGTGACATATACGCCATGGTTGAACAAATATGGAAAACTTGAAGCGGACCTGACCGTTGCAAAGTTGGAACAAGAGAAATTTCTGGTGGTGGTAACAGATACCATGCACAGGCATGCCGAG
Organism: Desulfobacula sp.; assembly: GCA_021647625.1. Taxonomy (GTDB): domain Bacteria; phylum Desulfobacterota; class Desulfobacteria; order Desulfobacterales; family Desulfobacteraceae; genus Desulfobacula. The sequence goes on from JAKIUJ010000030.1 coordinate 9,876, forward strand.
ACCTGGCTGAAGAAAAATATTCCAGATGACAGCCATGCCTTTGTAACGGATATGACCTCTGCCTATGCCCAGATCAATATCCAGGGACCAAAATCCCGGGAACTGATGCAGAAAATTACCCTGACCGATATGTCAAATGAGACATTCCCCTACCGGCATATTGAAGAGATTTCCATCGGATATGCCAAAGCGCTGTGTGGCCGGATGACCTATATAGGAGAGCTTGGGTATGAGCTTTTTATCCCTACGGAACAGGCGCTGCATGTGTATGGCATGCTTGTTGAAGCCGGCAAGGAATTTCACCTGTCCCATGCAGGATTAAAGGCGCTGGGCAGTTTAAGAATGGAAAAAGGTTACAGGGATTACGGACATGATATGGATAACACAGATGACCCCTTTGAAACAGGACTTGGCTTTACTGTAAAATTGGATAAGGCATCTGATTTTATCGGCAAACAGGCCTGTATTGAGAAAAAAGCAAAAGGCCCCTTAAAAAGAAGGCTTGCCCAGGTGCTGGTGAAAGATCCGGAACCCTTGCTGTATCATGCTGAGATCATTACAAGAGATGGCAAGAATATGGGATATGTCAGATCGGGTTCCTATTGCTATACACTGGGCGGCGCTGTGGGGTTGTTCATGCTTGAACCGGATGAGATGATTGATGATGCATTTATCTTTGGGGGAAAATGGGAGATCAATATTGCAGGCAAACTTTATCCTGCCATGGTTTCCATAAAACCGCTTTTTGATTCGGAAAATAAAAAGATCAAATGCTAGACATTGAATAACAAGGAAGTTAATATAAATGAAAATATTTGTATGTGTAAAACATGTACCTGATACAGCGAACAATATAACGGTTGCAGGTGAAGACGCCTATGACGATTCAGACGTAAAGTTTATTATAAATCCCTATGATGAGTATGCCCTGGAAGAAGCTGTCAGCATTGTGGAAGAAAAGGGCGGGGAAGTTGTGGTTATTGTAGTTGGCAAAGATGCTGCCTCAACAACGATTCGAAGTGCGCTTGCCATGGGTGTGGACAGGGCCATTCATATTAAGACAGATTCCCAGTTTTTAGACAGCTCTCTTACGGCAAAGGCTTTAAAGGCTGCCATGGATGAGGACGGGTTCGGGGATTTGATTTTTACAGGAAAAGGATCTGTGGATACCGAAGGTTTCCAGACACCTTACCGCCTGGCCCATGCTCTTGGGGTTCCAGTAGTAAATGATGTGTCTGATGTGAGTCTTGAAGATGACAGGGTAAGGGTCACATCAGAGATCGGCTGTGGCGCAAAACAAGTGGTTGAGATGAATTCTCCCTGTGTTATCGGTGTAACAAAGGGACTTAATGAACCCAGGTATCCAAAAGTAATGCAGGTGATGAAAGCCAAGAAAAAAGAGATTAAAGAGATTGTATTATCTGACCTTGGCATTGATGTTGATGAAGGTAAAATATTTATGGAAAAACTTGTTCTTGTACCGGAACGGTCCGGGGCTAAACTGCTTGAAGGTTCTGTGGACGATCAGGTGACTGAGCTTGTCAGGGTCCTTAAAGAAGACGAAAAGGTATTATAAGGAGATTTTTTTAGATATGGCTCAGACTGTGAATCGGACAGGAGTATTAATTGAAATTGAAAATCATCAGGTAAAAGAAACCAGTCTCGGGGTCTTGACTGCAGCAGCAGGGCAGGAGATTTATGCGTTAGTGCCCCTGGATGATGCTTCAGGTCTCAAGGAGAAACTTGCAGAATATGGTGTGGATCATATAGTGAGTATAAAAGGTGTGGAAGATGATAAAATCAGTCCGGATCTTTTGGCCCGGATACTTGTCACAGCTGTAAAAGAGTATGGCTTAGATGCCCTTCTTGGAACAGCCGGTGCAGCGGGAAAAGATCTGTTTGCCAGAATTGGGGCAATCCTTGATGAACCATTGCTGTCTGATTGTGTTCAAGTGGATATCCCGGGGAAAAAAGCTGTAAAATCACACTTTTCAGGCAAAACATTTGCCACTCTCAGGGTGACGGGAATATTGTTTTTGTGTACCGTCCGTCCCAATGCCATAGAAGCTGTTACAGCACCTGCAGAGGGTCAACTCATGACCTTTGAATCTGATGCACAAGATCCGGGATGGATGAAAATAGTTGAACTTAAAAAAGAGTCAGGCGGTAAACGGGATCTTATTGAAGCACCAATTGTCATATCTGGTGGAAGGGCGTTGAAGACAGCCCGAAACTTTGAAATGCTGGATGCCTGTGCCGATAAACTGGGCGGAGCTGTGGGTGCATCCAGGGCTGCTGTGGATGCAGGATATGCTCCCCATACCATCCAGGTGGGGCAGACCGGGAAGACTGTTAGTCCAAGGCTTTATATTGCTTGTGGGATTTCCGGTGCGGTTCAGCATTTTGCAGGTATGAAGACTTCAAAAGTAATTGTGGCCATCAATGAAGACAAGGATGCGCCCATTTTTTCAAAATGTGATTATGGAATTGTCGGAAATATTTTTGATGTTGTCCCTGCTTTAACACAAAAACTATAGTTTTTACAGGAGGGTGGATCGGATGGGATCACATGGACTCTAAATCCATGCAGCCGGGTGCGACTCCCGGGCTCTCCGCCAAACAACTGATGGACTGGTATAAACGATTATAATTAATGTAATGATCCATGGTAACGGAACAAAAAAAATCACAACCGCCTAAAAAACGATATTATCGAAAACGGGTACACATTTTTAATCTCATCGATAGGATAAAGCTGTGGCCGTCGAGAACAGGTCAGCTCCATGGGATTCGAACCATTGATATCATGGGGGAAAAAGCCAGGTTAACAACACATTGCAATAAAGAATTTATCATCAATAACTCTTTGAACAGTCGGGCGGTGCGGTGGCTGAGAAATAAATGGTTTGTAAAAATATGCCCAAAATGCGGCGTGCCGGATTGGAAACTTGAAAAGTATTCGGCAACATTATTCAAGCGACACCAGGGTTCCACTTTAACAAAACATGATAATGATCAGGCAAGAGGGCCAAGAGAGACAAGAAAAAATAATACTTCCGGAATCTGCGGAAAAAAAAATAGAATTTAAATCAATACAAAATGGGAGAAGATAAAAATGCCGGATTTTAACGCGATACAAGATGCTCTGGTTCACTGTGACAAGGACAAACTGCTGGGACTTGTAAATTCAGAATTGGCCAGGGAAACGTTGGCCGCAGATATCTTAAACCAGGGCTTGATTGCCGGTATGGATATTGTCGGTGGGAAAATGGAAAATGGGGATATGTTTATCCCTGAAGTCCTGATGTCTGCACAAGCCATGGGGGAGTGCGTCGCCATTTTAAAACCCTTGCTGGGCGAAGGTGAATCCGTCGGAGGAAGCAATGTCATTATTGGAACCGTCAAAGGGGATCTGCATGATATCGGTAAAAACCTGGTGGGCATGATGCTGGAAAGTGCAGGTATGACCGTTCATAATATAGGGGTGGATATAGGTCCTGAAGACTTTGTGACCCAGATCAAGGAAAAAGATGCCCGAATTGTCTGTTTGTCGACTCTTTTGACAACTACCATGCCCATGATGAAACAGACAATCGATGCCATTGTTGAGGCGGGTTTGAGAGATCAGGTAAAGATCATGGTTGGGGGTGCCCCTGTTACCCAGGCCTTTGCCGATGAGATCGGAGCCGATGGCTTTGCACCGGATGCAGGTTCGGCATCCCGGCTTGCCAAAACACTTGTGAATTGATTTTTTCAGGAGGCTAACAAAGATGTTTGAAGTCATTGGGGAAAGGATCAATACCTCCCGAAAAAAAATTCAGGAAGCAGTTGTTAAAAGAGATGCCCAATATATTATCAAATATGTGAAAAGCCGGCAGGAAAAAGGTGCGGCCTTTATTGATGTGAATCATCAAATATTATAGTCCAGTGCAAAGGAAAATCGTATGACCGGGGCCAGGTTTAATCTGATAGACATTTTAGATCATTTAGGGCAGAAACATTCTGCAACTAAAGATGAGATAAAATTTATTCTCGGGCTGTCTGATCCGGATGAGATCCAACAGCTTTTTAAAGCCGCCCGACAGGTTCGTGGACAGCATTTCGGGAATCAAATTTTTCTTTATGGGTTTTTATATTTTTCAACCCATTGTCAAAATAATTGTAATTTTTGCCGGTACAGAAGATCCAATACAAGGCTTGTCCGATATCGAAAAACCAAAAGCCAGATTATTGAGGCAGCCAGGGATATGGCAGACACCGGAGTGCATCTAATTGATCTGACCATGGGTGAGGACCCGCAATTGTATTTACCTGGTTCCTTTGGCCGGAATGCTTTCCAGGGCCTTGTTAATATGGTTAAGGCGGTTCAGGACGAAACCGGTTGTCCGGTGATGATTTCTCCTGGCATCCTGCCGGATGAAGTTTTAAAGGACCTGGCAGATGCCGGAACAACCTTTTACGCCTGTTACCAGGAAACCCATAACCGGGATCTGTATCATAATCTTCGACACGGGCAAGGGTTTGAAAAAAGGCTTGAAAAAAAACAATTGGCAAAGAGCCTGGGAATGCTGATTGAAGAAGGGATCATGACGGGGGTGGGCGAATCCCTGGATGATCTGGCAGACTCCATCATATGGATGAGGGATTTATCGGCGGACCAGGCCCGTGTGATGACCTTTGTTCCCCAGGCCAACACGCCCATGGGCAATGCAGCGTCCCAGGACAGTTTAAAAGAGCGAATCATTATTGCCGTCATGCGACTGATTCTTAAGGACTGCTTGATCCCGGCATCATTGGATGTTGACGGTTTGTCAGGCTTAAAAGAAAGGCTTGATGCAGGTGCCAATGTGGTCACCTCAATTGTACCACCCCAAAAAGGCCTTGCAGGGGTTGCCAATCATTCCCTTGATATTGAAGATGCAAAAAGAACTCTGGACCATATAATTCCTATTTTAAATTCCTGCGGGCTCTTTCCTGCAAGTTCTGAAGCATACCAGTCCTGGATCAATGAGAGACAGCACCTGTTAAAAAGATCCCCGGTTAAAAGATTTGAGGCAAAAAAAGAAGCCATGCAATGCTGATAGCCGTTATCGGGGGGAAACTACAGGGTGTTGAAGCTGTTTATCTGGCTAAAAAAGCTGGATGGAAAACCCTTGTTATTGATAAAAACCGGGCGGCACCTGCAATAGGACTGTGTGACAGGTTTATTAAATTTGAATTTACCCCTGAGCATCCCATACCTTCCCAATGCCTTGAACCGGGATATCCCGAAATAGATCTGATTCTTCCTGCCATTGAAGATATGGATGTACTCATGGCAGCAAAAAAATGGGCTAGAATAAAGCAGATCCCTTTGGCTTTTGATCCGGATGCCTATACCCTGTCAAGCTCTAAACAAAAATCTGACATCCTGTTTAAAACCATGGGGCTTCCAACGCCAAAATCCTGGCCGGATTGTCAATTCCCGGTTGTGGTTAAACCGGACCAGGCCAGCGGCAGCCAGGGTGTAGAGATGTTTCGTGATTTTAAATCACTTTTTTTAAAGTTTCCAAGTCGATCGAAACTTAAATCATTTATTGTCCAGGAATATATGGACGGGCCGTCCTATTCCATTGAAGTGATCGGTTCTCCGGGAAAATATAAGGCCCTCCAGGTGACGGATCTTAAAATGGATGACGGCTATGACTGCAAGCGGGTGACTGCCCCAACGCAGTTATCACCCGGGTTGATTAAAAAGTTTGAACGTATGGCAATTGCCATTGCAGAAAAGATATGCCTGACAGGTATCATGGATGTTGAAGTGATCCGCCATGAAAACAAGCTTAAACTGCTTGAAATTGATGCAAGACTGCCCAGCCAGACACCCATGACAGTTTATTGGTCAACCGGTATCAATATGGTGGAAAAACTTGGGTCGCTTTTTTTAAATACCCGGATTTCTTATTCTGAAAAAAAAAAAGATTGTTTTGTCATTGTTGAGCATATCCGGGTTTCAGGTTCAAAACTGGATGTTTTAGGAGAGCATATCATGGGGAAAGAAGGTCCATTGACATTGCAAACCGGATTTTTTGGTGCTAATGAAGCCATTACAAGCTTTTTGCCGGGAAAAAATCAATGGGTGTCCACAATGATATTTTGCGGAAACCGGAAGGATGAAGTGATGACCCGGAAAAAAGAGAGCTATGAAAAGATCCTTGAATTTATCAGGGGCAATATGAATGGGCAGGGTAAACGCATGTAAACTTGGCATGAATTTTATTTTTTTGTTTTACAGGTATTTATGCAAAACGAGATTTTTATTTGCGTTTACCTTCAAACCGTAACTACCTGAAATCATTAATATGGAAAAGTTACATGCCTTAGCTCTGTATGAATGGAAGGCTGCAATGACCCGTTTAAAAAATTATGATATCTGTGATATATCTTCAGCACTTGAGCAGTATGACAGGGATCTGGTTCGAAAAACCGGCCGTTCCTTATTGGGTGTCGCTTGTCATACCTGTGGTGTGGATGAAGATGAGATAAAACGTCTGGCCCGCTCTTTTTGTATTCATGTCGTTCCTGTTAATGCAGGGCAGGGGGTTATTCCCGAATTCAGCGAAACCGTTAGTGCCATTGTTCAATTTTTAGGTTTCAATGCCCGGGTGTCTGATAAAGCGGACACCGCAGGTATTGCCCTGGCATTTGAAAGCAGGGCCGATGCCATCATGATGGCAGATGACCACAGGTTTGTGGGAATCAATCTTGGCACCCGGTCTGTGGCCGATAATACCGAGATGACGGGCCAGGTGTATGCCGCGGTTATCGATCTTATGGCCAATGGGGTCAGGGGCAAAGATGTATTGGTTATGGGATGCGGTCCTGTGGGGGAATCTGCCGCCCGTAAATTTTTATCTTTTGGTGCCCGGGTTTCGCTGGCAGATGAAGATTTAAGTGTTGCACAATCATTGGGAAAAACGCTTTTAAAATTTGGACGACCGGATAAAATCAAGATATTAAAAAAAGAAGAGTTTAATGGATCAACTCATCAGTTTGTTCTGGAAGCTACACCATCTGAAAACACAATCCCGGATTCAATACTGTCAGATAATATCATTGTTGCAGCACCGGGCGTCCCCTTGGGGGTCTCTAAAAAAGGCTGCCGAATTTTAAAGGATCGACTGGTGCATGATAAACTTGAACTGGGTGTTGCAGCTATGGCAGTCTGCCTTCTTAAATGAAGAGACTATTATAGTGTTTGAACCAAAACCCACCCGTCGGCAGCGCCCATCTGCTTCGTTGCTGCAAAATCCTGAAATCCTCATGTACTATAGTACACTCCGGTTTCAGGATTTCTTGCGCCTTGCATATGGACAACTTTTCGTCCAAACACGGGTTTTCGGTCAGGCGCTATTATAGTAAAAGGAGGTTATGGTGAGTGATGTAATAACATGGACAGGTGTACAATCAAGGCGGCTTAAAGAGCTTGGCGTGGATCTTGAAACATGTCCTGTAAATTTTTCAACTCCTGTTGAGCGAAACAAGTTATTTCAACAAATTGAAAAAAAAGAGGTTCGATCCCAAAGAGCCAAATTGTCGGAATTTCTTGCCCGGGGAAAAAAATCACATCTTGAATTATTAAAGGAAAAAATTTCTTTGACCCTTCACAACCAAGGGTTTTACCGGGTGACTACCCCGACAATCATCACTAAAACCGCGCTTGCAAAAATGACCATTGATGAGAATCATCCCCTTTTTCACCAGGTCTGCTGGATCAATGAGAAACAATGTTTAAGACCCATGCTTGCTCCCAATCTGTATAGTTTAATGATGGATCTGGGCCGGCTCAATCACCGGCCCATCCGGTTTTTTGAGATGGGACCCTGCTTTCGCAATGAGTCTGACGGTGCTCGGCATAACTATGAATTTACCATGTTGAACCTTGTGGAGATGGGGCTTGCAAAAGAAGACCGGCATGCCAGATTAGAAGAACTGGCCTCTATTGTTGCTGCAGCATCGGGCCTGACGGATTTTCAATTTGAAAGTGAAGATTCCAAAGTCTACGGGAGCACCCTGGACATTGTGGCAGGCCATGAAAAGATTGAAGTTGCCTCGGGAGCCATGGGACCTCACCCCCTTGATGCGGCCTGGGGTATAACGGATACCTGGGTTGGAATGGGATTTGGTATTGAAAGGCTGCTGATGGTGTCCCGGGGAGACACCACCATCGGTAAATGGGGCAAGAGTCTCTCCTATTTGAATGGTATACGATTAAATAGCATTTGAGCACTAAATATTCATCTGTTGCCCCGGGGACGAAATTCTTCCATTATTACAAAAAAAATAGAAAGGCATGCTTGGTGTCATAGCCTTACCGCTACAGGGAGTTACATTCATTGTTATCCTGCACAGCCAAGATCCCTTAGGAACGGGAATTAAAAAGACTTGACCCGTGGCGGTTGGATTTATATGCTTCATCTGCTGATATGGCTGATGCCATGGATTTTGAACTCAATGTTATTTGATTAAACTTGTATTAATACCGATTGTGGGGGCTAACGCATGTAACTTTTCCATATTAATGATTTCAGGTAGTTACGGTTTGAAGGTAAACGCAAATGAAAATCTCGTTTTGCATAAGTACCTGTAAATTAAAAGATTAAAATTCATGCCAGGTTTAAATGCGTTTACCCTGTACCGATTGTGAAGGAGAAGTAAAAAAAAATGGATCTTCATCAAAAAGATATTTTAACTAAAGTAACCCGCTACAACCTGATTCGAAGCGGAAGGATGATATATATTGATATTCATCAGAAAATCCAGGGTCACCTGGCGGGTGAATATATTGCTGTTCCAAATCTGGTGAATATTGTTGCAAGCCCTGAACATCAGGGGGCAGGGGATGATGAAAAAAGTGCATTGGCAGATTGCCTTAAAAAAATAAAGGGGTTGAATATAGAAGATCTTTTCCCTTCAGCCCGCCCGCCGGCAGGACCTGTAAAAAATGCCTAGCAATGCATAAAATGCTTGATTGTTAAATAAAAATGCCTGCTTAGACAGAATAGTTCAAGCAGGCATTAATATCATAGGTCAGGCATTGGAAATCAGATATTAGAGAAAATGGGTCGACGTGCTAATATCGGTTTTTTTCACCCATCTTCATACCTAGATCCAGGGCTTTTTTATTCATGTCCATAAAATCCTTGGGAATCGTTGTCTCTAAGACTTTCATGATGGATTCCGGTCGTATCAGTTGGGAAATACCGACCAGGGCTCCCAGCATACAAATATTGAATACAATCGGTTTTCCAATTTTTTCCATCACTGTATTATACATGGGCAGGGCAATATGTTTTGCATCCACCTTTTTTTCAATGGTAACATATTTGGAATCCACCAGCAGCAAACCACCTGGCCTGATGATGGGTGCAAATGTGCTATAGCTCTCCTGGGTTAAGCTGACCAGAATATTGGGTTGGATGACTTTTGGAAAAAAAATTTCAGCATCGTCAATAATTATATCACTTCGTGTGGCACCCCCACGTGCTGCGGCACCATAGCTTTGTGACTGAATAGCATTTTTGTTTTCAAATATCGCGGCAGCCTTGGCAAGGATAATGGCTGCCGTAATCACGCCTTGTCCTCCGGAACCCGAAAATACCAATCTTAAACGGTCCATTATGCTTTTCCTTTCATTGCTGTCTCGATAATTTTGTCATAAGCCTCACAGTATTCAGGAATATCAGTTCTTTCTACAAAGATGCCTCTTTTAATCAGGTCAGGGTTTTTCTCAAGCTTTTTTGATCCGAGTTTGGCTGTATTGGTTTTATACCCTTCCATCATCTGGACGGCATCCCCTTCTTTGTTTTTTCTTCCATAGTAAGTGGGACATTGGGTTAAGATTTCCATAACGGAAAATCCCTTATGGGAGATGGCCTTTTTTATCAGATTTTTGCATTCATTTGCATGAAATACGGTTGACCGGGCCACAAATGTCGCTCCTGCGCTTTTAGCAAGCTCTGCGACATCAAAATTTCTGTCAATGGTATTATACGGTGCTGTTGTTGCTTTTTTGCCGCTGCCGGATAGGGGTGAGAATTGTCCGCCTGTCATGCCGTAAATCCGATTGTTCATGACAATCGCTGTGATATCTATATTTCGTCTGGCTGCATGAATAAAATGGTTCCCGCCAATGGCAAGTGCATCACCGTCTCCCATGGGTACAATCGCTTTTAGATTTGGTTTGGAAAGCTTAACGCCTGTTGCAAAGGACAGTGCTCTTCCATGAATCGTGTGAAGCGAGTGGAAATCAACATACCCGGAAATTCTCGATGAGCAACCAATGCCCGACGTCATGACGATGTCGCTTTTATCAAGTCCCAGTTCATGAATGGCCCTGAGAAGTGATCCCAATACGATACCGTGGCCACAGCCCGGGCACCAGATATGGGGAAAGAACCGTGTACGAATATAATCTTTAAAATCAAATGGTTTGTTTGTCATTTTTTATACCCCTTTACCCTGAATCATTCTTAAAACCGTTTTTATGTCGGTGGGTGATATAAGTTGGCCGTCAATACGGTTGGCCAAAAATACATTGTTTGGGTTGTCCACGGCATTTTTCACCTGGGTGACAATTTGTCCCATATTCATTTCCACAACAATCGTGGCCTTGGCACCGGCACATTTTTCTCTGACCATTTCAGTTGGGAAGGGCCACAGGGTTTGAAGTTCAAGAACGCCTATTCTTACGCCACGCGATCTTCTGTTCTTTGCCATATGGATAGCGGATCGCGCCGACGATCCATATGAAACCAGGATATATTCTGCATCATCCAGCCAGTATTCCTTGTACATGTTGATATCATTGACATTGTTTTCTATTTTATCCACCAGGTGGCGCAATAGTTCACTGACCACTTTGGGGTTGTTGTTTGGAAATCCCCACATATCGTGGAAGAGGCCTGTAACATTATATCGATGTTCTCCGCCAAAATCAGACATGGGCAGCCTGTCATCTTCACGGGGAAGATACGGATGGTAATCGATTCCTTTTCTTACAGACGTACGAAGCCTTTCAACCACTTGGATATCACCGGGTTCCGGAATGGTCAGTTTTTCCCGCATATGGCCCACTGCTTCATCCAACAGGATGATAACCGGTGAACGATAGGTTTCTGCCATATTAAAGGCTTCAACCGTTATTTTGAATATATCTTGGTGGTTGGACGCGGTCAGTGCGATAATTGAATGATCGCCATGGGTTCCCCAGCGTGCCTGGTTGACATCGCCCTGGCTGACATGGGTTGGATTGCCGGTGGAGGGACCGCCGCGCTGAACATTGGCGATGACACAGGGAATTTCTGCCATGCATGCATATCCTAACGCTTCCTGTTTTAAAGAAAATCCAGGTCCGGATGTCGCAGTCATGGATTTTTTTCCGGTTAAAGAGGCACCGATAACTGCTCCCATGGAAGCAATTTCATCTTCCATTTGAATGAACTTTCCCCCTTTTTGAGGAAGCCGTGCTGATAGATGTTCTGCTATCTCGGTGGATGGGGTGATCGGGTATCCGGCAAAAAAATCAAGGCCGGCGTAGATCGCGCCTTCAACACAGGCTTCATTTCCCTGGATGAATCGGATATTATTCTTATTTTCCATTTTCCCCTTCCTGTTCTTCTAAAATTTGTATTGCTAAATCAGGGCAGCGAAGTTCGCACAATTTACATGCGATGCAATCTTCGGATCGTACCGCAACTGCTTTGCCCTGGCTGTCAAATTCAAGCACGTTTTTAGGGCAGAAATGAATGCAGATACCACACCCTTTACACCATTATTTGCCAATTAAGTGTTTGATAGTTTTGCCTTTTCCCATAATGTCCTCTTAATAGATAAACTATACCTGTAAAATAAGGCCTTTCATTAAGTGATTTGGTTTCGGATGTCAAGGATAATAACTACTACAATGAACGCCATTTATTCTTTTTTATTTCATAAAAAAAAGCAAGCAAAAAAAATAAGTTATGAAATTGTAGAATGGTTGGGCCTTTTGTTCTTATTCGTAGAAAAATTGTCCTTATCTTTGTCTTAAAAATACCCTACGCAAATTGATGGTAATTATACCCATCTATGTAAGTTATTATATATTTTCGGAACTAACGCATGTAACTTTTCCATATTAATGATTTCAGGTAGTTACGGTTTAAATGCGTTTACCCTGTGTATATTCTCGTCACACCTTGACAAAACGTATGGCATGAGCATATACATTATATATGAATAAAATACACAAGGGACTATTAAGTAAATACATCGGCTTTGATTGGGACAATGGGAATATAGATAAAAACCGGCTAAAACATAAAGTCAACTCCCCAGAGTGCGAGCAAATCTTTTTCAATCACCCTTTGGTCGTTCAAGACGATATAATGCACTCAAAGACTGAAAAAAGGTTTTATGCACTTGGGAGAACAGATTCGAGAAGAACTCTATTTATTGTATTTACAGTCAGAAACAGTCTTATTCGTGTCATTTCAGCAAGAGATATGAGTCGTAAGAAAGGGAGGGATATAACAATGAGCAAGCGGATACCTAAATTTAAGAACGAAGATGAAGAAATGGAGTTTTGGGCTACTCACGATTCAACTGAATATATAAATTGGAATCGGGCAGAAAGGATCACATTTTCAAACCTTAAGCCTTCCGTAAAAAAAATATCACTTCGCCTTCCAGAGTCAATGTTAGAGGAACTTAAGCTTTTGGCAAACAAAAGAGATGTCCCGTACCAATCTCTTTTGAAAATTTTCCTGGCCGAACGTATAGAAAAAGAGCTTGGGGCACATTGAAGTTGCGAGTTAACAAAGAAAATTTAAGGTAAAAGAATATATGGTCAATAAAAGTTATAATGTTGCGAAAGCAATACCCCTGGTGACAGAATAAGAAAATCAGTCACGAGATTAAAAACAATGTTAGAGCGTGGATAAACCCTATGCCTCCCCTTGTCAGTGTGATCTTACCCACATTTAATCGTGCCTGGACTATAAAGGCTGCAATTGATTCGGTCCTTTCCCAGGATTATTCCAATATCGAATTGATTGTTATTGATGATGGGTCAACCGATGATACAGCCCAATTGCTTGAAAACTATGGAAATCAAATTATTATTTTAAAACAGCAAAATAAAGGGGTCAGCGCAGCAAGAAATGCAGGGGTTAAAAAGAGTACAGGCCAACTGATCGCATTATTGGATTCCGATGATGAGTGGGATCAAAAAAAGATCTCCTGCCAGGTAGAATTTTTTATTCATCATCCCGATGCCATGATTTGCCAGACAGAAGAGATCTGGATAAGGAACGGGAAGAGGGTGAATCCAAAAATAAAACACAAGAAACCGTCCGGAATGATATTTGAACCATCCTTGAAACTTTGCCTGGTAAGCCCTTCGGCTGTAATGATGAAGAGGCGATTGTTTGACATGAAAGGATTTTTCAATGAAGCCTTTACCGTATGCGAGGATTATGATTTGTGGCTCAGGGTAAGTTGCGATCTTCCGATTTTTTTGATTGATAAACCGTATACTATAAAAAAAGGTGGACATAAGGATCAGCTTTCCTTGTTCCATTCCCAGGATAAATTTAGAATCCGTTCACTAAAGGCACTGATAGACAGTGGTAATCTGACTGTTGGCCAGGAGCAAAAGGCAAGTGCTGTACTCAAAAAAAAATGTGTGATTTATGGTAATGGCTGCATGAAACGTGACAGAACCAAAGAGGGACAATATTATCTGAATATGGCCAGTTCAATGTAGGTCGGAAAAAACCATTTCAAAGAACTGTATGCCTTCTTGCTGGGATTCAAGTTCCTGGATTTTGCATCCGGATTTGTCTTCTCTAATGATAATAGAAGAATGGGGCCCTTTTATAACAGTCCCCTGGGCAATTGTTTTAACTGCACTGATAAAGGGAACAGGGGAATGTTTTTTTGCAAACTCTTTTAAGGCTCGTTTTTCAAGAACAAAGGCTTTATTTTTTTCTTCTAAAAGAGCAAGCTGGTTTTTTATCTGTTCAATTCGGCGGGCAATGTTATCCTGGTTTTCAAAAATAACATTCAACTCGTTTTCAGCAGTCTTGGCTTTCTCAACCAGGTTTTTGATTTCATTGGATGCCTGGGTGAGTTTTATCATATCCCTGGATTTTTTAATATCCGGCAATGATTCTTTAATTTCTTTTATATCCAATTGGGCCCGATCCTGGATGTGTGCTTTTTCTGAGATCTGCTGATAAAGGGACTGGTCCTGGTCTTCAAGGTTTTTAATATCGTCTTTGAGCAAATTTGATTTATTGACGGATGTTTCTATGGATTTATCAATTTTTTCTTTTATGGTTTCAACATGTTCGTCAATACCAACAATAAAATGGGATGGCGTTGAAGCCGCTGTGCCTATTTTACCAGCTTCCACGCCTAATTTAGCCGTTATCTTCGAGGAGATGATGTGGCCTGTGGTGTTTTGGCAACAGCCGCTTAAAAGAATTTGAGAGTCAATAATTTCTTTTGAAATAAATATATCCCCAAATCCCATAATATTGGAATTGTTTATAAATTTTGCATGGATATTGCCCTGGGCACAGATCCTGGCATCCGTGATTCCGGCACAGACGTTTAAATCGCCGGAAAGATCAATGGTTGCGCCTTCTATCTCCTGGGCTGTTAAACTGATGCCCTTAACCGTAAAGCCTTCTTTCACCATGCCTTTAACAATGATATTGCCGTTGAAATCAATATTACCAGTTTCAAAATTAACATCTCCTTTTATGACCAGTTCTGAACTCACAGATACAGCGCCAAGGGAATCAACATGGGGCTGGCCATCAATATCGGCATAGATGGACAGACCATCTTCAGACACGGTGACACCGGTACCCTGTGCCAATACCGTATCAACGACATCTTCCACAGGGATAGGTATCCCTGACAGGCTGATACCGGGTTTACCTTGTTTGGCCGGTATCTTTTGGGCGAGCAGTTTCCCTTTTTTAACATAGGGAATATCTCCTCTGTCTCTGAAATCAATAGTCCCGTCTTCATGGATTTTGCCTGGATTGGTAAAATCGGTTTCAAACTGATAGGTGATAATGCCCGGTTGTCCAAAAACCGGGGCTTCACCTTTTGCTATTGTGATTTCGTCAACGGAGGGTTTTTTCAGCCAGGTTTCAATGGCCTCATTTTCAAGGATGCCATATGATATTAATTTTAAAGAAAGCCAATCCAGAATATCAGAAAGGGACGGCGGGCAATCCGGGTCAAAGGTTGGTTTTCTTTTGATTTCAGCCTTTGTCTGATTTTCAGATATCGAAATTTCGAAAAGTGTGTCAAGCGGGTGTTGGGTGTCGTCAATGCAGTTCTCATCGGTTTGTATGCAGGTATCGGAATCAGGGGATTGCGTATCTTGTTGGATATCACGGATTTGAGTCAGTGCGAATTTAAGGATATTGTCGATAAGTTTTGATGTGGCCTTATCTTCTTGAAGATTGTTTTTTATAGAGTCTTTTTCCGGACTATCCGTTGTAGATTCCGGGGTGGATTTCAAAGAAGGCTTCTGTGTGTCTTCATCCATTGCATCCGATTGCCCTTCCTTTTGGATATCAGAGTCTTTAGTATCTGTTTTCGATTGGTTCTCTATTGAGTCCGGCGAAAATAGTTTGTCCATACTTATGTGGACTGGATCAGTATTGTTTTGGTTTGCTACCTTGTCAAACAGGGACTGAAGCATTTGACAGGCAGCTATAAATTCGGTTTCGAAATTTTCAGGTGTGGGTTTTATTTTTTTGTGATCAAGGATTGCAGAAAGAGAGATATTTGAATTGATATTGCTCGTGTTCTCAGCCTCCCTTTTCTTTGATTTTAATTTTAAAACTTGTGCTCTTTTCCCTTCAAGATGTGTTTGATATGCACGGTCTTTTTTCTTGAGTCCCCGGGCTATTTTGAACATTTGTTTGTTTTGATGTGCGGTAATCCTTTTGAGCCGCTGTCGTTTGACCTCACGTTTGAAATGTTTAAAACAGATTCTGCTTTGATGGACCAGGTCCTCTGCTTTAAATGGGGTATTGATGCAGGCATTGATTTCGGCTTTGTTGATGGAATTGATCAGGATATCGGGCTCCTGGGCGGAAATCATCAGCATTCTCTGGGTTAGCGGCGAAATTTTTTTGACCTGCCAGAGAATATCATCGCCTTCCATTTCGGGTAATTTATAATTGCTGATAAATAATGCAAATGGTCCGTCTTTTGATTGTTTGAGAAGTTGCAGTGCATTTTTTGAAACCTGTTCACAGGTAACATCCCAGCCCTCTTTGGAAAGAATGGTGTTTGCACTTTGCAAAACAGCGTCGTTATCTTCTAAAAGGATGACCCGGGGCCTTTTTTTTTCTAACATGGGGTGCCATCTTTTGGAATCGGCATTTCAAAACCGTTTCGAGTCGCAATCTCGTTAAATTGATCGTAAAGAATTCGGATGGTTTCAAATAAGAGCTGTGTCATTTTTTCGGTATCAATCCCGGTGTCATTTTTGATGATATCCTCAATTTGATCAATAACATCAGCCTGTTTGATTTGGCCTGTGCATGTGAGGTTAGCAATTAAACTTTCAAGCCTCTCAATCTCTTTTTTTAGTTTTTGACTTTCATTGTTGTGGGCCCGGGTCTTTTCCATCAACTCACAATTGAGCTCATACAGTTTTGAATTTTGGGTCTTGGCAAGTCCTAATAATTTGTCATTTTCAAGGCAGCGCTCAAATCGTTTAAGGCCGTGTTGAACGGCTTTGATTAGAAAATTGCGGTCCCATGGTTTGCTGATGTAGCGCTGGATGCAACCCTTGTTTACAGCATTGATGATAATTCCAATATCTGAACAGGCAGTTAAAAGAAATCGTTGGGAATCAGGCGTTATTTTTTTTGCCTGTTTAAGAAATTCAGTGCCCACAGTACCTGTGGTACTCATAGTGTCCTGCATTTCATCCGAACGCTGATCGGAAATGATCAGAGAAAAAGGTTTTTGATTTTCATTGATCCGTTTAAGTGCAGATTCACTGCTGTCTGCCAATACAACCTCTACTCCCTCGGCTTCAAGCTGTTTGCCAATAATCTTAGCAACTTGAGCGTCATCATCTACGACAAGTATTTTATGCTGATATTCGGCTTCCACCCTAAGCTTTCCTTTTATGGTTGGAGCTGGTTGCGCTTACAAATTGTTTAGGCCCGGTATAAAATTAAAAACATCCGAGGCTCTTGCAGATAAAATATATTATGGCTTGATCCCACTATATCTCGTATTGTAACAATCATGACCTACAATATATAGTGAGCAAGAGCCATTCATCGGTATTTCTGCAAGAGGGTCAGCCAAAAAGCATTTAATTTCAATGGACAATTTATTTATGTTTTTGTACCTTACCTATTTTGAAATCTTATCTGCTATTGCAGTTAAAATCAACTGAAAAAAGCCCGACAAATTCGGTCTTCTTGGCTTTTACCCACCGGCAAGAAAAATAATGATCTGTATATCATCGCCATCCTTAATTTGCTTTTCAAGTTCTCCCGGATAGGCACTTTTTTTATTTAAATAGATCTCTATATAATGAAGCAGCGCCCCTTTTTCATCAAAAATTTCTTTTTTAATACCAGGATATCGGCCTATGAAATCATCTAAGGCTTCGCCAACAGTTGAACCTTCTGCTTCAATCGTTTCCCGGCCGTTGGTGTGTTGACGATGGGTAACATGGATATGTATTTTGACAGTCATTTTTATCAATTCCTGAATAGTGTTTGAACGAAAACTCACCCGTCGGCAGCGTCCATCTGCTTCGTTGCTGCAAAATCCTGAAATCCTCGTGTACTATAGTACACTCCGGTTTCAGCATTTCTTGCGCCTTGCATATGGGCAACTTTTCGCCCAAACACGAGTTTTCGGTCAGCCAGTAAATATATTGAATTTGGTCGTTTTGCTAAAACCTTAAATGCGACAATATAAATATATTAACGACTATAAAGAGCTAAAGCACCAATATATCATGAAAGAGTTTTATTATCAATACACCAAAGCTTTATTATAGCTGTATTATGAACCAGCCTTGACAAGGAAAACCCCCTATACTAAGGGATCATTAAAAAATAACTTCACATAATCTGTTTGCAAAAGTCCCAAAGGGACTGGACATTTTTCAAACAGAATGTGAACTAATTTTTGAGCCGACCCTAAGGTGACTGAATGCGTCTTTCACTGTTGCAGTAAATCAAAATTTATAAGGAAAAGCAATCCATGGCAGATAATGTGTCGGGGCCTGATGATCCGGGCAGCGCGCATAAGGCTCAATTAATAATTGATATGTTTACAAGAAGCGTTAAATTTCAGGATGTATTCATTCATTAATAAACAATCTTATTGTTGACGAGAGCCCAAAAAGTTTTGTATTGCAAATGAATGATTGCACAGTTCAGTCTGCAAGAAAGCTCGATGATTATCCATGCAGGTCGGCGGGGCTTGTCGAGTATGCGTATTTTGCAAAGGCAATGGATAAGAGAATTGAAACCCGGTGTATTGTGGATGTCCGCCGGACGATTATCCGCCGGACGATTATCCGCCGGACGATTATCCGCCGGACGATTATCCAAAAGACTGGTATTGTGCGTGGCGTTTTTTA
>JAKIUJ010000271.1 GCA_021647625.1 Desulfobacula sp.
ATGGTGATGGTTCTGGATAAAAGTTCATCAAGGCCTAAAAAAACTTCTTTGAATTCAGCTTTTTCCTTTGCTTGTTTCAGCTCATGAACCAGCATGTCTACTTCTTCTTTGCGATTTTCCAAGGCCAGGGTAAATTTTTTGAGTTCTTTTTTCTGGGTTGATGCCAGGTCAAATAATTTGACGTTCTGGTGTTTGGTCACATTATATAAATGCTTTCTTTCCTGAAAATTCTTATAGATTTCAAGTTCACCTGCAATTCTTAATAAAAGGTCATCATTGTCCCAGGGTTTTGCAATGTATTGATGGATTTCACCCCGGTTAACGGCATCGGTAATGGCATCATAATCAGAGTATCCAGTGAGCAATATTCGTCTGGATTCCGGGCTGAGCAAAATGCTTTTTTCCAAAAATTCACTTCCGGAAAGTCCCGGCATACGCATGTCCGACATGATTAAAAAAAAAGGATGTTGAGCGGTTTCCAAAAGCTTGACAGCCTGTTCACCATTAAGTGCGGAAACCAGCTTGGTGAATCCTTTCCTGCGCAGGATACGTCGCATGTTTTTTATGATGGGTTCGTCATCATCAACCACCAGGATCGGATATTCGCTATTGTCTGGCATGCTATTCTCCTGGAATGTTTTCCGCTGGGATTTTGTCCGGCATTTCGAATCCGTTTCTGGTCGCAATATCCTGGAATTGTTCATACAGTTCGCAAATGGTGGCCACATATAATGAATTGAGTTTGTCTTTATTTAAAAGCCGGCGCTCTTTTAATAAAATTTCTATTTCATTAATGTAGTTCCTGTTTTCAAACCCTTTGTCCAAGCGGTTTTTTAGCTCTTTTATCTGTTTGTCTTTTTGAATGATGGCTTTTTGATGAACTGCAGCACTTTTTTTAAGGTCGGTATTTATCTTGTATAATTTGGAATTCTGCTCTTTGGCAAGGGCGAAAAGTTGATGGTTTTCCATGATTAATTCATGTTGCTCAAGCCCTGTTTTGACAATTTCCTGCAACACACGGTTATCCCAGGGCTTGGCAATGTAACGGTGGATGGAACCCTTGTTTACCGCATCTGTTATCGCATCGACATCGGCATAGCCGGTAATAAGATAGCGGATGGTATCCGGTGCGATTTCCTTTGCCTTTTCCAGAAAAACAGATCCTTCCATTTGTGGCATTCTCTGATCCGATAAAATAAGGGAATAGGGTTTGGAAACAGATTTGATTCTATCAAGCGCTGCCTGCCCGGATTCCATGTACACGTATTTTGCACCAACGCCTTTCATTAGACGGCCCAGTGCTTTGCCCACCTGTGCTTCATCATCAACGATCAAAACTGTATGATCAAATTTTTTTGCCATTGGAACTCTCCAAAAAAGGTATACGGCTCAGGATGTTTCATTCTTTTGTTTTATAGTCTTGTCGGGCCTCTCGCTGCTGAACCCAGAGTCTTTTTTAGGAGACCCGAATAAATGATGACTCTATAATATAATGTTATATTGTTTTTCTCAAGTTTTTTTCAGGCATTAAATAATCATTGAATTTAGTTGCGTTTTTTAATATAAATTCAGGTATAACTTTCAAAAAAATCACCACCTATAACACGATGATATATTTCGTCGGAATTTGTTTTTAATCTATTTTGGGAAAATGATATGAAGTCAATTGCTCAAATGGCAAAAACGCTGGATATTTCTTCCAGTACGATCCGTGAATATTTAAACCGGTTTGAAGAATTTTTCCCAGATCCGGTGGAGCATGAAGGTGTTAAAGAATATCCGCCCGAGGCAGAAGAGTTGGCGAAAAAGATTTATGGGTACTATCAGAACAGCGGAATGACAAAAGAAGAAATTCGGGTTAAACTCGGCGGTGCCAATGCTTCTGATCAGGCACCGCAAGTCATGGCGGGCCCTCCCATGGATATGGAAAAGTTTGAGCAAATGAGTGAACGTCTTGAACGTCTGATTGAAACCATTGAAAATCTGACAGCTGCGATTACCGGTGCCGGCGTTGATACGTTTAAAACCATTAGAAAAAAAGCCTGTAGTGACAAGAGACTCAGCCAGATCAATGAACAATTGACCGATTTGATTGATTTGTCAAAGGTGGAAGAGGAAAACGATGGCGATGTGGAAAAAAAAGTATTGGAGGCCGATGGAACAGTTATTTTCTCCTTTGGCATGCTTACTCCCAGTGCTGCTGATTCAATGAATTTTGCCAGAGCACATAAAAAACCCTGGCTTCATATCGATCTTGAAACCGAGAAAAATCCAGCCAGAATACTGCGAACATGGATGCCGCAGTTTCAAATTAATAACTTGAATGTGGCAGGCAAAAGTGCAAGCAGGATACCCGGGTTGAAGCGATCAATAGATGATATGATTTCTTTGGTACTCAATGATGAAAAAAAATAAATTAAATTTTCATAAAAAAGTTGGCGGTCAATGGTTACCTTAAAAACCAAAAAAAAGATTGAAAAGGAGAGTATAGAACTTTTAGAGCTGGCACTAAGTTGTAAAATGATCACTCTGTCCCAGGAAAAACAAGCCCTGGAGCAAATTCTTGAACACTCAAAAAAAAATCCAAAGATATCCATTGCCCGGTTTTTGTATTTGCAAAAAATTCTGGATAAAGATCAAATAGAATTTTTGTTTGCTGTAAAAAAGCATATATCAACATTAATGCTGGATAAAAAATTCGGCAGAGTCGGTGTTGCCAATGCATTCGTCAGCCAGGAAAAAATAGATAAAGCCCTCATGATTCAGGTAGAGATTTTCAAGCAACGAAAAAAAAGCGTTAAGATCGGAGATATCCTGGAGAATAACAATGAAATTACCCAGGCCAATAAAACAGCGATACTACTTACCCAGGATCGAATCAGGGATGAATTTTTAGCCGATGCTTTGAACGCTATTGCCGCCAGCGAAATGGAAAGACTGGCGATAAATAAACGGTTCGGAGCAATTGCTGTAAAAAAAGAGTTAATCACTACCGATCAATTGAATCAAGCATTGAAATTTCAAAAAAAGGAGGCAAAAAAACAAGGCAAGAAAAGGTATTTAGGGGAAATATTGGAACAATTATATGATTTGTCTGATAAACAAACCATGGTGATTTTGAAAATTCAGAAAAAACTTGAAGCAAAACGGATGAATCTGCAAAAAAAAGTATTTGCCTTTAATGTTGAAAGAGAATCAATAAAGATGCTTGATCAGTTTCTTGAGTTGCGTGTGTCTGATGATAAACTGTCGGCAACTATTTTAAAAAAGCGTAGGAATACCCCCGAAATTAATGCCGGGGATGTTGTAAACTGGCTTGCAAATGCAGGAATAAAATATGGTGTTTGCAGCAAAAAAGAGATCACCGGCCTGTTTAAGAAAACATACCCCGGCAAAAAAATAAAAATTGCTCTGGGCCTTGCTCCGGTGATAGTAAAAAAAGAACAAATTGAATTTGCATTCGAGACCATTTCAGATACCGTTGAAAATGACATTGCAGCTAAAGATGGGGTATTGGTGAAAAAAGATGAAATTCTTGCCACGGTGACTCCGTTTGTTCCGGGCACACCTGGTAAAGACGTATTCGGTCATCCCATTAGTATTGAACAGGATGCTTCTGCCATGTTGAACAGCGGGGAAGGTGTTGTGAGAATAGATAATGAATTTATCGCTGTGATTGACGGCAGGCCGCAAATATATGAAAACAGAACGCTTTTTGTTATTCCAGTCAAAACAGGGATAAAAACAAAACAGATTGAAGGGGATATTACCAAAGAGACTGAAAATCAATATTTGGGTTGCGATCTTAATGTGTCCGGTAATATTTTAGCCGGTGCAGCCATTGCCTGTCATTCACTCATCATTAAAGGGGATGTGTTGGGAAATGTCACCGCAACCAGTGATATCGAAATTGATGGCAATATCGGAGATCATGAGAATATGCAATCCTCGATCCGGATCGTGACCCAGGGAAAACTGCTGGTCAGTGGAAAAGTGACCTGTGCGCAAATTATTACCGATAAAGGCTTGACTGCGCCACATGCGGATGTAATCAACTCAAGGATTTTTTCTTCGGGTGATGTCATGGTAAAAAATATTCGGTCAAGCAAAGACACCCCCACGGTTGTACGGATCGCAATGAAAAATTTCCTGGAGTTTCAAAGAATAGAAAAAGCAATAAAACAGGGACAAAAAGAGCTTGATACTTTAACCCATAGGTCCGAACGTGATGGCTTAACAAAAAAAATGATAGAGCAGGTCCAGGTGCAGAATGGATATCTTGAAAAACAAAATGCGATTTCGTATTTGGTGAGACTAATGGATCTTCCGGATGTTAAAGATGTTGAAACTCTTGAGAAAACAATAAAATCCG
>JAKIUJ010000031.1 GCA_021647625.1 Desulfobacula sp.
ATGCCTGCATTGCTTGACATTAACCCGGAACTCCTGATTTTGTCCACCGGCGGAACATATGGAAAAATTAAAGAGATATTGGGTGAAAAAGCAGATAATTGTTTAAAACAGGTATCAGAGTACACAGGACAGCCTGAAACCCAGGGCGGGTTGGTAAAGACCCTTGATTTTAAAATATATCTGGGCCTTTTAACCGAGACCTATAATGATGCCCATCAGGCTGATTTAAAACGTACATCCGCTTTGCCAATTGATATGGTAGTGGTAAATCTTTATCCGTTTAGTGAAACCATAGCAAAAGAGGGGGTGACCTGTGAGGATGCCCGGGGCAATATCGATATTGGCGGGCCAACCATGATTCGGGCATCAGCCAAAAATTTCATTCGGGTGGCATCGGTTGTTGATCCATCCTCCTATCCATTGCTTGTTGAACGCTTAAAACAAACCGGTGGTGCCTTAACCCTTGAAGATCGTTACAATCTTGCAAAAAAAGCCTTTGAGCATACAGCTGTTTATGACAAAACCATCGCGGATTTTCTTGGGAGCCAATCCATTAATGATGTTAAATCATGTTATCAATCAGGAGAATAAACAATGTCTAAAAATCTTAAACAAATGTATAAAACAATTATGGATGACCACTTTACGCCGAATCTTGAAGTGTCGTTTGTTGATGGGGATAATCGTCAAACCCTGTTTTATGAAAAAGTATCCTGGGTTATTGATGGCGTGAACAAAGGTTTAAGGTATGGTGAAAACCCGGGACAGGAAGCCGCCTTATATCGATTGGTCAACGGCAATCTGGCCTTGGGCGATGCAACAACCATTACTGCCGGTAAATACCTGGTGTCTGATATTGAATTGCTGCAATCGGGCAAACACCCGGGGAAAACAAATCTCACCGATGCAGACAATGCGTTAAACATTATTCGATATTTCACCGATACTCCTTGTGCGGTAATTGTTAAACACAATAACCCTTGCGGTGCAGCCCGTGCCTCAAGTCTTGAAGAAGCATATGCTAAAGCCTATATGGCAGATCGTGTGGCTGCCTTTGGCGGATGCATCGCATTGAACAAACCTGTCGATAAAGCAACGGCCGAGGCCATTGCCGATCAATATGCCGAGGTGGTTGTGGCACCTGAATTTGAAGAGGGGGTTGTTGATATCTTAGGGGCACGAAAAAATCTGCGGGTGATCCGTATTAATAATATTGAAAAACTGCAAACTTATATTGGCGATCGGGTGATTGATTTTAAAACACTGATGGATGGCGGCATGGTTGCTCAATGGTCTTTTGTTCCCCAAACGTTATCCCAAAAAGATATGGTTATGGCATCCACCGAGTATAAAGGCGAAATTTTTTCAGTGACTCGGCAACCTACACCCCGGGAATATGAAGACATGCTTTTTGGATGGCTGGTTGAATCCGGCATCACATCCAACTCTGTAATCTATGTAAAAGACAATGTAACCGTGGGTATTGGTACGGGTGAACAGGACCGTGTCGGCGTTGCTGAAATTGCCGTGGACAAAGCATATCGCAAACTGGCTGACCGGTATTGTTTTGAAAGACACGCCGTCTCTTTTGCAGATTTGACAGACCAAGACAAAAGAGCACAAATTGAAAATGATGTAAAAGAGCTTAAAGGGGGGTTGATTGGATCAACCATGGTTTCCGATGCTTTCTTTCCCTTCCGGGACGGTATTGATGTCGGATTAAAACAAGGCGTTAAATCCGTTGTCCAGCCGGGTGGCTCAATGAATGATTACCAGTCCATTGAAGCCTGCAATGAAAATGATGCCACCATGGTGTATACAGGACAAAGAAGTTTTAAGCACTAAGGGGTCGGCTCAAAAATTAAGTCAAGTGTTTCCTGTAAATGAAAAAGAAACACGTTGCTTTCACATTCTGTTTGCAAAATGCCCAGTCTTTTTGGGGCTTTTGCAAACAGAATATGTGAAGTTATTTTTTAACGATCCCCTAGAGTTAAAATTTTTTACTTTAACACCAATTTTTATATGATGTGAGATGAAATAAAAAAAGGCTGGATCAAAAATATTTTGGTCCTGCCTTTTAAATTTTGTTTAATCTTTATTTAGGGCCGCATGTAACTTTTTCATATTAATGATTTCAGGTGGTTACGGTTTGACGGTAAACACAAATGGAATTGTCGTTTTGCATAAGTACCTGTAAAATAAAAAATCATGCCAAGTTTAAATGCGTTACCCTGGCTGATCGAAAAGTCGGTGTTTAAACAAACAAAGACAATTGGTCTCTTCTGGCATCGGCATGCTGGATAGTCGCCCGGACAATATCTCCGTTTGAAAATTTTAATCCGCTTGCCGGCAGTTTTGCTTCCAGCATGAATTCTTTTATCAATACAGTATAAAAATCTCTATATTTGTCAATCACCATGGTTTCAAACTCTTTTCCCTTAACAGATTCAAGATATTTGAGTATCCAGTATCTTTTTCTGCCAAACTGGACCCGGCCGGTACTTGCCACAGCGATTGAAATGGATTGGAGAATATTGTCAAGCTCATTTTTTGAATAGGGTTTATAATATCCAAAAACCGATTTGATCTGGCGCTGGGTTAAAAGATCATGGTAACGGCGAATCGGGGATGTTGCTGTAACATAGGCTTTAACGCCAAGACCTGAGTGCATTTCAGGTCTGGTGCTGATAATGGCACGGCTGAGTTGCTTGCGCTGCATGAAATTTTTAATCAAAGACGTTTCAATACCATTGAAAATTCGTTGTTTGGGTGCTGCCTGGGACCTGAACACAGCGGGTATTTTGTGGTAGGAAATAAACTCAGCCATCAGGGAGTTGGCATAAATCATCATTTCTGAAACCAGCATCCGTGATGGATTTTCCCTGTCAATTTTGGCATATCCGATCTCACCATTTTCTTCCAGCCAGATATTGACCTCGGGCAGGGTAATTTGAATCGCACCGGCCTTCAGTCTTTTGTCCCTTAACAGAGTGGCTATTTTATAAAGGCTTGTAATGGGGTCATTTTTACCATTAAGCAGATTTGCCTCGGCATAGCTCATTTGCGTATGCACTTTTATTATACTGGGGACAATTTCATAATCCTGAATTTCAAAAAACCGGTTCATCCGAATGATGGTGCTTATACCCGGGCGTATTTCATTTTCTTTTAAGCTGCACAGATCTTCAGATAGTTTGGAGGGCAACATGGGTATCTTATCATCGGGCATGTAAATAGAGCTTGCCCTCTCTCTTGCTGAAAGGTCAATTATATCTCCGGATTGAATATAGGCATCCACATCAATGATATGGATGCCGAGTGTATAACCGGTATCTGTTTTTTCCAGGCTGATGGCATCATCAAAATCAAGGGTGGATTGCCCGTCTATTGTAATCAGCGGGATATCTGTCAGATCTTTCCTTTTTGGATCATCCAGAAAATTTATCGGCGAGGTAATTAAGTTATCTTCCTGGTTAAGAACATCCCTGGAGAATGTGGTCGGAATCTGCATGGCCAGAATATCGATGTTCTCATTAATGTTCCAAACTCCCGATTTAACGAATAAAGGGAATAATTGTTCAACCGAATTGAGGGGGGATTGTTTAATAATGGCTTTGGCAATATGGCTTGTGTTTGAATCGGTGCCGAACAAAAAATAATTCTTTAAAATATTGATTGTTTTGTTATCAACTTTAGAGGAACCCTCATTTTTATTATTGATAAGACTAAGAATCCATTCCAAACCATTCTTTATCAGGATCTCTTTTTTTTCTGCTTCTTTCGCCTGCCTTTTTTTGCCTTTGATCTGCTCTGGCGTATATGGCCTGAACATCATCCGGTTAAATTTAAAATAAAGCCGGTCTTTTAAAAAAGCACGGATGACAGCGGCTTCATGATCTGATGTGAGCGGTGGGTCAAAGCAAAAACAAGTCATCGCTGAAATATCAATTTCTTCTGCCTCTTCATGCAGAATTTCCCACAATTCCTTTATATCAATGGTTTGAGCTAATTTTATGCGGTGTTGCGTAAGGTTTTTCAGGTTTTGGACCATTGAGTCTCTGGATGCAGTTGTATCCAGACATACCTGTGATGTATGAGATAATCTTTTTTCGGAAAAATTGACTTCCCGATTATTCTCATTGAGCAGTTTGAGTTTGCCTTTTTTTTCTTGCAACACAACAGCAGAAAAGATCTTGTGCTGATCTATGTACTCTACAATGGTTCCTATAATCATGATTCGAGACAATATCACCAAGGGTGGGTCTTGTCAATTGGTGAAAGGGGTTGAAAATCTTGTAAATATCTGGGTGATGCAGTAATGTTAAGGCATGGGAAAAAGATCGAAAAACAAGAAAAAAAATAAGCTGCCGATATTTCATTCAGATGCTGATTTTTTAAAAGAATTTGAAAAAGAAAACCATCTGAAAAATAGAACTGAAAATAAGGTTCAGCAGGATAGTACATCCATCAATAAACATGGTGTACCGGTATTAGATTCTCAATCTTCATACCGGGATTGTAATGAGCAGGAAACCGAGATGGATTTTGCCCAACTATTAAAGGAATCATATAAACAAAAGTCTTCAAAAAAGGTGAAGAAATCTTTTAAACCCATGTCCTTAAAAAAGAGATTGAAACGGTACCCGCCTGTTGAGTTGGAATTGGACCTGCACGGGTTTACATCAATCGGGGCCCAGATAAAAGCCAAATCCTTTATCAACAGCTGCAAACAACAAGGATTTTTTACCATCCGAATCATTGTCGGTAAAGGGCTTCACTCGCAAATGGGTGCTGTATTACCGGATGTGGTAGAAGATGTGGTAAAAGAATTGAAACAACACGACCAGGTACTCTCATTTGAATGGGAAAAAAAAAAGAAAATTAATTCCGGGTCGATGATTGTTTATATTAAGCAGTTTGATCAATTCGACTAAACAGCTTATTTTTTTCTAAGCTGGTATTTTCTCACCGCCCGATTGTGTTCCAAAATGGTTTTTGAAAACTGGTGGGTGGTATCTTTTTTGGATACAAAAAATATAAAATCACTGGTTGCTGGATATAGGGCTGCTTCGATGGACTTGGCACCGGGATTTGCAATGGGGCCGACAGGAAGACCTTTTATCTGATAGGTATTATACGGGGTCAGCATTTTTAAATGTTTGCGTTTAATATTGCCATCAAAGTTTTTGATTCCATAGATTACCGTGGGATCACTCTCAAGCCGCATTCTTTTTTTTAACCGGTTGTGAAAAACAGAGGAAATTAAGGGGCGTTCAGAGGCATCCCCGGTCTCTTTTTCAATTATAGATGCAAGGGTGACCACTTCATGGATAACAAATCCAAGGGTGGCAGTTCTTTTTTTCCATTTGTTTGTATATATTTGATTAAAATTGTTAACCATTGAGGTAATAATGTCAGGGCATTTAGTTTTTTTTGGGAAAAAATAGGTGTCCGGAAACAGATAGCCTTCCAGAGAAGTTGCTTTAATATTCAGTGTTTTAATAAAATTTTGATCATAACAAAGGGTGACAAACGTATTGGCAGTGCAGATACCTTTTTTCTCCATTAAGAGAGCAATCTCATTGATATTCAGCCCTTCGGGAATTGTTATTTTATAGAGCTTTACTTTGCCTTTCAGCAATGTTTCAAGGATTTGCCCGGGCGTTTGCGTTGCAGACAGCAGATACTCTCCGGCCTGGAGCCGGGTGCCGGACTTTTTGTATCGAACAAAAATTTTGAAATAGAGTTTATTGGTGATAAGGGAACTGTTTTCAAGGTTGTCGGCAATGGTGGACAAACTCTGCCCCGGATGAATCGTGAAGAGGATTTGCGCTGCACCTTTTCGTGCCGGTGATTGAATAAATGAAGAGATTTGATCGTATAAAAAAGCCATGCCGGCCAAATATATCAGCATTATAATGGATAATAGAATTAGCTTTTTTTTAACTTTTTTTTTCATTTTTTCGCTCGCTCTAACCCGAGTATTTCATGCGTCGAATTTGTTTTAACTACAAGTTGCAGGACTTTCAGCTGTAGTCGCCTATTGCAAATAGCTTGTAGCGAAATAGAAAAAATATCCGGGTTAATCATGAAAACTATAAAAGGGTATCTGTGAAGATACCCTTTTATAGTTTTATAAATAAACGTTTTTTACTTTAATTAATTTGCAATTGGAAAATCGGTGTCCGGATTATAACAGATTCTACAGCAATTCAAGCATCTTTCCGCTTCTTTGTGTGCTGCTTCTTCCGGTAATACCAGATCCACTTCAATCATGGAATCCAGTCTTTGGTTCACATGAATTTCAGGCATTTTTGCCCGTGCTTTTTTCTGTATACCATCTACTTTGGAAAAAATAGACTCCCGAATCCGTTTTTGCTGCAAAGAATGCTCAACCGGTTCAACTGCTTTCCCTTTGAGAAACAGATCAATGGATCGGGCAGCCCTTCGTCCGCCACCGATGGCGTCAACAACAAGGGAAGGCCCTGTGGCAGCATCACCCGCAGTAAAGATGTACGGTATGGATGCCTGAAGCGTGGACGGATCATTGTCAATGGTGTTCCATCTGGTCAGTTCTAACTCTGTTATTCTCTTATGGGGTGCTGCATTTTTAAATGAGGAATCCGGAGATTGACCAATCGCTGAAATGACCATATCCACGGGGAGAGAAGTCTCTGATCCTTCCACAGGTTCCGGACGTCGTCTGCCACTGGCATCGGGTTCGCCCAATTTCATTTTCAGGTACTCAAGCTGACAGCAATGGCCTTCTTGGTTGGCAATAACCCTTGTGGGTGCAGCCAAAAAAACAAAATCAATGCCTTCTTCTTCAGATGCAACAATTTCAACTTCATTGGCCGGCATCTCTTTGCGTGTTCTTCTGTA
The DNA here is from genome assembly GCA_021647625.1 of Desulfobacula sp. Taxonomy (GTDB): domain Bacteria; phylum Desulfobacterota; class Desulfobacteria; order Desulfobacterales; family Desulfobacteraceae; genus Desulfobacula. The sequence continues at coordinate 6,883 of JAKIUJ010000031.1, forward strand.
TACCATATAGACTTTTTCAAGACCGCATCTTAACAGTGTTCTTGCACAATCTACAGCGGTGTTTCCACCACCGACAATGGCTGCTGTCCGGCCCAGTTTTATTTTTTCACCACTGGACATTCTTTGCAGAAAATCAATACCGGTGAAACAACCGTCCAAGTCTTCTCCTTCAATTCCCAATGAATAATCTTTCCAGGCACCAACGCCTAAGAATACAGCATTGTAACCAGAGGCCATTAAAGATCCAAGGCCAAAATCAACCCCGAATCTAACATGGGAATATGACTTGATGCCTAAATCAAGAATTCCCTGAATTTCCCAGTCCAATACTTTTTTGGGAAGTCTGTATTCAGGGATACCGTATCTGAGCATACCACCCAATTTGGGCATGGCTTCAAAAATATCAACCTCATGGCCGATTCGGCGCAAAAAGAAGGCACAGGATAGACCGGATGGTCCGCCACCGACAACGGCAATTTTTTTGCCGGTATCAGGTGCGCATTTGATAGGGATTCTGGAACCCGAGTTCATTTCATAGTCCGAAACAAATCGTTTAAGTTGATTTATGGAAACAGCCTCATCCTCGATTCCCCTTCGGCATTCATCTTCGCATGGATGGGGACACACCCGACCACAGGCAAGTGGTAAAGGGTTTCTCATTCGAATCGTCTGAACAGCTTCCTTGTATTTGCCTTCCTTGAGCTGATTAATATATCTCGGGATATTAATCTCCGCAGGGCAGGTCTGGGCACAGGGAGCCAAAGCGTCCTGTTTCTGATTGAATTTCATCAATTGTTCGGAAAGGGTGTTTACCGCTATGATATCTTTGGGGCATGCCTGCTGGCAGGCACCGCAGCCCACACATTTATCATCATCAATAACCGGGTAACCGTTGGGGCCGATTATGACCGCATCAAATTTGCATGCCTTTACACAATCACCAAGACCGATACAGCCGACACCGCACACTCTTTTTCCGCCAAAAACAAGGGACATGGCCTTGCATGACGATACACCCATATAATGGTATTTATCATCTGCCCGGTTACCGCCTTCGCACATGTTGTAGGACAAAGGACTTTCCGCACTGCCGGCATCCACACCCATGATTTTGGCAACTTGTTCAATTCCTTCCTTGCTTGAAACAATGCAAAGCGAGGGGGCTTCTTTTCCTGTTACAATGGCTTCAGCAGCAGCAGAACATCCGGCATAGCCACAGCCACCGCAGTTTGCACCGGCCAGGTTGTTTTCTACCTGCGCGATTCTTGGGTCTTCATACACGTAAAAAACTTTAGATGAAAGGCTGAGTACAATACCGCAGAGTGCACCGATACCTAACATAAACAATAAAGCTGAAATCATAAAATCACCTTATATTTGTTAAACTATTTCTCTAAAATCACATTAAAGTCACAGGATTTATTCCCAAAATTTTAAATTAAACCATTCCTTTAAATGACATAAATGTAAGTGCGATCATGCCTGCAGTAATAAGTCCGATGGATGTATCCTGTAACGGTTTGGGTACTCGTGCAAGATTGATTCTTTCCCGAAGACCAGCAAACAATACCAGAGCCAGGCCAAATCCTACTGCATAGGAAAATGAGGAAACCAGGGCGCTTAAAAAAGAGTATTCCTTGCTGATGTTAAGAAGACATGCACCCATAACAGCGCAATTGGTCGTAATCAAAGGTAAAAATATACCAAGTCCTGCGTACAATGCAGGGATACTTTTTTTGAGGAACATCTCTACAAACTGGACAAGGGAAGCAATGACCAGGATAAAAGAGACGGTTCTTAAGTATTCCACATCCAGGGCTTTTAACAGATAAGTGTCAACAATCCAGGTAATCATTCCCGCCATTACCAGAACAAAGATAACTGCCATGGCCATACCCACTGCAGTCTCCATTTTTTTGGATGTTCCAAGAAACGGGCAATTGCCAAGAAATTGGGCAAGGAGAATATTATTTATGAAAATGCCTGCAATGAAAATCTCAAAATATTCCATTTTTTGTTTCTCCTTATTTGCTTCCTATGAGGTTCATGGCTGCCAGCATCAATCCAAGGGCAATAAATGCACCAGGTGCTTCTACCATAAACGCAAAAGGGTTATATCCAGGAAAAATGTTGACCATTTCAAACACAGGAGTACCTCCCCAGATAGTAATGGTACCCGCACCTATAATTTCCCTTACTGCACCAAGGGCAGCTAACGAAAGCGTAAAACCAATACCGATTCCCAAACCGTCTGCAATAGACAGGACAGGACCGTTTTTACTGGCAAAGGCTTCCGCCCTTCCCAAAACAATACAGTTTACAACAATCAATGGTATGAAAATACCTAATTTGAGAAATAATTCATACGTGTATGCCTGCATAACAAGCTCGACAATGGTCACGAATGTAGCAATGATAACAACGTAACAGGCAATTCTTACCTTTGATGGAATCACATTTCGGAGCAGGGATACCAAAAGATTGGCGAACACAAGAACAAAGGTTGTCGCCACACCCATTCCGATTCCGTTTTCAACCGACTTTGTTACTGCAAGGGTTGGACAAAGTCCTAACACCAGTCTGAAAGGAGGTATCTCAGCCCAGAGTCCTTTTGTGAATTCTTTTGCCAAGGATTGTGCCATATTTTAAAATCTCCTCTTTGCCTTATTTAATCTGTTTTAATATTTCAGGTTTGAGTTTTTTGTACAGATTCTGTGCCTGGACCGCAGCCAAAGAGACGGCAGTCGATGTGATTGTTGCACCGGACATGGCATCTATTTCACCGCCATTTTTCTTTAAATTCAAATTGTTGTCCATGGATTTATCCGTAAATTGTGTAACAAATTCCGGATCATCTTTCGCTCTTGCGCCTAGTCCTGGTGTTTCTGAGTGAGTTGTGACGCGCGCAGCAACTATTTGATCGTTATCTATATTAATACCCACCATTAATCCGACATCTCCACCATAACCGCCTTTGCCTTTGGTTTCAAAGGCAACGGCTGTTGACCCGTCTTCAAGTTTTGCCGGGTAGAATTTGTAAATCATTCCCTCGTATTCAATTTGAAATTGTTCTTTGGCAGGCTCGTTTTCAACCTCACCAAAAATATCATTCATGGCCGGTGCAAGCTGAAATTTAAAAATTTGTTCTTCAATCCTATTCTCGGTTCCTGATTTAATTCCTGCCAACAGTCCGCCTGAAACTGCAGTCAGAGCTGTTAGAACAACAATCATACTAATCATTTCACGCATTGTTCTCTACCTTTCCCAAAGCTTTTGGTCTGATATTGTCGATGATAGGATTCACAAGATTAATCAAAAGAATTGCCAGCACAGTTCCATCAGGATATACACCGATATTTCGCATGAGAATGATCATAAATCCTCCAAGAAATCCATAGATAAACATCGGGATTTTGTTCACTGGAGAAGATGAATTTTCAGTGGCCAGGAAAAAAGCGCCCATAAGCGTGTATCCTGAGAATAAATGGAACATGGGGCCGGCATATTCATCTGCATTTACCATGTTAAACATAAATGCCGTGACAACTATACCAAGAATGAATGACAAACTGATTTCCCACCGGATATACCCTCTTAATATAAGAAATATGCCGCCAATAATAATTCCCAGCCCGAAAGTTGATCCAATGGCACCCACTTGTTTTCCCATAAAAAGATCTGCTATGGGGAATAGATCAGCAGTGCCCGCTCCCTGGAATTTAACAGCTGCCAGGGGAGCTAATTCAGTGAAATCGAAACTGAAGTTTACAAGGGCTGTATCAAAATCAAGAAGTTGGTTCCAGGAAAGCATCAGGATTGCCATGCCGAGCAATGCAGGGTTGAATGGATTGGCCCCGATACCGCCAAAAATCATTTTTCCGATAATTATCGCTACAAATGTTCCGGTTATTACAACCCACCATGGAGTGATTGCCGGAAGCATCATCCCGAAAAGAAGGCCGATAACAGCCGAATCTAAATCATTGATTGAGATCCTTTTTTTGGAAACCAAGTTCATTATAAGTTCCCAGGCCATGGCACTGGAACAAGAGAGTGCAAGTACACCCACTGCGGGTGCTCCAAATTGAATAATTCCAAAAATGATCGCCGGAAGTGTGGCAATCATAATATTCAGATTCATCTGGAAAAGACTATCTCCGTCATGCCAGAAAGGTGCATGGGATACAATTAATTTATTGTTATTCATCAGCAGTCTCCATTTTAAATGTCTGCTCTAAGTTTTAATATTTCGTGTTTTCCAAGCCTTATGTATTGATACAAGGGTATTCGTGCCGTACAGACATATGCGCAAAGACCACATTCAATACAGGACTCAAGATCATATTTGTCAGCCGCTTCTTCATACTGGTCAACTTCAAGATACCGTACCAGCATATTGACCGGAATGCCGGCCGGGCAGGCCTGGATACATTTGCCGCAGTTTACACAGGGATTGTCGGACAGTTCCGGGATATGATCCCTGTCCTGAACAATCACCACATCCATATCCGGACGGACCGGGTGATGGGGTGTAAAGGTGGCAAATCCAGTCATTGGGCCGCCAATAACAATTCTATCCTGATCATTGATATGGATACTGAACTGGTTAAATATTTTCCTTAAAGGCGTGCCGATGGTTGCTTTTACTCTATACTTATTTCCCTGTTTCCCAATGATCGTCAGCACTTTCTCAAATCCTGCTGTTTTGTTTTTATACGCATTGGCAAGAGAGACCACAGCTTCAGCCGAGATAAAGCAATATCCAACATCAGACGGTGTCTTTCCAGCCGGCAGTATGGTGTTAAAGTGATCTTTTAAAACCATGGCAGGTAAATTGGAAGGATATTCGTTTGCTGTATTCACCACCTGCATCGAATCAAAATCAGCCTGAATTTTCAGACCTTGAGGAACGATGGCGCAGATTTTGGCAGCATTGGAAAGTCGTTTTAAAATCAGGGCCCCTTCTTTTATTTTATCCAGGTACTTTACGGCGATGTACTGACGGGTTGTGGATAAAAGATCTGAATCTGCACAAGTGATGACAATGGTATTGATTTTACTATCTTCACTGGCAAGCATCGCTAACGGCGGTGCACCGGGCAGGGGTCTTAGATATTCATCTGCAGAGGCAATGTCTTCTTTCAAATCATATGCTAAAGCGCTCATATCAGTCGTCTGACTCTGATTGCTTTTAATAATGATATATGTGGAAATATTACCAAAATCATCCGAATATGTGTCAATGCTGCTAATCGTGCCGGCAACAGGCGAAATCGTATATTCCGTGCTGCCGTCATAGAGGCATATCTTTTCGCCTTTTTTAACACAGGTTCCTTTTTTTATTAAAGATTGCCTGGTACTGTCAATGGGTTCATTTAATAATAAAATAAGGCTGGATGGAACAGGTATGGATTCCGGCTCTTTAGGATCTGGTTCTATCAGATCATATTTGAGCTTTGGCTGGGTTAATGTAAAAAAAGATCGTTTAATCATAATAAGTCCTTGTTTTGTAAAAGCTTTGGTCATTTAAAATTAAGGTGTTTGCCCAAACGGGTTCGAGCACAACTATAATAAATGACACGAATTACATTCTACCGGACCTGCGCCATTGTCTTCATGGCAGCCCTTGCACTGATTGTGAAACGCATCAGCTCTGGAGGGTAAGTCTTCGTCACCGGTTTCTTCATGGCACTCGCTGCAGTTGTAGGTGTCATCATCTTCAATGTTATGATGGCAGTCCAGACAGTCCAAGCTGTAATCGTCTGTGTGCACTAAATGGGTAAATAAGACTTTCCCCGCTTTATTCTGAAGCATCTTTCTTACAGGATTCTCAGGTGCAGGGGGGGTTAAAGAGGCATAGCAAATAATGCCCGTGATCATAAAAACAATCATGATGCATAAAGCTATTTTTAGGTCTCGTTGTGATGTCATAATACTTCTCTCTTATCTATAGGGTTAGATTTCACTCGACAAACCCACAACTAGCCAGGCTTTATATTATATTGTGGCTATATTGGCAAGAAAAAAGATTAAATTTAGGACAGGGTGCAATTGGCCGGAACGGCTTGTGACTTCTTCCTCACAAGGAAGGGCTTATATGAATCTTTTTTAGCAAGTGAATGGTTCTTCTGGCGGATGTAATAAAAGGCCAGCCCAAAAAAAATAAATCCAAAAAACATGGAGGTTAAGGAGGTGTTTGTATCAAGGGTGGAACTGATCGTGTCACCGATTAAAGCGCCAATGATCAGCATAAGGATGGGAAAGACATATAATAGAAAGGTTAAAAACATGATCGGCCGTGTTTGGAGACCAATAATGACATGATCCCCCTGTTCGACGTTCAGCGTGTTTTTTACGCTTACAATCATTTCTGTTTTACTGTTTGCGGTGCCGCAGCTTTTTTGAGAAGAGCAGGATTCGCAGGCTCCGGATCGAGTGGTTTTAATCCAGGCAGTGGATGTGTCGGCAGTGGTAACAATTCCGTCTTCAGTAATCATAATTTAATTGACTTTCATTAACGAATGTAACTTATCCAGTCCAATCATTCCAGGTATTTTATGTTCTTGGGGTAAACGCCACAAAATTCTTTGTTTTGCATACGCATCTTTAATGATTGACAAATAACTATTCATGTCGGGTTTAAATGCGTTTACCTTGTGTATCAGGCAACAATATTTACAATGGGACCGGAACCTTGTTCCGGTGGCGTGGTTTGATTGTCAGGGTTTGGGATTGGTTCCGGCTGAGTCAATTCAATCGGTTCTGGTTTGTTTGTGGCTTTAGCTGCAAGCTGTTCCTGATTGATTCTTTCCTGGGCATCCTGGGAAAGGGTCACTTCAAATGCTTGCCGGGTTTCTGCTGTCTCGGTATTAAGCTGCGCTTTTGTGGTTTCAAGGTTCTGTTCTGGAGCGGCGGCGTTCTCAACAGGGGAAGTTGGGGTGTTTGCATAGGCTGCGGAGCCCTGTAAGCTGTTAATAGCCATGATTTTCCTCCTTAATGGTCAGTTACTTTATATCTTAATCATAGAATAAACCTGATGCTTTATGATGTCAAATTTTTTCTTGACAAAGAAAAGGTCTTGATATAGAGTCACCGAGTCTTGAAAAAGAGGCACTGCTCCCCAGTAGCTCAGTTTGGCAGAGCAATTGGCTGTTAACCAATGGGTCCGCGGTTCAAGTCCGTGCTGGGGAGCCAACCCAAAATGCAAATCCCGATAATTAATTTTATCGGGGTTTTTTTTTAAAGTTTTTGCACCCTCCTTAATTTTTAAACAATATCTTTTAATAATTTTTCCGGTTTCCATAAAAGTTCTCCTGAAGCCCGATTTCAATTTGAAGGTATACGAATACAACCCTGATAACTATTCTTGTATGAAAAAGTGGGAGATCTATCAGATGCAACAACTTAACCGATCGGTGAAAATGCTTGACAATTGAGCAAATTAACCGTACGGTTAAATTCAATAATAAATCATATTTTTAACCATACGGTGAATTTTGAGTTTGATATGAAAGAAAATATAGAATATCAATATCGTGTTCGTTTAGTTAAATATCTTGGTAAAGCCATTCAGGAAACCAAAAAAAAAAAAAAAATGATGCAATCGGATTTAGCAGATATTACAGGGACAAGTGTAAAATTCATTAGTGATGTAGAAAGAGGGAAAGAGACAATACAGATGGACAAAACGTTTGTGCTGCTTCGGGCTTTAGGGCTAAAATTGTATGTAACACCAGATTCGATTGAGAACCAAAGATGAAAGACAGGTTACAAGTCATATGGAACAAACGAGTAGTCGGCACATTAAATCGTCACCAAAAAGCCAGGCTGATATTTCAATATTCTCAAGATTGGATAGAAAAAGAATCATCACCTGTTTCCCTTTCACTTCCTTGTAGAAAAGAAAAATTTGCTCCAGCTATCAGCACAGCTTTTTTTGAAAACCTTCTTCCGGAAAGTAACACAAGAACGCTATTAGCTTTCCATCGCAGATTTGATAAAAAAGATACCTTTGCTTTTTTAGAAAATTTTGGAGAAGACTGTGCAGGGGCACTTTCTATTATACCTGAAAATCAAGAACCGGATTTTACTCCTGGTCAATACGAAAATATTACCCAGGAGTTGATAGAAAATCTTGATAAGATGCTGCTTGATCCGGAAAGATATAAGTTATACCCGCAAATGAGACACGCTAAGCTTTCTTTGGCCGGTGCACAAGACAAATTGCCTGTTTATATTAAAGGAACCCGGTTTTATCTGCCGAAAAATTCAGGATCCGCTACTACGCATATCATCAAACCAATGAATGCCGGTTTTACTGATATTCCGAGGAATGAAGCTTTTTGTATGGAATTGGCACAACGATCAGGCTTTCCGATTCCTAATTCAAAAATTATGAAAATTGGCAACCATGAATTGTTTGTGGTGGATCGATATGACCGTCAGGAAGTAACCAAAGAAATTGTTCGCATTCACCAGGAAGATTTTTGTCAGGCAATGGGGTACCCGGCTGAGCGAAAATATCAAGAGACTGGTGGTCCCGGATTTTTTGAATGTAGAGAATTAATTGATGAATATTTGTCAAATCAAGGTGTAACAAACAGGTTGCTGTTCATACGTATGATGGGTTTTAATTATATTATTGGTAATCATGATGCTCATGGAAAAAACTTTTCTATTTTACACAAAAAAGAGTTTGAGTTGGCACCGTTCTATGATTTGGTTTCCACCCAGGTGTATCCTTTGGACAATAAATTTGCGATGTCGATTGGTCGAACTTTCAGGTATGATCGAATAAAAGAGCATTCTTTTAAAAGATTTGCCAAGGACATGAATGTTCGGCCAAAATTGTTAGCATCATTAATAAATGAAGTATCTGAAACTGTAATTAATGAGGTGGATGGTCTGATAGCAGAACATGAAAAAAATTATGGCGAAGCAAAGATTTATAAAGAGTTAAATAAAATTATAAAATCAAATATCATTCAGTTGTTAGATTTTTTCCGATAAAAGCAAAGGGCTCAAGGCTGCTGTCGGCTTTTAAAAATTAAAAATACAATTCAAACCGGAACTACCTGAGATTCTTAATATGGAAAAGTTACAAGCGTTAGCCTTGGCATGTCGGAAACTTTTGTTGACTTTATTTGATATAATTAGGATACTTAAAAGATATTGATTTGAATAAAATATAGCTAATTATATCCAATCATTTCGTGCAAATAAAAATGAAATATTCTGAGAGAAAATTTGAAGCGCTGATTGATGCAGTTTTCGGCTCTGGTGAATCATTTGTTTTAGAGCATCAATGCTTTAATGGAATTTGTTTTTTTTTGACAAGTGTTTTTTTTCTGGCAGCCGGTGTAAACTTTCTGCTTGATTTGAATATTGAAATGACACTGGGTACCCTGGTATTTGGATTGTTTTTTATTGTGGTCTACTACTTCAGCCGTTATCGATATTTATTTTATCCGTTGTATTGGATTGTCCTTGCCCTTGGCGCACTGTTTGTCAATCTTGCCTGGTTTTATTCTGACGGGATTTCAGGAAGCGCAATTATTATTTCGCTGAGCATTCTTGCCATTGTTAATTTAATTCTTTCCGGGTGGAGAAGGCTGTTGTCCATATTTTTGATCTGCTTAAATCTTGGAGGAATGTTTTTGATCGAATACTTTCATCCGGATCTGATTGTTCCCTATGACAGCAGGACTGTTCGATTTGTTGATATCTATCTCACATTTGCCATTGTCTCATTGATTATTTCATTTGTCATTCATTTCACCATGAGGCATTTCAGATTGGAACGAAGGAAAGTAAAAGACAGAGAAGAAAAATTAAAAGCCATTGTTGATAATATCCCTGACGGTGTCTGGCTGAAAGACAATCAGGATCGTTTTACGATGGTGAACAAACCATTTTCCCAAAATTGCGGGTTCCCGGTAAGTCAGATCCTTGGAAGTACGGTATATGATATCTGGCCCCGGGACAAGGCCCAGCAGTTTCAAGCGGATGATGATCATATTTTGATTTCAGGAAAAACCCTGCAACGGGAGGAGACATTAATTGATCCGGAAACAGGGGAGAGACGGTTTGAAATTGTAAAAACGCCTATTATGGATGAAAGCGGCCGGCAAACCGGTATTGTTGGAATCGCAAGAGATATAACGGCTCGATATGAATATGAGGACCGGTTGAAAAAATATGAATGCATTGTTGATACATCTATCGATCAGATGGCCCTGATTAATTCTGATTATAAATATGAGGCGGCAAATGAAAGCTATCTTAAGGCCCATGGATTGAAGGAAAAGGATCTGGTGGGGCGAACTGTCTCACAGATACATGCCCCGGATGTGTTTGAAACTCAAATAAGACCTCACCTCGATAAGGCATTCAGTGGTGCAGTGGTCAGCTATCAGGGTGAAGTTAACTACAAGGATGTGGGATGGCGCCATGAAGATGTTTCTTATTTTCCATATAAAAATAAAAAGGGTCAGACCATCAGCGTTGTGGCGCATATCAAAGATGTGACAGAAAAAGAGCGGATGGGGCAGCGGTTGATCCAATCAGAAAAAATGGAAGCCATAGGAACTCTGGCAGGCGGTATTGCCCATGATTTTAACAATATTCTGTCCGGGATACTGGGATATGCGCAGCTTGGAAAAATAAATATAAATGAGCCGGGTAAATTAAACAGACACCTTGATCAGATTATCAAAGGATCAAAGAGAGCCGGGGAATTGATCCGCCAGATTTTGACGTTCAGTCGGCAGTATGGATATGAAAAACAGCCGATTCAAACTGCGATCGTTGTGAAAGAGGCACTTAAACTGATACGTGCAACCATTCCGGCGTTTATTGAGATTGATGCTGAAATAGACTCCAAATCCTATATTCTTTCCGACCCTTTGCAAATGCATCAAATTGTGATGAATTTGTGTACCAACGCTTACCAGTCCATGTCCCAGGCCAGAGGGCAGTTGACCATCCGGCTTAAGGATGTTTTTATTACCGATAAAGATATACATTTTTTTCCCGGTGTTTTACCGGGCAGGTATCAGAACCTTGAAGTGACTGATACCGGTGAAGGTATAGATGATCATACACTAGAGAAGATATTTGATCCATATTTTACCACAAAAGAGTTGAATAAAGGAACAGGCCTGGGGCTGGCTCTGGTTCACGGAATTGTGGAAGAGCTCAAGGGGTTTGTGAAAGTAAAGAGTTAAGTCGGGGTGGGTTCAACCTTCAATGTTTATTTTCCTGTAATGGATGATGAACCGATTGTCTCTTCGGCTTCAAGTGTCAAAACACCATCGTTGGTCAAGGGGACCGGACAGATTATGGTCGTTGATGACGAAACCGGTATTTTGTTCTCAACCAGAGAGCTTTTGGAATATTGCGGATACAAAGTGAGTGCGTTCATGAATGGACAACAGGCCTTTGATGAATTTAAAAAAAATCCGAATGCCCTTGACCTTGTAATAACCGATATGACCATGCCGAAAATGACCGGTGATATCCTTGCTGAAGAAATATTGAAAATTCGACCCGATCTTCCAATAATTTTGTGTACCGGCTACAGTGATCGGATATCAGAAGAACGTGCGCGTGAAATGGGTATTAGAAAGTTTGTTCAAAAACCATTGGACAGCAGTGACTTAACTGTTTTGATTCGAGATATTCTGAAAGAAACACTCTGCGATTAAGATTTGAGAGAATACCATACTCAAGAATAATGTGCTATAATAGGCAATTAAGGTTATAAATAGTTAATTAATTAAAGCTAAATGCAAATAATGCGGTGTAGGAAAAAAGTTTGGAAGAAAACAACGATTATACAATACTGACAATTGATGATGAATCTTATATTCGGCAGAGCATCCGAACTTTTTTTGAAGATTATGGATTCACGGTTTTTGAAGCAGAAAACGGACGTAAAGGGATTGAGGTGTTTGAGCAGAAGAAACCGGATCTGGTGCTGCTGGATTTAAGAATGCCGGAGATGGATGGCCTTCAGGTGTTGGAGGTGCTAAAGGAAAAAGCACCGGATATTCCTTTGGTCGTGGCTTCAGGAACCGGTAACATTACAGCGGTTGTAGACGCGCTTCATCTGGGTGCCTGGGATTATATTTTAAAACCCATAGAAGATATGTCGGTTCTCTACCATTCTGTTTTAAAATGTCTCAAAGAAAGTGATTTAAAAAGAGAAAATAAGCAGTATCAAGAGCAACTCGAAGAGCTTGTAAAAGAGAGAACATTAGAACTTCAACAAAGCGAAGAGCGGTATAAAGCCGTATTTGAGTATACTGGAACGGCTGCAATTATTATTGAATCTGATGATACCATTTCCATGGTTAACTCAAAGTTTGCCGAACTTGCCGGTATGGATGCCCGGGATATTGCCGGGTATAAAAAATGGTATGATTTTATTGCAGCAGACGATATCGAAACCATGCAAAATGATATCCATTTACGCGTAAATCATGATGCCAAAAATGATACTCCCATACAGCATGAAATTTTATTTGTCGGAACTGACCAAAAACAAAGATATGTTTATGTCAGTTTAGGGGTTATCCCCGGAACAGACCGGACCGTTGTTTCCCTGTTGGATATAACGGAAAAGAAAAAGGCTGAAAAACGATGGCAAAGTCTTGAAAAACAGCTCAGGAAATCACAGAAAATGGAGGCTATCGGTACCCTGGCCGGTGGGATCGCACATGATTTGAATAATATCTTAAGTCCTGTTTTAGGGTATGCTGATATGATTATGCGGTCTTCTCAGGCACAGACCAATGTCTATAAGCGAAGTGAAAAAATACGAAAAGCAGCCCTGAGAGCAGCTGATCTGGTCAGCCAGGTGCTATCCTTTAATCGTCAGGGAAAAGAAGAAAAGCGTTTGATCAAAATGCATCCGGTCACAAGTGAGGTCTTAAAGCTGCTTAAAGGCTCAATTCCATCAACCATTACCATTGTGGATGATATAGATAGACATTGTGGATCTGTTGAAGCTGATCCAAGCCGGATACACCAGGTTATCATGAATCTTTGTACCAATGCTTATCATGCAATGGAAGAATCAGGGGGTACGCTCACTGTTGTCTTAAGACAGATCTCATTGTCAACTAAGGATATCGTAGACTATCCAAATTTTATGGGCGGTGAAGGGGCATACCTTTCTATCAGCGTTGTGGATACAGGGTGTGGCATGGGCGATGATGTTTTAGAACGTATTTTTGATCCATATTTTACGACCAAAGAAGAGGGGAAAGGGACTGGTTTAGGTCTTGCTACTGCGTATAGCATTGTAAAATCCTGTAACGGGGATATCCGGGTCGTAAGTGTCCCGAACAAGGGAACAAGGTTTACAATACTTTTGCCGGTTGTGGAAGCGGACATAAAAAAAGAAAATAATGATGTCCCGTTCCGGAGAATGAATATTGGTTCCGGAGAAACGCTTTTAGTCATAGATGATGATAAAGATATTGCTTTAATGTGCAAAGAGGGGTTTGAGCTGCTGGGGTATCGGGTGGAATTGTTCTTCGGCAGCTTGGAAGCGCTTGATTTTTTCAAAGAAAATCATCATAGTATAGATTTGGTTGTCACCGACCAGACAATGCCGGGAATAACGGGGATTGAACTTGCAAAAGACCTGATATCCATTAAGCCGGATATACCGATTGTTTTATGTTCCGGTTATGCCGGCACGATTGATGAAAAAAAGATTAAAAAAGCGGGTATCAAGCGATTGGTTATGAAACCTGTGACTGTAGAGGATCTTTCAAAAGAGATTCAACTGTTGTTGAAAAATAAAAAAAAAGAGATAAACGCGTTTAGCTAAGGAGAATAAAATGCCCGCAGATCCCAAACATTTTTTAATCCTTGATGATGAAGAAAGCATTCGGCAGAGTATTGCTGCATACATGGAAGATGATGGTTATATCGTTTATCAGGCCAAAAGCGGGGAAGAAGCCATTGAAATCGTAAAAAACAATCGAATTGATGAGGCTGTTGTAGATATTCGCCTGCCCGGAATGGATGGAAATACCTTCATGATTGAAGCCAGGAAAATTTTGCCTGATATTAAATTTATTGTACATACAGGTTCCGCAGACTATATCCCGCCCGATGCAGTTAAGGCGTTAGGTGTGACATCTTCTAAAATTTTGATTAAACCTGCCAGTGACTTAAAAGTGCTATGTGATGCCCTAAAGGCGCAATACTAATTTTGGGAAAGCTTTTCCATAATGGATGACACACAACCAAAAAAAATTCTTGTTATAGATGATGAAATTTATATTCGGGATAGTGTTATCGGATTTCTTGAAGACTTTGGATTTGAAGTCATTGATGCTGAAAATGGTCGTATCGGACTGGAAAAATTTGAATCTCAAAAACCGGATCTTGTTTTATGCGACCTTCGTATGCCGGAGATGGACGGGCTTGAGGTTCTTGCAAATGTAGCAGAAAAAAATCCTAAAATCCCTATTATCATTGTATCCGGTGCCGGTAATATCTCCGATACGGTTGAAGCATTAAGACTGGGCGCCTGGGATTATATCATCAAACCCATTCAAGATATGACTGTTTTGTATCATGCCGTAAATAAAGTCTTTGAGAGGGCAGAGTTCATTGAAGAAAAACACCAGTACCGAAGGGACCTTGAAAAGGCCAATGTTGAATTAAAAGTCTCCCTTGAAACCCTTGAACATGCAAGGGATCAACTGGTTCAATCAGAAAAAATGGCGGCATTAGGAGAGCTTGTGGCAGGCGTTGCCCATGAAATAAACACCCCTGTCGGGGTCGGTGTGACCGCAGCTTCTTTTCTTGATGCCAAAACAACAGAATTTAAAAAAGTATATTCAGCAGGTGAACTCAAAAGGAGTGAACTTGAAAATTATCTTCAGACCGTGGAAGAAGTTTCTAACTCCATCCTGATAAATATGGAAAGAGCGGCAGAATTAATTTCAAGTTTTAAACAGGTTGCTGTCGACCAGTCAAGTGAAAACAGGCGGCGATTTAACCTCAAGCAATATATCAATGAGATTTTATTGTCGCTTCGCCCCAGATACAAAAAAACCGGACACACAATTGAGGTCATCTGCGAAGATAATATTGAGCTCAATTCATTTCCAGGCGCCTTTTCCCAGATTTTAAACAATATGATCATGAATTCACTCATACATGGATTCGAGGGGATTGAGAAAGGGCAGATCCGGATAGAGATCACCCGGGCTCAAGGAATGATTCATTTCGTCTACAAAGACAATGGCAATGGCATGACACCGGAGCAAAAAGAAAAAGCATTTGATCCATTTTATACCACTATGCGGGGTAAAGGAGGCACAGGTCTTGGCATGTCTATTGTATTCAATCTGGTCACCCAGACTCTGAAGGGGAGCATGGAATGCGAAAGTACTGAAGGTCAAGGGGCCTGCTTTACAATGATTTTCCCGGAGCACTGGGAACAAGGCTGATATGTTTTTTTTAAATCCGTCCAAGTGGTATCTTCACCCTGTTTTTATTTTTGCCTGTTCCATTTTTGCCCTGGCAACATTCTTAGTATTAACCGTAAACTGGTATATGGAAATCACCTCAGCCCTTGAGGTCATTATTTTAAAATTCCATATTGATCCACGATTGATTTTCCCTTCGAAAACCGGCATGACCATTTTGATCTTGAGTGCCTTGCTTGTGGTTGTGCTAATCGGTATTTTGCTGGCATTTATCTATTACCAGAAAACCGTTAATCTGTTTCGGCTTCAACATAATTTTATCTATAATTTTACCCATGAACTTAAAACACCCGTGACCTCTTTGAGAATATACCTTGAAACATTTATACGGCATCCCCTGGAACCGTGTGATGTAAAAAAATATAGTGAAAATATGCTTGAGGATATCAACCGGTTAACAGAAAATATCAACAGTATTCTAAATCTGGCCAGAATTGAAAGTCAAAATTTCGGTTCCGAAGTGATCAGAAAAAGCCTGGTGGATCTTACGGACCAGTTTTGCACCAAGAATGCCTCCCTGTTCCGGGGTCTTGATATTGCGATTGAGAATCAATCAAAAAACGTTCTTGTATATCCGGTCAATCTGTTTTTATTTGAGATGTTGTTGATGAATATAATTTCAAATGCGATCAAGTATAATGAATCCGATACACCGAAACTGATCATTCGATTTAAAAATTATATTCAGAAAGTGACCATTGATTTTATCGACAATGGTATAGGGGTTGACAAAAAGGAAGCAAAAAAGATATTCAGCAAATTTTACCAGGCAGGGCGGGAAAATAAAAACGAGGTATCCGGTTCAGGTCTTGGGTTATATCTTGTTTCCAGTATCGCCATGATCCATGGCTGGAAAGCATCGGTATCCAGCCGGGGCAAAGGTGAAGGTGCCATATTTACCATAAGCATACCAAAAGCGAGTATTGCCAATGTCAGGGAGAAAAAATTATGGAAGCGGTTGAAAAAAAGCGTGTCCTGGTCATAGAAGATGAGGCCCATATCGCTGATGGAATCCGGTTGAACCTTTCCATACAGGGATACAAGGTACAAATCTCATCCGATGGGATTGACGGGCTGGAAAAATGGAGGTCATGGGGTCCGGATCTAATTATTCTCGATATCATGCTGCCTATGATCGACGGGTTTTCAATTTTGAAAACCATAAGGAAAAAAGATGATAAAATTCCTATTCTCATTTTGTCAGCCCGGGGAGATACAAAAGATAAGGTAAAAGGGTTGCGGTATGGTGTCGATGACTATCTGGCAAAACCTTTTGACCTTGAAGAGTTCCTTTTGCGAATCGAACGTTTGCTCAAGAAAAAGATGTGGTATGAAAAAGAGGACAAAGAGGACAAATTTCAATTTTCAATATTTAACGGCAAAGACTATTGTTTTGGAGATAATTATATTAATTTTATTACCTCAAAGGCGCATTGTGTTGCCGGCGAAATTATACTGACAGAGCAGGAAATAGTTTTGTTAAAGCTGTTTATTGCCAATAGAGGAAAACCCTTGTCAAGGAAGGAATTGCTGTCTGCGGGCTGGGGATATTCAACAGACACATCAACACGAACCGTGGATAATTTTATTGTCCGTTTTAGAAAATATTTTGAAAAAAAACCCAAAAAACCGGTTCATTTTATCAGCAGGCGATCTGTGGGGTATGTGTTTGAACACGATTAAATAGTGTTTGAACGAAAACTCACCCATCTGCTTCGTTGCTGCAAAATTTTGAAATCCTCATGTACATGAGTACACTCCGGTTTCAAAATTTCTTGCGCCTTGCATATGGGCAACTTTGTGAGCTTTGCTCCTCTACGAGCCGCCCAAACACGGGGTTTTTAGTCAGGCTTTAAATGGTTAATCGGAAACCATTGACAGGATGTAGTTTTCTTCAAACTTAATCGAGTGAACGTCTAAGTCCACTTTCTTATTGTTGTGCCGGATTTCGTTATCTAAAATCTCAACTTTGTGAAGGCTTTCATTAAAGCCTTTTTTAATATATTTTAAATATGCCTCTTTTATGGTCCAGTTCTTAAAAATCATCTCCGCGCTTTCCCCTGATTGCGAGATCTCTTTTTGCGTAAAAGCTGTTTTTAAAAAGTATTTATCCGGTTTTTTTTGTATCTTTTCAATATCAAGACCAATGATTTTGGTTCTATCAGCGGCTGCGGCTGCCGCTGTGTAATCGTTGCTGTGAGAAATAGAGATGGGAAGATCCGGGGCGATGGCAACATACGGAGCCCCCTGCTCTAAATATCCAAGGGTTATTTTTTCAAGGGGGTATTTAGTAAGGTAGTTAAGATGAAGCAATTGTTTTACCAGATATCTGCCGCAAAGCCATTCAATTTGTTTCTTAAATGCCCTAAAGCCATTTACAGCATTAATTTCTTGTGTATTGAAAATCGGTTCATTAAAATCATTTTTTTTAAATATTTCATTTACCACGGGCCTGTAATTATGGTAGATATTTTTACTAAAAATTGCACGGATGATATGGGGTATTTTGCAATACCAAATAGTTATACCTGGTTTTAAAGACAGGGTGCTGATAGCAATTCCATTTATTATTGAGGTAGCCATTAAACCTTTATACATCAAGCGCCCTGGCATTACAATCACTTAGGGGGAGTTATGGACCTGGCTACTTATTATAAACGACACGGATGGATTCGATCCGCACTTAGTATCTCAATGGTTGTTTTGTGTATCCTTGTCGTGGTGATCTGCATAGAATATTTTTATCAAAAACAGATGCACGATGATAATATGGAAAACCGGTGCAGAGAAATTTCAGCCTCTATTGTCGGCGGAATGACCGATGCACTTTCGATAGGAGACAATGATATTGTCAGGGAACAATTTAAAAGGCTCCACGAGGTGCTACCCGAGATTGATGTCTTTGTATATGACTTCAGATCAAAAATCAGTTTTTCCACCGATCCTAAAACCATTGGCCTCTCGTTTAATTCTTTTTTAGATAATCCTGATATTGTTGCGCAAAACCAATTGATGCTGTCAACCGGGAGAACCGGTGGACTGATAAAAAAAAAGATTGATGGTAAACTTTATATCGGGTCTCTTTTGCCCAGCAAAAATGAAAAAGGGTGCTTTCATTGTCATGGAAGCAGCAGACAGATTATCGGCGGTATTGCAGTTTTTGTGGATAATTCAAAGGCTGAAAAATCCATGGGGAAATCCCTTAACATCAGTATTTTTGCAGGCGTTGTCGGTGTCATTGTTGTTGTTTTTACGATCTGGCTGATATTCTCCAGGATGGTGTCTAAGCTGAATATTACCATGGATGAAATTCGGGATACCAGTGATTGTGTTGCCACCTATTCACAGCAGGTCAGGGATATTTCAAACCAGATAGATATGAATGCCGGTCAGGGAAGCAAGATGGCGGATCAGGCTTCAAAGGCTGCTGTGGAAATAACAGAACATATTACCAGTATCGCTTCTGCCGCAGAGGAGGTCAGTTCACAGATAAATGATGTGAATAAAAATTCAACAGAAGTTTCTTCAAAGATCATTACTGCCAATGACAGTATTTCTAAAGCATCTGACAATATCGGCTCGGTAGCCGCTGCAGCAGAGCAAATGTCCTTTGCCGTAAATACCGTTGCCACGGCAATGGAGCAGATGTATGCCAGTCAAAGCGAGATTACGAAAAATTCTTCTCATTGTGCGGCCATTACCAGCGGTGCTTCAAAAAAAGCGTCCAGAACCTTTGATGTTGTCAATAACCTGGGCGAGGCAGCCACGCAAATTGGAGATATTATAGATTTAATCAATGGTATTGCCGGTAAAACCAATCTTTTGGCGCTCAATGCCGCCATTGAAGCCGCCGGTGCCGGTGATGCGGGAAAAGGATTTGCCGTGGTCGCCAACGAAGTCAAGGAATTGGCAAAACAGACCTCCGGTGCCACCCGGGATATCAGAAAGAAAATTGAAGGTATGCAGGAAAATACAAAGGAAGCGATAGAAGCCATAGAAGCAATTACCAAGGTAATTGCAGAGGTGGATGCCATCATGGGAACCATTGCCTCTTCTGTCGAAGAACAGACCGCCACCACCAATGAAGTAACCAGGAATGTAGCAGAATCCGCAGAATCAGCAGAATCTGTGGCAGCTAACATCAGTCTTGCAGCAGAGAAAACAGAAGAAGTTTCTGAAAACATGAAATTTGTCATGGATCTTGAAATGGGCCTTTCTGATAATCTGGAACAAACTGCCGTTGCCGTTGGGGAAATAGCAAAGGATGTGACAATATCCTCCCGGAGTGCAAAGATGGTATCGGATAATTGTCAAAGATTGTCAAAATCAGTCAACGAGATATTAAACAGTTCCATGGGACAAAAAGAAAAGACAGATCAGCTGGCAGACATTGCGGTTAACTTAAAAAAATTGACCAAAGCATTCAGGATATAATGAAATTCAGCAAACTGGCTCATCAATCTCAGTGTGTTACTTTCAGGTTGGATCATAATATGATCGGAATCAATATTCTTGATATCAGAGAGATTATACCCTGTAAAAAGATAACGCATATTGCACGATCACCACAATTTGTCTCAGGCTTAATGAACCTGCGGGGCCAGATTTTAACCATATTGGATATCGGTGTTTTACTGGGGCTTGAAAGCCGGATTATTCATTCGGACAGTTACGTTATTGTATTTAAGCATAAAAACATTGGATTTATTGTTGATAAAATAGGCGATGTCGTCGGAATAGAGCAAAAATTAATTGAGGCTATACCAGCCAATATAGATCCGGCTATCCAGGAGTATATGGAACATATCGTGAATTTACCGGACGAAATTTTAATGTTGCTCAATGCAAAAAAGGTGTTGTCCAATACCCTTTTACAAAGTCAGGGACATAAGGAGTCTTAATGGGTACCCAGGAACAAGACGCTTTAGATACAATGTCATCGGAATTTATTGCCGAGATCAAAGATGACCTGGCCAGCCTTGAGACAGATCTTTTAAGTTTGGAAGAAAAAGGTGATGGTGTTGATGATGATCTTATTAACCACGCATTTCGATCTATTCACAGCATTAAGGGGGGCGCCGGATTTTTAAACTTTCAAGAACTGTCAAACTTAAGCCATGTCATGGAAAGCGTTTTAATGCAGGTAAGAGAGAAAAAGCTTATTATCACATCTATCATTATTGATGCCCTTTTGGCAGGTTTTGATAAAATGAAACTCATGGTGGAATTGATGGGCAAAGACAGGTCGTGCGATTTTTTCAGTGAGCAGGAGGCCTTGAAAAATATTTTAAACCCGTCGGCAGGACCCGAAGACTCAGTAGACTCAGTAGAATCAGTAACTAATGATGAAAAAGAACACACCGAATCACAACCCTGTGATGAACCTGAATCAAGCCCCGGCCATGTGCAATCTCATAGCCAAAAATATGATCAGGGTCTTGAAAACGATTTGAATAAGGCTAATCTTGAGAAAAAAAAATGCAAAGAAAATCGACAACGTATCACCTCGGTGAGTAACAACGCATGGTTCAAGGATAAACATTTTCTGATTGAAAAGGCACGCCTTGAAAATGCATTAAGCAGCCAGAAATATCTTTATACGGTTTTTTTACAACTCAAAAAAGATCTGGTCTTAAAAGAAAAAAATATTGCTTCAATTACAGAAGAGATCAAAAGTATTGGTGATATCCTTTATTCAGATGTTGGATCCCAACAGGATCCGAATGGATTCTTTTTTGTAGTTGCAACCATATTGGATTTGCCGTTATTGATCCAGGTGCTTGAAATAGACAAAAAACAGCTGGCATTGGCAGATATTCAATTTACCGATGTCCAGTCGATTTTGAAAAACCTCGATACAATCGATACCGTCCCTGACGCAGCTAGCCGTGTTAACCTCCGTTTCGATAAGACGCCGGAGAAAAAATCCGAGATAAAAGAAAATGAGCAATGCGTTAAAAAGGATGACACATCGTCTGTGATGGTCTCAAAGCTGAGGGTTCCCCCATCGTCATCAGCCCAGACCATTCGGATTAATGTAGATTTAATTTCACGGCTAATGAACAGTGCAGGGGAAATGGTGTTATCTCGAA
>JAKIUJ010000272.1 GCA_021647625.1 Desulfobacula sp.
AATCCTGCTATGGCAGATAATTCAAATACAAAAGCACCAACCGAAGTTGCTGTCAAAGCAGCTCACACTAATGAAACATCACAAGCCGTCGCCACGGTGCTGATCGAAACCATCAGTGAGTTAACCGGCTTTCCTGTTGAAATGCTTGAACCTTCAATGAATTTAGAGTCGGATTTGGGCATTGATTCTATAAAACGGGTGGAAATCTTAAGCAAGCTTGAACAGGCACTGGATCATATCGATTCGATCTCATCAGATGATATTGCCTCATTAAAAACCATTGAGGAAATTATAAATTATCTGACTGACTCTGATTCAGACACCCCGCAAGGATCAAAAAAAAAACTACAGACTACCGACGCTGAAAAAAAAGATGAAAAGCCGAATAACCCAGCGGCTAAGCCAATTGCCCAACCGGCAAAAGAGTTGACCCGGCAGATAATTTCTTTAGAGGAATATCCCACAAACCAGATCCGTTTTTATAATGGTGCCAGGATTGACCTGCCTGCGCAAAAAAAGGTTTATATCACCAAAGACAGTTCCGGGGTGAGTGAGCAATTCCTATCAGAGTTTCTTACCCTTGGAATTGATGCACAATTAATCGATATTTCAAAAGAAAACATTCCAAATCTTCCGGATGTGGCAGGTCTGGTTCTGGTTCCGGATGCTTTTGCACCAGCGGATGCCTTTAAAAAGAATGATAAACCCAGCGCCCTCCGGTTTTTGAAATCAGCCTTTGAATTGATTAAAACGAATGCCCAATATTTAATGGATAGCGCTGATCAAAAGGGGGCTTTTTTAACGGCAATTTCATTTATGGGCGGAACCTTTGGTTTTTCTGATTCGTCATTTGATGCTAATCCTGTCTTTGGAGGACTTTCAGGTCTCATAAAAACGGCAGCCATCGAATTCAAAAATGTTTTGTGCAGGTCTTTAGATATGCCTGATGATTTAGAAAAATGCAAAGAGAATACTGAAGCTGCCGTGGCCTTGATGATGACCCATGGTGCTGTTGAAATGGGTCTTGATGGTGATAGCTGTAATATTCCGGTACTTGATAATAAGGATTTAAATCCGTCACCCTTATCTATAGAATCCGATGATGTGGTGATCATCACTGGCGGTGCCAAAGGAGTAACAGCCGCCTGTGCCATAGAACTTGCAAGACAATATTCACCTGTGCTTGTTCTTATAGGGCGGTCGGATTTGCCTTCCGGTGAAGCTGAATGGTCCAAGGGTATTGATGCGCCCTCCAAATTGAAAAAGGCGATATTGGCCCATGCTTTTGGGGAAAAGAAACCCAAACCAGCTGATATAGAAAAAATCTACAAGCAAATTATTTCCAATCGACAAATCCACAAAAATATGGCGCAAATGGAAAAATACGGATCTCAAGTTCAGTATTTTTGTGCAGATATTCGAAATAAAGATCAGATAGTTACTATTTTGGATACTGTGAGGCAATTATACGGCAAAATATCCGGTGTCATACATGGTGCAGGGGTGTTGGAAGACAAACTGATTGTTGATAAGCGGTTGGAGCAGTTCACCCGTGTGCTTGAAACAAAAGTGCTTGGACTGGATGCAATTTTGTCCGGCACCAAGGATGATTCGCTTAAACATCTGGTTTTATTCTCATCTATTGCAGCCCGGACCGGTAATCAAGGTCAAAGCGATTATGCCATGGCAAATGAAGTTTTAAACAAAATTGCCAAGCGCTATTGCATGGATCACCCTGAATGTAACGTGGTTTCAATAAACTGGGGCCCCTGGGAAGGGGGCATGGTTGATGAATCGTTGAGAAAAGAATTTGAAAAGCGAGGCATTGATCTGATTCCTTTAGAGGCCGGAGCTAAACAATTGCTGATTGAAATGGGTAATAAAAATATCAATAGTCCGGAAGTTGTCATTGGTGCACATCTTTCAAAACCCCATAAGCCAAAAATTGTTAAATTATCAAAGATAATGACTGTGCCTGTTAGCCGGAGTGAGGTTCCTGTTCTGGCATCACACAAGATTGCCGGAGAACCCGTTTTGCCCTTTGCGCTGTTAATGGAGTATCACGCCCATGTTGCTGAAAAAAACAATCCGGGCCTGGTTCTGGCAGGCATGGATAATATACGTCTTTTAAAAGGCGTGAGACCCGGGAATGATCTAATTGAATTAGATGTGAACATGGGCAAATGCAGACCCGGTGTGAATGGATTTGAGGCGGCAAGTACGCTTGCTTCAACAAGTGAGGGCGAGTCATCCTTTATTCATTCGAGCGGTACAATGGTATTAAAGGAAAAACGGTCAAAGCCACCGGTTTTATCTTCGGCCGCCTTTATGGCGCTTACACCGTACAAACGAACAATAGGAAAAGCATACGCAGATATATTGTTTCATGGCAAAGCATTGCAGGGAATTGAAACTGTTAACGGATGGTCTCAAAAGGGAATAGAGGTTGTCACGACTCTTGCCCCTGAGCCTGGACAATGGCTTAAAAAACCATTATCCTCAAAATGGGCCATTGATCCCATGATGCTGGATGCAGCTTTCCAGGCTGCCATTCTCTGGACCTTCGAACAAAGGGGTCAGGTTTGTTTGCCGAGCTTTATCGCTAACCTGAGGCTTTATTCATCTTTTGATACATTAAAAGGAAAAATTCGTATCCTTTTTACCGTAAACGAGGAAACCAGAAACAAGGTCAAAGGCTATTTTACTTTTTTGAATGAAAATAATACAGTGGTGGCAAGTATCACCGGTTTTGAGGCCGTCACCGACCCATCTTTGAATGAAAAGTTTAAAAATAAACCGCTTTTTGCACGAAAATCCATCCTTTCCTTTGCCCAGGGCAATCCATCCGATGCGTTTGGGGAAAAGTACAAAATATTTGATAAGGAGCGACAGATTGCCCGTCTTCCAAGACCTCCCTATTTTTTCATGGATCGGGTAACTAAATCAGATCATCCCCAATGGGAAATGGTACCTGGAGGATTTATTGAGGCACAATATGAGATTCCAGCCAACGAATGGTATTTTAGAGCTAATCATACAACAACGATGCCGTTTTGTATTTTACTCGAGATTGCACTTCAGCCCTGCGGATGGTTGGCTGCCTATGCAGGATCTGCCCTTCAAAGTGATGACAGGCTCCATTTCCGAAATCTAGGCGGGAAGGCAACACTTTTTGAGCCCATTACTCAAAATACCGGCACACTTACCATGCGATGCCGGATGAAAGAGGTTTCAAAAGCCGGTGGTATGATTATTCAGGATTTTGATATGGAAGTGCTTGACCAGGAACAAATTGTCTACCAGGGGACAACCAATTTCGGTTTCTTTTCCCAACAGGCATTGTCCAACCAGATTGGCATTAGAAACAGCAAGTTTGTTACCTATTCATTGCCAAAAGGACATATTGAGAAGATAAGTCCATATACGCTGCCCTATACAGCACCATGGACGCCTAGTGACCCGCAGACAGGACAAAAAAATGGAATGCCGGCAAAAGCCCTGCAAATGATTGATCGTATTGAGGTGTTGTCTTTAGATGGGGGGCTCTATGAAAAAGGGTATATAAAAGCGATAAAAATTGTTGATTCACAAGAATGGTTTTTTGATGCACACTTTTATCAGGATCCAGTATGCCCGGGCTCTTTAGGGGTTGAATCGTTTTTGCAGTTGGTTCGATTCTTTTTGTTAAAAAAATTTGATATCGATCCGGATATTTATCAAGCATCCATATTGCCTGGAAACACCCACCAATGGTCATACCGGGGGCAAATTATCCCCAAAAACAAAACCATCGAGGTTCACGCCCATATTAAAGGGGTGACCCATGAAGATGATATATACGCTGCGACAGCCGATGGTGCCCTTGTCGTCGATGGTATCTGCATTTATGAAATGCAGGACTTTACTTTAGGATTCGGCAAAGTTGATGCAACCCAAACAATATACCAAAAAAAAGTACCTGAGCAGAAAATGTAAAGTTTTGTTATTTTCAGGGCTAACGAATGTAACTTTTCCATATTAATGATTTCAGGTAGTTCCGGTTTGAAGGTAAAGGCAAATGAAATTATCGTTTTGCATAAGTACCTGTAAAATAAAGAATTAAAATTCATGCCAGGTTTACATGCGTTTACCCAGTTGTTATTGTTAGTTGAACTTGAAAAAATCAAGGAATGGGTGTATTGATCTTGGCCATGAAAAAAAATGATAAAAAAGATGGATTTGATTTTTGGAATGATCACTCTCTTGAGTTTTTAGAGATGGCAATGAAAAGAGATTATCAAGAGACGGTAACTTCTTGCCATGGGTATGGCAAAAGCGTAAG
>JAKIUJ010000273.1 GCA_021647625.1 Desulfobacula sp.
GTGATCTGACTTGCCATGATTTTTTTTGATTTTGCGATCTGCTTGATACAGGAAAGCGCCACAAATTCATCCAATTGAATACCACTTTTATCCTCATGGTGTTTTTTCTTTAGATCGCTTAAAAGAAAAGGCTCCGGCATTGAAATATAGGACCGTCCATACAGGTTCTTGGCGGATTTGAATAAAAAAGTTCTGGGACCCAAAGGGATCCGTAAAAGGGTTTTAAAAAAACCGAGCCCCCGAAACCAGCTGAAACCACTTCTTCGGGCACACAAGGGCATATCTTCGGGAACCGCAGAAAAAGAAAGTGCAACCGGCTGGATCACAAGATCTTTGTCAACATCAATGGCACCTCTCAATGTGACCAGCCGTTTGGGGTAACGCAGGCTGCCATCCCGGCTTCGCGCACCGCCACGCCAGGCTTCAAGAAAAATTCCCTGTTGTTCACCACATAGGCTGATGGCCCGGCAATAGTTGTACAGGGCTGACATCTGGTGCCGGCTGGCTCCGGAACGTAACACCACATAGGAGCCAATCATTAGAAGTTTCGCAATGCTTTTGATGGTCATCATATTCTGACCGGCAGCAAAAACGGGTAAACCTAAACCCAAACGTTGCAATAAAATATCCACTAAAAATTCATCCAGATGGGAAGAATGATTGATCAGATAAACAACACCCAGGCCTTTTTTACGATATTCTTTTAATTTTTTAAGATGGGCAATATCTCTGCCATTGGCAGAAGTAAACGGCAATTTTGGATTCTGGTGTTCAAAAACCTGATCAAATAACAACCCTAATGTTGTTGCGGTATGAATATGAAGATTTCGGTCATACTTGATCTCGATTTCTTTGACAAGATTTTCAATATCCTGTTTTTCAACATCACAGCCTTCACTTGCCAGCTGCGTTAATGTCAAATTAACCGCAGTATCTGAAACTTGTTGGGCCTGCTGCCAGTTTTCCGGTATGTTCGAGAAACGGTTATAAAGCGGTTTAGCGAGCTTTGAGATTGAGACCTTTTGAAAAAGTGCTGAAATATCGATATGGTTGATCATCCGGGCGATGAGTTTTGCGGACAGTCGCTTGAATGAAAATTTTGATTTTACTGTAGGCATTAATTGCTCCAAATGAGTTATTGTTGTAAAATTATTTTTAACCTTTACATATCCCCAAGATAAGGTTCGATCATTTCCAGTTCATTTGGGCGGATGTCGCGCCAGGGCACTGAAAAAAGAGTTGCCTCCACAACATGGGGGGCGGGTTGTATCCGGATGACCTGGATTTCATCATTGATTTCAATCCAAAGGGTTTTTTCCATGTTAAGGTCATACTGCTTTGAAATTTTTTGGGCAAAGGTGTGAATATAGTTTTTCAAGGACGTATTCATGGTGGGATTGTTTTTTGCATTTTTTAAGATAACAAAGGTGGGCATAAGAAAACGGACATTGTCAGAATCTGATGATAGTTTGACAATTTTTACGTGATATGATCCTGGCCACCAGGATACCGGTTTTTTACCGTCATGGCTTTTCCCGTCCCATTCATAGATAAAATTATGTACTATCATAATAACCTTCCTTTTTACTTTACCTTCTATCTTTCCCGTCTAATTGGTCAATGATTTTACGGCAGGCACGGGCAACATCTTCCGGGTAACATCCACTGATCCAGCGAAGCTGGGCTTCCGAAAATGTGTCAGGCGCATAGGGCAGCCGCGGGATAAAAGAATAGAGAAGGTGCTGTTCTGATTCACGAGTGTCAAAGCGTTTTGAAAATTCAATGGAAGTAACCATTTGGGCACCCATCAGATCCAGTATTTTTAATGCAGTAAAAATACCGTTATCTATGCTTTTGCGCATGTTTTGATCGGCTTCAAGGATATTGCCGCAGGCTGTTTTTGGCATCAGTTGCAGTTCCCATTCCGAAATCTGGGCTTTGGGCACAAATAAAATGGTGTGATCATCCTCCATCACCACAAGGCTGGATTCGTGGTCTGGGTTGCCATCGGTCCGGGTGTTGTTGTTAATGGCATTCAGATAATTTTTAAAAAAGGATTGTCCGGTGGCTTTTTTATATTGGGTCATGAAAGCGTCTATCAGATCCCCGCAGGCAAAAGAAGGCAGATTATTTCCTTGGCTTGTTTTAACTGTTTTGGGTATCATTGCATTTTGCTGGTGGATCATCTGGTGGGATGCATGAAGCCTGTGACCGGACGGGGCATATCCAAATCCATAGTTCCAGCCCCAGAGCGTGCTGTCAAAAGACAAATCCGAATTTGTTTGTTTGGACAGCACTTTTGTTATGTTGAGCCGAAGGCCTTCGAGTTCATCCGGGCTAAGATGCTGTCGTTTACTTGAGAGAGCAATATTAACTTGTTGAGCCACTCTGACATAAGCGCGCTGGTAATAAAGATGTCGGATGCCGGTCATATCTTCTTCACAAAGATCCCGGGCCCGGTAACGGATGGCATCATTGGCCATATTGGATGCAAAATGACCCCAGGGAATATAGGAGTTTCGGCGTAAATACTCAAATACATGGGTTGACCCATCTGTTGAGGTATATTCACCGGTAATCTCATTGTTCCCCTGGACACCGGGTTTCAAAACCAGGGTGTTTTTATAGTCATCAGGCAGAAAACGGTTATTCACCACTACTTCAAAAAGTTCGTGATCAAGTATATCCGGTATGATCCGGTCGGTGTCTTTTTTTATATATCCGATTCCTGTCGGGGAATCTGTTTCAGGGTCATGGAGGATTTTACAGGACTTTTTAGCCAGAAGAATCAGTTCTGCAGGATCAGTGGAGTTTTGTGCGAGTGCTATAAGCAGGGGATGCGGCAGCAGATCCAGAGCTTCGGATGGGTTCATATTTTTAATGTTTTTTAAATATGAACAGGGTGCGGGTGGTTTTATGCCAATGGATTGGGGGTGACTTGCCTTTGCATCTGCCCATGCAGAATTGATATATGTGGTGCCCCGAAAGGGAAAGGCATTGGGGATTTCATAAATCATGTCTGCTTTGGGTTCATAAAGATCGTCTTTGGGGAAATTGATCTGGTTATCAATTATTGTTCCGTTTACGAGTTCACCTAAATCAGCTAAATGCTTATGATCCCGCAGGTTTTTTATTTCAAAATGGGGCTTGTGAATGCCGACAATAAATTGCCCGTCTTCCCCAACGCAGGTTCGGGGTTTTCTCATAGTTCCGGCGCTTTAGGCGGCACAAGGCAGACAAAGGTAAAAAGTTCGTTGGAATTGTTCCTGAATTGATGTTCAACATTGGCCGGGACAAAGATGGCAGAGCCAGGGGATAGGCAATGCCATGTGTCTTCAATGAAAACTTCTCCCAAACCCATATGGACAAACACTTCATGTTCCCAATCATGGGTGTGCTTGGGGGTGAATCCGCCTTTTTTCATTTCAAAGACACGCATGCAGAAATTGGGCGCACCATCTTCTTTTCCTATCATAATACGGCCGGCCACATTCTTTATCATGTCATTATCCATTGCCACCGGCAGTACTTCTTTGTAGTTTGTGATTTTCATAATTCCGCCTTTGGGTCTTATTGATTGTTTTTTTAACTAGTTTGATACAACAAATATGATATTAATAGAGACAATTGTCAATGCAGCCCCATTTAAAGGTTTTTAAGGAACAATAAAGATTATAAAAATTTATTGTATTTGGTGTCAGCATGGGTGAAGGATTCAATGGTTGACCCACAATGTTTCCGGGGTTTAGCCAGGGTTTTAATGGAATCTTGTGCCGCCTCAATAAGATCCGGATGTTTAAGTGTGATCAATTGTTCTTTAATCCAGCCTATAATGTCCGGGGTTCCTGCTTCACCAAGGGCGTAGGGTATATCTCCCTGGATGGATACCTTTTTATTATCAATTATTCCAGGTTTTAATCAGGTGTTGAGATGCAGAGTCAAATACAGGCATATTATTTATCATCCAATGGCTTTTTTAAAAAGATCTTGACGGTATTGCCGCCCCGCTCCATGGCAGATGTCAGGGCCTGTAGACCTCTTTTGACGAGTCGGGAATAAGAGGTGTCCATTTTTTTATCAAAGGCTGCAATGCCGATACTGACGGTCAGTTTAAGGTGATCGGTTTCAGTATCAAAGTCATGTTCTGCCATTTTTTTTCTGATCCTGTCGGCAAGTATCCTGGCCCCGCTTAACGAGGTGTTGGCAAGAACAATACCAAACTCTTCGCCGCCATATCGGCAGACCACGTCGTTATCTCTGACCATGCTTTGAATAATGGTGGCGCTGGTGGTTA
>JAKIUJ010000032.1 GCA_021647625.1 Desulfobacula sp.
GGCAAGATGCACCGAGGTTGAAACAGGGGCCAGAAATATTGATTATATCCTCAACGCCAATATTTTCCCGAAAATATCAAGGGAGCTTTTAACAAAAATGAGCACCGGTGGTATGCCGTCGGAAATTCTGCTTGATATTGATGACAAAGAGGAATTTACAATAGATTTCAAAGACTGACGGCCACGGGCAGATTGGGTTTATTCTCCTGGTCTGCCCGCTGGGTAAATTATTTAATGTACGTTCCTAAGATAAGGAGCTTTTATGCCAAAACGAGTATGGATTACCTCCATGTCCAAGGATAAGGCTGCAACAGCATGGTTATTGCAGCTTGGCAAAAAATACGGGCTGGCACCGGATGGACACTTCTGGGTGGATGAGGTGGAAAAAATCGCTTTCCAGGCGCCCCTTGAGAATCTTCTTGCAAAAGAGACCGCCCTCTGGGTGATATCTACCACTAAAAAAGATCTTGAAAAAGAGTCGGTCAGATACGGCCTGTCACTGCTTTGCCTTTGCCTCCAGCATATCAAGGGAATCGGGTTTCCCATCATGGTTGTCACCCCTGATGATGCTTTGACAATTGAAGACCTGCCCACCCCGTTTAAGGGCAGTGAAATTCTTAAATCCGATAATAAAACCCTGGGGGCCAAGATGACAGCAAGGGCAAACACCCCGATTAAAAAAATTCCTTCAGATTATAGGATCAATATTCATGCAAACCAGGGCTATGGGATCTGGTATGAACTGGGCCCTTCAAAAGGTCAGACCTGGAACGGAGTCCTGGCAGGAGGACTTAGTTCTGAAATTAATGCCCATGGGGTCGGTCCAAAAGGGTCCATTCCCTTAAAAACCACCCTGGAATACCAGATGCAGGGGCTTGAACTGGAGATAGATGATGAAAAATACACGGCCTGGGCCGTAAAAAATACCATTGATGAAGATCAGTCCTATTATGTGAGGTTTGCCGATGCGCCGGGCAGTATATTGTTCGGGCAGATGCCGGATCAAGAAAACCAGGCAGATTTTAATCTGCTGAGACTATCGTAAATTTTGGAAAATACAATTAAATGAAAACACTGATAAATCTTGATAAAAAAGTGCAATCCTGCAATTGTATGCTGTCTCGATCAGAATTAAATGATCAGTTTTATATGAAAGAACTCGTACAAACCTATCAGGTTCTTTCATGTTTTGTTGTGCGCAACCCCTGGTTGAAGGGGCCAAGCTGCGCATGGCCGTTATACCAACTTTGGAGAGGGGATAACAAATGAGTTTACTCACCAAAATGAAATATTCTTTTATTTCCCAGGGAATTGATAAAGAGACATTTACCGTTATCAGCTTTAAAGGGTTTGAAGCCATTTCAAAACCCTATGAATTTGAAATCATTCTTGTGTCTGATATATCAAATATCGATCCCTTAAAACTTCTTCAAAACCCTGCCATATTTACCATTCATCGAGACGGAGAAGAGAATGTTGATTTTAACGGTATTCTGATGCAGTTTGAGGAAACCCAGGAATATGACGGGTATTTTTTTTTCAGGGCTGTTCTTTCTCCAAAATTCTGGTGGCTTTCTTTAACCCATCATAACCAGGTGTTTTTGGATTCCACAGTCCAGAAAATCATGGAAAATGCCTTGAAAGATGGCGGTCTGGTGGATGGGATAGATTTTGAATTCAGGCTCCAAAATACTTATGCAAAACTTGAATATGTCTGTCAATATGATGAATCTCACTTTGACTTTGTCGCAAGGTGGGCTGAAAGAGAGGGTATATACTACTTTTTTGAGCAGACACTAAATGGTGAGAAAATTGTATTTACAGATACTAAAATATCCCACAAAGATCTATTGCTGGGCAAGGATCTGACTTACGTTCCAGCATCAGGGCTTGATGCATTGCATACAAAAGAAGTGATTAAGACATTTTTATGCAAGCATAATTTGCTGCCGCAACGGGTCTATTTAAAAGACTATAATTACCTGAAACCGTCCCTGGCCATAGAAGGTATTGCAGACGTAGATGAGAACGGCAGGGGCGAAAACTATATCTACGGGGTTCATTTTGATACACCCGAAGAGGGAAACCGCCTTGCCAAGGTAAGAGCGGAGGCTCTTATATGCAGAAAATCTGTTTTTACAGGTGAAAGTTCAGTCCCCTTTATCGTACCGGGATATACTTTTGACCTTAATGATCACTATAAAGATATCTATAATAGAAAATATCTGGTAACCGAGGTTACCCATGAGGGGCATCAGACCGGTTATCTTATTTCCGGCCTGAGCGCTGTGGTGGAAAAAAGAGATGAACAGATGTTCTATTCCAACACGTTTACGGCTATTTATTCAGATGATCAGTTCAGGGCAGAACATGCAACACAAAAACCCAAGATTTCAGGAACCATCAATGCAAAAATAGATGCTGCTGCCAGCGGTGAACATGCTGAACTGGATGAATATGGCAGATACAAGGTTATTCTCCCCTTTGACAGAAGCGGACGATTCAATGGCAAAGCATCAGCCTGGTTCCGTATGATGTCTCCCTCTGCAGGCCGGAACAGGGGCATGCATTTTCCCCTGCACAAGGGAACAGAAGTGCTTTTAACCTTTATTGACGGCAATCCGGACCGTCCGGTAATTGCAGGTGCCATACCAAATCCGGAAACTGCAAGTCCTGTGAGTAGTGGGAATCAGACAAAATCGATTATTACCACAGGCAAAAGCCCGGTTGATCATTCAGTCGGTGCAGCAGAATATGTAGGAAGCACAACCACTTCAGGTACATCAAATACAAGCTATACAAACCAGTCAGACAATTACATTGAGTTTGAAGATGCTTCAGGATCAGAACGTATTCGTATTCATTCAGATCAGGATATCTGGCTGGAAGCACAGGAACGATTTGCTGAATACACCATTGGTGTACCAACGACAGCTGAAGCACGCCCCACATCTATTACCGGCCTTATTGATACCATGTATAATTTCAGCTCGACTGGTTTTGCACCGACAGGGGTAAAAATTTACAAAGATGAGTCTCCCTATAGTGAATCTATTACTTTCACCAGTGGTGCAAGCACCACATCATGGGCTTCAACTGCGGGAACAGCAACAACAGATGAGGGGAAATGGCAATATCTAGTTGACAGAGGCAAAGTAAAAATTGCAAAAGGTGATACATTTAATGTTCAGGAAGGAAATATTTATGATTTTGGCGGATACTGGAATTATGACTTAGGCAATTGCTATGTGGAAGAACACCTGGACCAGAGTGCTGAATTAAATAAAACAAGATCCCGTGACCTGCTTGACAGTGGCGGACCGGGATGGACCAAAGTTGACTGGTCTAAAGCCCAGGACTCTAATGCATCGGCCGGTCCGTCAGAAAATGATATAAAAATTGGTAAGAAAATCAATTGGCGGGAAGAGCCAACCTCAGGAGGCGGATGCACCAACGTCTGGGTGAATAAGGCCTTTGGTAACAGCTATACGTATACAGAAGCGGATTCCATTGAAGTTACCAAGGGAAGTTCTCTGGAAATTCAGCATGGCGGCAGACATGTGGAAATGGGTTTCAGGGGGAGTGGTTCAATTAAATCATGGACAAAATCAGAAAGCGGCAAAAGCTGGGGCAAAACATGGAATTCCAGTGGAATCTTGATGTCCAGCAGTAATACCTTTAAAGACGGTGACGTTAAACATACGCATAGTTATAATTGGCGTCCAACTGCAGGCCTTTTCATGGATTTTGCTACAAATGCAAGCCTTTCATGTAAAATCGGCGCATCTACTGAAAATAGTGTTTATTTAGGGGCAAAACAGACTTTTAGTTTAAATGTTGCTGCAAGTCTATCAATTGATATAGCTGTCGGAGCCCCTAACATCAAGCTTTCGGCCAGTGCAGCTGCAAAAGTAGATATTTCTGCCGATGCCTCATTGTTTTTTAAAATGAGTGCCGGTGCCGGCATAGGCATGACAATAGAGGCTAAACCAGCTATAATTACTTATAATCTGCAAAACGGGCATTTCCGATGGGAAGGGCCGGGAACAGATGTCCAGAAAAAAGCTGATTTAGAAGCAGACATGAATAATTTGGTTTTAGCTGCAACCAAAGCTAATTTAGAAAAGCAAAATATCCATTTCAGTTCCGGTAATGTAAAACTTGTAAAGAGTGAACTTATGGTAAAATTCGGAATTTCAATTAGCGCGTAAACCATTAATTAATTTTAAATAGGTTAAATTATTGAAAATTATCAGGCCTCTCCAAATAAGTTTTAATCACCAGGTTCTTGAGCAGAACAGGAGATTTTATTTTACAGTTTCGACAACTCTTGGGATAAATCTTGAAACAGGAGAAGAACTTCTTGATTTGAATTTTCTTAAAGATGTGTTCGAATCCATGGGAGAAAACCCTTTGCCGGATATGGGGATGCCCAAACCAAACGGCGAATTTTTGGTTTCAGGTAGTTTTTTTGCCGCAGATAATCAGCCTGTCACAGGCGGAGAAGTAAAAGTAAGGCTGGATAAAAAAGAAAAAAAACTGATTGTCTTCGGTCCCAGGGCATGGAAAGCAGGCATTCCTTCGAGGCCTGAACAAATTATTTCCATGCCCATAGAATACCCCAAAGCTTTTGGCGGCAGGGACTATGAAAAGAATCCGGACGGAATTGGATTTGGCGATGGGCTGCTGCCCTGCATTGAAGACCCGAAACGTCTTGTAGCCTCAAAGCGTGATAAACCTGATCCTGTAGGATTTGGCCCGTTTTATTCCATGCTGCCCCAGCGAATGCAATATCAGGGCACCTATGATGCAGATTATAAGATGAAGTTCTTTCCTGGATATCCGGAAGATCATGACTGGAAATATTTTTTGTGTGCACCTTTTGACCAGTGGATAAAAAATTATTATAAAGGTGATGAGAGCTTTGGCCTGTATAACATGCACCCAAAAATGCCTTCAATAGAAGGTGCCTTGCCGGGTCTTTATGCCAGATGTTTTGTGAACCGGAATAAAGAGGGAAAAGAAGTATTCGGGGAGCTTCCTTTAAACCTTGATACGATCTGGTTTTTTCCGGAAAAACTGCTCGGGCTTCTTATCTTCCGTGGAGTCACAGAGGTAGGAGATGATGAGGCAGAAACAATAAAAGATATCCTTTGTGCTTACGAAGACAGATCACAGCCTCCCCGGTCCTTTGAATATTATAAAGCAGCTTTTGAAAAACGGAGAAACAGTGATGATGATCTGCTTAAAAACTTAAACACCCGGGATTTGATACCTGAAGGCCATAAAAGCGCTATGGAACTCTTAATGGAGATGGCTTTAAGCTCTGACAACGACAGTGAATTTGCAAAAAATATTGGTGCCAAGGCCGAATCAATGCAGCAGATGGCTGATGAAAAAATCGAAGAAGCCATTCAGAAGACTGAAAAGAGCATGGAGAATATAGATATTCCTGATAAAGCCTGGGAGCATATTCCCAATGATGCTAAAGAGCATATGCCCGGTAAAAAAGGGGGGCATGACATCAGAAAGTTGATGGAACAAAAGTCAGATACGGCGCCCGACCCTGATCTGAAAAAATTCAACAACAAACTTGAATCGATATTACCTGGGATTACTGCAGGGGATGCCAAAAAAATTGATATGAAGGATTTTTCCTTTGATAAACTTGATGAAATTATGGATGCTGTTGATGAATTTGGTGGTAAAAAAAAAAAGGATGCAATGGAGATTGCCAAAAAGGGGATTGATAAAGCAAAAGAGCAGATAAAAGAACAGATAAAAACCATTGACAAGCAGATTGAAGATGCCAAAGCAAAAAGCGGTGGTATAGATTCAGGTGCAGACCAGATAAAAGCTCTGGAGAATTCAAAAGAGAAGATTGATGAGTCTCTAAAGGTATTGGATGATATTGATCTGGACGAAACTTCTGAAAAAAAAGTCCCGCTTCCACGGGTTAACAGTGAAGAGATCAAAGATCAGATTAATATGGAAAAGATCAAATCCCAGACGGATCAGATCAATCCACAGGTGATGGAGGCCATGCAGCATGTACAATCCATCAAAGCCATGGGCATTGAAGATGAAAAAACAAAAGAGATGGAACATCAGATCCAGGATATGCAGCAGCAAATACAGGAAGCAATGGAAACTGCTACAAAACAACTTGATAAAGGATTAATGGAATCTGAAATAAGTTTCAAAGAAACCTATATAATGGCTGCCCATTTTATGGATGAAGGACTTTCTCCGCACAAAAAATCTTTAGAGGAGGTAAAACAACGTTTTCTTGAGGCAGTTTCAAATAAACAAAATGTCTCTAATAGAGACTGGGCGTGCATTGATTTGTCTGGAGAAAATCTTGACGGGATTGATCTTTCAGGGGCTTTTCTTGAACAGGTTAACTTTACGGGCGCCAGCCTGAAAGGTGCCAATCTTTCAGGTGCCATCATGGCCAGAGCAATTCTTGACAATGCGGATCTCGCTGGCGCAACCCTTGAAGAAGCAAATGTGGGGGGTGTTCACGCCCATGGTGCCAACTTTACAAAAGCAAATTTTAAATCAGCAAAACTCTCCAAAGGCGATTTTACAAAAGCCGACTTCACAAAAGCCATCCTTGAAGATATAGAATCTCTTGAGATAGTAGTTGATAAGACAAATTTTACCCGGGCGCATATGCCGGAGGTGATTTTTCTTGAGATAAATATTTCAGGCGCTCAATTTATACAAACCCGGATGAATGGGGCTGTATTTATGAAATGCAGTATTGAAAATTGTGATTTTTCAGAAAGTGTTATGTGTAAATGCGCATTTGTGGACACCAGTTTTGAAAACTGTGAATTTAATAAAACTGATCTTTCGAATGCCTGCTTTGTGGCAACTGAACCTGAAAAGACAGTTACAAAAAAACTTAACTTTAAAAAAGCATGCCTTAAACAGGCCAATTTTCAGAATATGCATATGCAGGACACTGATTTTTCATTCACAAATATGGAAAATGTTTTTTTCGGCGGTACTGATCTTTCCGGAGCTAACTTAAATAATGCCCAGGCAAAAAATGCTCAGTTTCGAAAAGCAGATTTAACGAGAGCAACCCTTGATAATATAAATCTTGACCAGGGCTCCCTTGCCAAGGCAAACCTGGCTGGGGCATCATTTAAAAAAGCCAATCTTCATGCAGTTGATTTTTTAAGGTCTAATATATCCAATACTGATTTTTCATGGGCCAATCTTGATACTACCCTGATTGAATACTGGAGACCGGAATAATGACCGAGATAACTACAGGAGAAGCGTTTTCAAGTCAGGTTAAATCCGGTGAATTTTATCATGGAGAAGATTTCTCCGGTTTGGACTGTAAGGGGGTCGATCTTTCCGGCGGTATTTTCAGTGAGACCTGTTTTGATAATTGTGATTTTAGCAGTGCCAACTTAAAAGAGGCCACATTTAATAATTGCTCCATCAAAAATGTATTTTTTTCAGGGGCAAACCTGAATGAGACAAATTTTATTGAATGCGATCTGGAAAAGGCTGTTTTCAAAGACATTGAGGCTGAATACCTTAAATTTATAAAATCTGAAATTAAGGAATCGGATTTTTCAAAGGCAGGGTTAAAGGGTATGTGTGTGTTCTCAGACACAAATCTTGAAGGTTCTTGTTTTGTGGAGGTTGATCTTGAGACTGCTGTTTTTAATTCCTGTAAAATGCAGAATATTGATTTTACAAGGGCAAATCTGTATAAAACAACTTTTTTTCAAAGTGAATTTGAAAACAATACTTTTAAGGGCGCTGTTATAAATCTCTCTCTTTTTCATGGCGCAACATTAACTCAAACAGATTTTTCCAATATGGATTTGACTCAGGTGCAGTTTCATAACAGTGTTCTGGATGGTTGTGATTTTTCAGGAACAAAGCTGAAACAGGGTGGTTTTATGTGGGCAAACCTAGAAAAATCAAAGTTTGATAATGCTTATCTGGAATTTGCCAATTTTTTTGAAGCAAAACTTTCAGGATCAAGTTTTAGAAATGCCAATATGAAGATGGCAGGGTTGCAGGGTGCAATTTTGACAGGGTGTGATTTCTCATCTGCCAATCTTCACCAGGCCCAAATGGAAGGTGTGCAGGCTGAGGCTTCTGTTTTTAAAGGTGTTGATCTTATCTATGCTGATCTTTCACATGCAAATATTAAAAATTCAGATTTTTCCAATGCAAATCTTTATTTAACCAATCTTCATGAAATAGATGATGAAAATACAAAATGGAAGGGATCAAAAAAATCCTTGGCAAAAGGTACGGATTCCAAGCGGCTTAAATCAGAACAATGGGGGAAATAATGAATAACCCGGCAAGAAAGGTAATCCCAATTCATTCTAACTACAAATCTGATATACTTACAGGATCTGTTGTACAGGTAATATCCGATAAAATAAGGATTAATGTGGCAGGGAATATAAAAGAAGCAAAAAGAGCATTTTCTTGTATGGTTGACCCGGAACCTGATGATATAATAATTTGTTCTCAAAATAATGATGGAACAGCCTATATTCTGGGCATCATTGAAAGATCGGGCAGTCAAAAAATGAGTGTCTCTTTTCCATCAGATGCCTGTATCAGGTCCAATCAGGGAAGTTTGAATATAAACTCCAGCGAAAGCATAACCATTGCATCAAAACAGGTGAATAGTTTTTCAAAAAGGGTTATACACAAAAGCCATGAAGCTGTTATCTCATATGATAATATTATTGCCAATGGTGACGAACTGCAGGCCAGTTTTAAAACAGTCCGGCTGATCAGCGATTTGATCAATACCATGGCAAAGCAGGTAATTGATAGATTTAAAGGATATATTAGGAAAACTGAAGATAACGACATGGTAAAATCCGGTCAGATGACAAGGCAGACCGATGGATTATATGCCATGGATTCGAAACATACAATTATGAACAGCAAGGAAAGTACCAAAATAGACGGAAAAAAAATCCTGATGGGATAATGAATTAAGGGATCGTTAAAAAATAACTTCACATAATCTGTTTACAAAAGTCCCAAAGGGACTGGACATTTTGCAAACAGAATGTGAACTAATTTTTGAGCCGACCCTAAGGAGATTTTTATGTTTGCAAATTGTTCAATGCCTACGGGACAGGATATGGCTATGCCGGATGTCTGTAAGACTCCGGCTCCACCGGCTCCTTTTGTACCGATACCATATCCAAACATGGCAATGAGGGTTATGGCACTTCCTCCAACCACTGACCTGAAGCATTTAATCATGTTTATGCCTTCTCATCATATTGGTACAACTATTCCGATGAGTAATGGAGACCAGCCAGGTGTCCTGGGAGGCGTTGTGTCCGGGATTTTTATGGGTCCTTCCAGAAGTATAAAATGCAGTACAAAAGTTCTTACAGGCGGGATGCCTGCCACGAGACTGCTGGACAATACAATGCAGAACCTGACAAATGCCTGTGGGATGACCATGATCCCATGTCAGACAAAGGTGATCTATTTTACCTGAAATTAATATGAAAAATCGGAGTTCATAATGACAGAAGAAAAAAATAAAAGGCGAGATGTGTCACAGCCTGATATTCAGTTCCATGTTCCGCCCGAGCTTGAATATGTATATCGGGACATATTTAATGTATATGCAGGTGCCGGGGATGTAACCATAGAATTTGGAAATCATCATAAAGCCATGCCTGAACATGCCAGTATTTCAAATCGGATTGTAATGTCTACGGGCAATGCCTATATCCTGGTCCAAACACTTCAGCAAGCCTTGCAGAAAGCTCAAGCAGCATTGCAGCATAATCTTTCGAAACAAAAGGAAGAATGAAATGGAGAATTCTTCGCGGCCCTATAAAATTTTGGCCCTGGCTCCTTTTGCCCCTTTGCCGGATGAAATTTTTAAACCACAATTTATTGATGTGGACCTGTATTCTTTGGATGAAATATTTGAAAAAATATCTCCGGTTCTTTATATCCCTTTGTCGCAGCGAGTATGTTCCAAAGGGGCTGTGTCCCTGGCATTTAAAAAAATGAAGGATTTCAGACCGGCGGTAATGTTGAAAAATTATCCCGACCTTATCCCTGAAATTCCCAAAAAAATCCCTTTAAAAAAAGTTGGCTCCACAGATCAAATCGATGATATTTTGTCCATGGTGGATACGATGGAGACAAAAACAGACTCTGTTGCCGGTGCAAACACGGAAAGTTCTGGTTTATCTTCCGGTCTTGGGGAAGTTTTTTCAAACCCGGATTTTCAAAAAACAGAAAGCGCATGGAGAGGACTCCAAACGCTTTTAAAAAAAGCCGGGATAAAAGGTGTTAACCCTGTCAGGGTAAGCATATCTTCGATTGATCACCTGCATCTTGAAGAAGTTTTGGATGCCATCGTTTCTTTTTCTTTCGAGAATATCCCAAACCTTGTGTTGATTGATCTTGGGTTTGACAATACCCTGCCGTCAATTGAACGGCTGGAAAAGGTGGTCCGGTTTGCAGACAGGATGATGGTGCCGGTCTGCGTGTCCCTTTCTCCTGCATTTTTCAGGATTGATACCTTTGATCAGCTAAATAAATTTTCCTATATCAAAAACCACCTGGAGGATGCTTCATATGCTAAATTCAGGAAAATCAGTACACTTCCGGGTTCGGCATGGGTTATGGCAGGCTGTAACGGATTTGCCGCAAGACCTTTACATGAGTTCGAACCGGCCCAGTCTTTTATTTCGCCGGTATGGGGGGTGGGAACTTTGTGTGCCATGTCCGTAAACCATTCGGGTTGGCCCATGGGGTTCACAAAATATATTGAAAACCGGATCGAGGATCTGGCCCTGACAAACAACGGTGAAAACGGCATGGCATCTACCCAGGCCCTTTTGGGTGAAGACAGGATCATGCAGCTTATAGAGGCAGGGATCACCCCTCTGGTTGGTCATAAAAACAAGGATACGGCATTTATTCCCAGGGAGGCATCTCTTTCAGGGGATTCCATCAAGTTTCAAATGTTTTTCAACAGGGTCATAGAAACCCTTATTCATGCGAAAGAGCAGGCCCTGCCTGATCTGGAACCTGAAATACAGATAGCCACAGGCTTAAAACAATTGTTTGTTAAGTCAGGTCACGAGGAACCAAATGAATTGGAGATAAAAAAAGGCGATGTCCCCCGGCAGGATCAGGCGGTATTTCATATTTCGTTCATTCCTCCCAAGTCGGTTATTGCTGTAACCGAAAAAATTGAATTTTCTTTTGCCTGGTAGATTGGTGACAAAATTAAAAACAGGAATATGATGTTTAGAACAATCAAAGGGAAAATTATTTTTTTTGTGGCCATGGTGATGATAGTCAGTACGGTCATCAATATATATATTACAAAACGTGATGTCGGTGATGCCATGCTGGCGGCCCAGGAAAAGTCAGCCAGGAACATTCTTCATTCCCTGGATCTGGTACTCAAAGACGATTATCATAATCTTTTGTCTGCCAAGCGGACAATGACCTTGTTAAAAAGAACCCAGTTGAAAAATGCCGCCCGGATGATTGAATCGGTCCTGACCGGGTTTTGCGGTCAAGGGACGAATAATCCGGTGCAAAAACGGCAGATAAAGCATGCGCTTGAATGGCTGAAAACCGCACCTTTTAAAGATATCAATTATTATCTCATGGATAAGACTTCCCATGTCATGGTCAATTCCAATGAAACAGTAACAAACCAAACCTATAAAAGCATAGAAGATATTAAGCATAGAAAAATTGCCCAGGTCATGCGTTTTGAAAACCTGAAAAAAAAAGGTGATTATGCGATTTTTAACATGGGGGAACAAGGGGGTTCTGTTCTGGCGTATTTTTTACCGTTTAAACCCTGGGAATTCACCATTGCCGTTTCCGTAGATGTCAGTGATATTGAAGCGGAAGCTTTGGAGAAAAAAACGAAAATCATCGCGTCTTTGGATGAGTATTCCAAGCAGCTGAAAATAACGGACAATGGATTTGTTTTTATGATGGATGAAGACAGCAATATCCTGATAGCACCCCCGGAATATATTAAAAGTCAGATCCATGTGATAACAGACCGTATGAAAAATAATATGGCGATAGAGGCCATCAAGTCGTCTGCTTCATACGCTATCTCAGAAATCAGATATTCAGTAGTATCCAAGGCCGGAAAAAAGCAAACCATGGTTGCGTACTGCAGCTATTTCAAGCCTTTGAAATGGTATACAAGCGTGGTTGTCCCACTCAACGAAATTAACCGGCCTGCCCAGGAGCTTGTTGTCCGGCAGAGCCTGATCATCACCTTGATGTTCATGGTGGGACTGGTTGTTGTTTTTATCCTGGTGACCCGGATTGCAACACCGCTGAATCTGTTGGCTTTTTATGCTAAAAAACTTCCTGAGCTGGATTTTACAAAGCCGTTGGAAGAAAAAAGCCCCATAGATGACCTGCCCAAAAAATACAAAGATGAAGTCGGGGAACTTGCGTCTTCTTTTATCTTGATGCGGCAGGAATTGAGCAGAAATATTCAGGATCTCGTAAAAATTACGGCCTCCAGGCAGGCGATTGAAAGCGAACTTAATATCGCAAGGGAAATTCAGCTGGGAATGGTTCCCAAAACATTTCCATCTTTTCCCGAATATAAGGAATTTGATCTATATGCCACCTTGAGACCGGCAAAGGAAATCGGAGGAGATTTGTATGATTTTTTCCTGATCGACAAGGACCATATCTGTTTTACATTAGGAGATGTTTCTGATAAGGGGATTCCGGCAGCGCTGTTTATGGTTGTTACCCGGACCCTGATCCGGACCTTGAGTGAAAATGAGTATTCTCCTGCGAAAATGATGGTTGATATTAATAATACATTAAGTGCGGACAACCCAAGATCCATGTTTGTCACCCTTGTGATCGGTATTCTGAATATCAACACCGGTGAAATCATATATGCCAATGGAGGCCATAACCCTCCGATTGTCATTCCCGATGATGAAAATGTATATTTTATTGAAGGGAAAAAAGAGCCTCTGGTAGGGGCCATGCCGGGTATGTCAT
Organism: Desulfobacula sp.; assembly: GCA_021647625.1. GTDB lineage: Bacteria > Desulfobacterota > Desulfobacteria > Desulfobacterales > Desulfobacteraceae > Desulfobacula. The sequence continues at coordinate 13,051 of JAKIUJ010000032.1, forward strand.
ACACGGATATGACCTTGACCCTGTTACCGGGAGATAGCTTTTTTCTATACACCGATGGCGTAAATGAGGCCATGGACCCGGATGAGGAGCAATATTCCAATGAACAATTGATCTCACAGGTATCCACACAAAAAGACAGCTCACCAGCTAAAATTATTGAATCTATGCTGGAAAGTATACAAGCCCATACAAAAACCGCCCCGCAATCGGATGACATTGCCATGCTTATGATAAAATATAATGGTTAAAAAAACGGTTTCTATCATTACTTTAAGGCATTTGCCTGATACTATCGTCATTGAACCTGTTCGCCCGATAATGACGTTAATCCGAGTCTAATTTGTTGTCTGTGTTGACAAAAAAAAACATCACAGATACTATTCCTGGCATTATTATATATTTAACAAACAAGGGGATATTCGCCATGTCAAAGATACGTATTCTGTTCACCGTGACAATTATATTGGTTCTCTATTCTATTATTTTTGTCACATCGGTCGCAGCGGTTGATAAAAAACATCGCATAGCTTACATCGAAGCAGGTGAATACTGGACGTATACTGAATCTTATAATGCGATAAAAGAGTATTTAAAACAGCAGGGATGGGAAGGTAAAGTAACATATCCCCAAACGCTTCATTTCAGCCCGGGATGGGATAAGAAAAGTGAACTCCAGGCCGCAGCAAAAAAAATTATGGGGCTCGGGGATATCGATCTGATTGTTTCTGCCGGCACAGCCGCTACCGCAGCTGTCTTAAAATATAATAACGCAAAAATACCCATTCTTGCCATGGCGGTGGCCGATGCAGTCAAATCCAAATTTGTCATCAGTGAGGATGATTCCGGAATTGATAACTTCACGGTCAGGATCGTACCGGGCCGCTATAAACGTATGTTTGAAATTTTTCATCAGGTTGTCGGTTTCAAAAAGCTGGGCCTGATTTTTCCGGACAATGAAAACGGGCATAAATATTCCAACGTGGAAGATGCAAATCAGGTTGCCGGGGAATTGGGTTTTGAACTTGTAACCTATGATAAAATCGGAGATGCGGAAGCCGGCAAGGATTGCCAGGCCGGGGTCACTTATTTAATTGACCAGGGGATTGACGCATTTTTTATACCGGCACTGAACTGTTTTGACTGGAAAGTCAGCGATGTTGCATCATTGCTGGACAAACTTACCCAGCACAATATTCCTACGTTTTCAAGGGAGGGAACCCGCACAGTTAAAGCGGGTGCATTGATGGGATTTTCAACCTATGACTTTACCGACCGGGGACGATTTTTAGGGGAAAGAGTTGCCAAAATATTGAATGGTACCCAGCCTAGAAAATTGACCATGGTGGATAATGCTACACCAAAAATTACATTTAATCTTAAAGTCGCCGCAGATATTGAATTTGATCCTTCGGTGGATATTTTAGCTGCCAGTGATGAAATTTACCAGAAAATTATCCTGCCTGAAGAACGATTGAAAAAATAATCAATGCCTTTGGATAGCCGGCGTACGCTCTTTTAACTTCATTGTGAAGGCAGATGATGGTCCAATAAAATGAAATTTCAAACAAAAATTTTACTGGTTACTTTGTCAATATTGATTTTGACCCTGGTGATGAACTCCGTTCTGAGTTTAGCCTCCTTTGAAAAGGTATATGTAAAATCACAGATATCAACCTATGAACTTATATGCAAAGACCTGAAACGAAAAATTGAAAGATCCCTGCGCTTTGGAAAACCCCTGGAAAAGTTTAAAAATATGGATAAACTTTTACAGGACACCCTTGAACAGAATCCGGATATCAGTACAATTGCCATTTGCGATCTTAAGGGCAAAGTTTTATATCACACGGATGACGATCAAATCGGCAGTAATATTGGATCGATGCTTCCCTTGCTGAATGGTAAAACATCGGTCAAGACGATATTGAAAGATCATTATTACCATTCGTTCATAAGTGTGACCGATCGTTCCCAAAAACAGGTTGGGGTGATCAAACTGGCGTTTTCCAGGCAGATTATTTTTGATAAATTAAAAAGCATGGCCAATAAGAATTTCAACATGCTCTGGATACTGATGCTGTTGACTTCGATTTTTCTTGTTTTTCTTCTGGCTATGGTAATCATGCGTCCTATTAATGCGCAGCTTCTTGATATGAGAGAGATTCTTAAATGGAATGATAAGCCTCCAACTCTCCCACCAACGGGCGATACTGCCCAAGCCAGGAAATCAAGGTCACCATATAATCATTATCTGAAAGAAGGAGTTCCGGATACACTGGATGAGGAAATAATCTCCAATTACCTGCAATTGAGTACAGTGAAAAATGAAATTGACCGGCTGGGGATCAGCATAGAAGCATTTGTCAACAGTACCGCTAATTCGACGGATAAGCTTGATACACTCTATCATCATCAGAATCACTTTGTGTCAGCTTGCAATGCCCTTAAAAAAGCCCATATAGAATTTAAAAAGAGTGCAGGATCGGAGCTTGAGCACCTTAGTGAAGATGAAAGGCATCGTCTTGAGCAGATGTTTCTATCCCTTGATCACATAATCACGCTGACCCAGGCGGCAGGTCAAGCAACTGACCTGATCATTGACTTTGAAAATGATCAGGGCAATGATCAAATTAAAGTACTGGGGAGAGATGATTTATGAAATTGAAATTCAGCCTTCGGATTAAGATATTTCTGATTGCGGTACTGGTTGTTGTCAGCGGACAAATTATATATTCAAAAAAAAATGTGGACTATTTCCAGGCAACCTATCTGGAAACATTGCGGGAAAAAAGTCAGACACTCGGGACTTTTTTAAAAAATGATGTTGAGTATATACTCAATCTTAATATACCCATCACAAAATTGATTAAACTTGAAAATACATTAAATGACATACTCCAGGCTTTTCCTGAACTAAGATATATTGAGATTACAGATTTGGATGGATTTCAATTATATTACGCTGATCATGAATCAATAAGGCGGGTTGAGCCGGGATTGCGAAAGTCGGCCGGGCTGGAAACAAATGCCATAAAAGAACTCGACCAGGCCGGGGTCACCATTGGTGATGTTGATGTTGTTTTGCCTGTTTATCATTTGAAAAAACAAGTCCATGTCGGCAATATTACCCTAAGACTTTCACCCAACAGCTTCACTGCTCAGTCGCGGCAAATTTTATGGGATATGATCACGGTCATTTTGACCTCTCTTTTAATCACATTCGAGTTTTTAAGTTTTTTTGTTTCCTTCAGCATTGCCGATCCCCTTGAGCGAATAAGCCAGGATTTTAAAAGATCCATTTACAAACGGAGCTATATGTCCGGCCAAAGTCTGTATTTTATCAATGGCCTGGGCATTGTCATAGAGTTGTTCAACCAGCGCATGGGGCAATTGCTGAACCGAATACGGCCGGTAAATTATGCCCGTCATATCTTTCCAGGGGTTGCACAGACCATCAGCGTACAGATCACCGATCAGGTTAATGCAATTAAAGATTTTTTGCGAGAATCTTCTTCTATCGCCTCAGAAGCGGTCAAAAAAAATTGTGAAAAAAGTTTGTTGCAGGTTTCCTACAGCCTGATTGAACTTCAAAAAAAGATGGATCAATTTTCCACCACCCTGATGAAACCTTTGTGGCTGGTCGAATATGTGAATCGAAGAAAAAAAAATCGTAAGAAACCAACTATCCATATTCCATATGCACATATTCGGCCCATGATCTTTCTTTTTGTCATGGCCGATGGGTTTTGTGCTTCTTTTTTCCCTATCTATGTTGAAACCGTTTACCAGCCTTTGTGGGGGCTATCAAAAGAGGTCGTTTTGGGTCTGCCCATATCAGCCTTTATGCTGTTTTTTGCACTCTCCATGCCGTTGACCGGTTACTGGTCGGATCGAGTCGGATGGTTCCGTCCGCTGATCGCAGGTATTGCCTTAAATGCAATAGGGCTTTTGATGACGGCACTCTCGGAAAATATGTTTCACCTGTTGGCGGCACGGTCCGTTACTGCCGTAGGATTTGGTATGGTTTACATGGGGTGCCAGCGGTTTATTTTTGACAACACATCAAAGACCAACCGGTCCCTGGGAATGGCTTCTTTTCTTGCTGCCTTTTTCGGCGGGGATATTTGTGGAACGGTAATGGGTGGTATGTTGGCCGATCGTATCGGGTATTCGCAGGTATTCACCGTAAGTTCCGTGGTTGCCTTTTTTGCGCTTCTCTGCTGCTGGTTTATTTTTAAAAATGATCCGAGAATGCCCGATGTCCCGAAAAAAGCAACAAGTGCAAAAAGTCGCTTTTTACTCAAAGATGCATTCCGTGTCCTAAAGGATCCTGAATTTTGTGCAACCGTTTTTTTACAGGCAATTCCTGCCAAGATTACATTGATCGGCTTTCTTTATTATTTTATACCGCTTTATTTAAGAAAACTTGGCACGCTGCAGTCGGATATAGGACGTGTTATCATGTGTTACGGCATCGCATTGGTTTTTTTGGGACCCTTTTTTTCAAAGTATTTTGACAAGATCAATTTAAGAAAATACTATATTGCTGCAGGTGGCCTGCTCACCGGTATTTCAATGACTTGTTTTTTCTTTTTTTCAGGTTTTGTTCCGGCTTTTGGCCTAGTGATATTATTGGGGATTGCCCACACCATGTCAACATCATCCCAGACCACAATAATCAGCGAAACTTTGGTTATTAAAGAGATGGGTGCCGGCGCCGGGCTTGGGCTGTTTCGGTTCTGGGAACGGCTTGGTAATATTTCGGGGCCCTTGTTAATGGGGTTCTTGATGGCAAAGTGGGGTTATGAACACGCCGTGGCTATTTTGGGGATTATTTCAATTGTATGCAGTTTGCTTTATATGGTGTTTATTTTGGGCTATCGGAATAAAACCAGGCCCGAGTCTGCGGATGCCATATATAAAAACAGTCTCACATCGGAGTGACGTATATCCTGTCACCCGGCAAAAGATGAATGGCCCTCATGACGCTGGACTGCAAAAGAACGGTATTCATGTTTATTGATACACGGAATTGGCCGCCATAAAAACAGCCGTTTTTGACTTTTCCGATCAATGCTGAATGATTCAGTTCCGTTTTGTGGCAGGCTGAGTCGCAATAATAGAAACCTCCCTGTTGAATACTTTTGATGTCATCAATTTGCGCTGTGTATTGCAGACCCCCGTCCATCGGGTCAACCCGGTACTTATATGTGAAACCCTGTTTTGTGAGCATGTGCTGTTGTGCCCGTCCGGTATCAAGAACCGATCGGATGTTTCGGTGTAATACTTTTTGATCCGGGTACAAAGTAATATCATTGCCGGGAAAATATTCCTGGATGAATGAGCGATCTTTCAGGCAGGCAGCCTGGAAAACACTTTCATATTCATATCCGGTATATTTTTTACCCATGGCGGTCCAGAAAGGGTTACTGCCGTTTAAATTCGTTGGTGCCATTAATTCTGATAAAATGGTGGAATGGAAAAAATGGGGGAACATACCCAGGAATACAAACCGAATCAGACTGATCTGCTTTCCTCGTTTTTCCGGAAGGCCGCGATAGCGCGAGTCAACCACAAGTCCTCCAAGTGCTGATATTCCATTGGTTTCAAAACCCAGTCGGAGTAATTGATGGCCGGGCTTTACCGGGAAATCCGGTGAGGGATTATCTGAATCGTAAACAGTAAAAAAATAGAATGGATGCCCTTTGTCCGCATAGTTGGAAAAAAGGGTTGAGGTTCCAGTAACCTCGCCACTTTCCTGGTCTGTGAGAACAAAAATATATTGCTGATCTTCTACATCTTTTTCACCTGAAAAAGAGGCAATACTCTTGTTTATCTTTTCATATAAAATATCTTTATTGGTGGGTAAGTTTAGCAGACTGCTAGTCAATGACAAGGCGTAAATATCATCTAAATCAGTAAGAGATACACTTCTTATTAAAAAACGAATATCCTGGGAATCCATTATCAATGAGCACCGTACTCCTCAAGATAGGCATCTATCTTTGCAAGCATTTTATCATCCAGAATTACTTTGCCGTTGATTTGTTTTTTATAAAGGTATGTCTTTATTTCTGAGATGCTTACAATGGCATGTATGGGGATGTTCAATATCTCTTCAACCTCTTTTAAGGCATTCTTATCCGTCTTGCCTTTTTCCTGGCGGTTAACGCTGATGATAATGCCGCTGACGATTGGGTTGTCACATGTTTTAAGGATTTCTAAAGACTCCCTGATCGCCTTTCCGGACGTGATGACATCATCCACCAGTACCAGGCGGGTATCGGATGTTAACGGCATACCCACCACAACGCTTTTGTCGGCATATGTTTTGGCTTCTTTTCTATTGAAGACATAGCCTTTATCCATTCCCATGTCCGAAAGCGCCTGTGCAGCAGATATGCAAAGGGGAATGCCTTTGTAGGCCGGACCGTAGATACCGTCAAATGTGTCGGTAAAATGTTCCTGTACCGCCTTGGCGTAGAAGGTGCCCAGGGTTTTTATTTTCCGGCCGGTATCAAACATGCCCGTGTTGATAAAGTAAGGTGCAAGCCTGCCGCTTTTCAGTTCAAATTCGCCAAATTTTAAGGCACCACATTCCACCAGGAATTCAATAAACGCTTCTTTGTAATTCATGTACAAGTCCTTACTTATCAGATATTATGGCTGTTATTGACAGCGCCATGAAAAATACGTGGAAAGATCAGCATCTTTCCCTGATTTTAACAGGGCTTTGGCATTAAAATCTTTCATATTTCGAATCGACTTGGATCCAAATACAGGGCCATCCTTACAGACGATCTCGCTGCCGCACACGCAGGCACCGCAAACGCCGAATCCACATCTCATATATCGTTCAAGGGAAACCTGGCAGGGGATATGATTTTCTTCACATAGTTTGAAAACAGCTGCCATCATAATTTCAGGGCCACAGGTATAGACCATGTCGATCTGTTTTTTAGATTCAATTTCTTTTTCAAGAAGATCTGTGACAAGACCTTTTTCACCAAAACTGCCGTCGTTGGTGCAAAATTGGCGTTCTGTTTTAAAGCGTTCCGGGTAAAGGATAAACTCTTTGGACCGGGCACCATGGATAAAGCTTGTGCTTTGGGGCAATTGTTCCACTAAACTTGCTAATGGTGCCATACCACACCCACCGGCTACAACAGCGGCATGACCATCCAAAAGAATATCAAACCCATTGCCGAATGGTCCCCGAATACCAACAAGGTCACCTCTATCAAGGGTGATGGCTTTTTGGGAGAAAATACCCTTGGCCTCGATGGTAATGGCAAACCTGTTTTGCGAATGATAGGAAATTGTATAGGGTTTTTCATCAATGCCCGGTATCCAGACCATGATGAACTGGCCGGGTCTAAATGCCAGGGCATAATCAAAAAACAGCGTGGCAAAAGTGTCACCATCCACTTTTTTTGTGGCAACCTTGAGCATGATCGGTTTCCGGTCCGTTATGGGTGTGTTCCCATCAATTTTGTTATTCATGGGCTGCACCTATTATATCATCACGGGTCAGATCATGATCGGAAAGCCAGGTATTTATTTCACTATTCACTTTATCAAAAACATTGATTCCTCTATAGCGGACAGCTGTCCCCATTCCCACAAGGCTTGCCCCTGCCATCATCATTTCAATGGCATCCTCTCCTTTGGACACACCGCCAAGTCCGATAATGGGTATCTTTACCGCCTTGTAAATATCGTAGACACACCGGACAGCAACGGGCTTGATCATGGGCCCGGAAAGGCCCCCTTTTTTAAAGGCCAGCACCGGCATTTTGGATTCTATATCGATCACCATTCCGGGTCCCACGGTATTTATAGCACAAATGGCATCGGCTCCTGCATCTTCACAGGTTTTTGCGACCCCCGCAATATCCGGGGCCTGGGGGGTCAGTTTGACGATTAAAGGAACATTAATTGATTTTTTTACAGCCGACACCACATCAAATGAGGACTGCGGGCTGACACCAAAGATCATGCCGTGTTTTTCCGAGTTTGGGCAGGAAATATTGATTTCGATAAAATCTGGTTTTTTTGCGGATACAAATTCAGCCACCCTCCGGTATTCATTAACAGATCCGCCATAGACACTGGCAATAATGGGAAATTGTCTTGTCTCAAGATCCTTCCATTCATTTTCCATGTTCAGGTATCCGGGGGATGGCAGGCCGACAGCATTGATCATGCCTGCACCCAGATCAATGACCGTTGGGTTGTTGTGCCCATCCCGGGGTTCAGGTCCGATGGATTTCATGGTGACAAGGCCGCAGCCGTTGTCATGAACCCGCTCAAGTATTTGTTTGTTGTTCCCAAGGATTCCTGACGCCAAAACCATTGGATTATTTAATTGCTTTCCAAGAAATTGAATACTCATTTTCATGCCTGTCATATCTGTTAATTATATTTATTCAGCTGGCATTTCTTACCATACTATCATGGCAAACGCATGTAATTTATTCAATCTTAGGAACGGGAATTCAATAACTTATCCATAATTATTGTTTTTTCAGCCGTCTTTTGCGTTTCTCGTTGGGCACATAGATAGCTTAGCTTCCTCCTGCCGTCTTGAATACGACAAAAACTTCTGTTAATTATAGGCTTATTTAATTCCCGTCCCTAAGCTAAAAACATAAAGAAAGAAATGCAGTTATGCAAGACCAAAGAGTAAGAAGGAAACCGTCGGAAAAATCCGTGAAAAACATGTGGATGTTCATGGCTACGGCCACAGGAGGAAAGTGTCTAATAAATACGGCTAAAAGAATGATGTATCCGTTTGCCCCGGCCATAGCGAGAGGCCTGGGTGTTAACCTGGGTTCGGTGACTTCGATCATTGCCATCAACCAGGCCGCATCTATTGTCGCTCCGGCAATTGTTGTTTTAGGCGATCGCATCGGATACAGGCTGTTATTGTTGTTTGCCTTTATGTTATTTTCCATTGGTATGTTTGCAGCCGGTTTTTTGCCTATATACTCAATTGTGATGATCTGCTTTTTACTGGCTGGATTTTCAAAAAGTATTATTGATCCGGTGTTCCAGGCCATTGCCGGCAATATGGTCCCATTTGAAAAACGGGGAATGGCAATTGGAATTATGGAAATTGCATGGGCGGGGTCCACACTCATCGGATTGCCATTAACCGGCCTGGTTATTGAAAAATACAATTGGCAAACCCCATTTCAAATTTATGGGGTCCTGTCGCTTATATGCTTTTTAGTTGTTTTAAAGGTATTCCCCAAAGATGATGTACAAAAAAAAAATAAATTGAAGCAACAAAATAAGACTATTCAAACCTGGAAAAATGTCCTGCGATTTCCAAAAGTCCGGGCCATGTTGCTCTTTGCATTTTTTATGTGTCTGGCAAATGATAATTTGTTTGTTATTTACGGTGCATGGCTGGAGGATGATTTTGGCCTGACACTTACGGCCATAGGATTTGGTACGGTATTTATCGGGCTGTCTGAAGTTTTGGGGGAAATATTGACAGCCTTTTTTGCCGACAGGATGGGGTTGAAACGGTCAATGACGGCAGGGGCGGTTCTTACAGGTTTAAGCTATTATTTATTAATTTTTTTGGGTTCATCATTAGGGCTTGTTCTTTTGGGTTTGTTTTTTGTTTTCCTGACATTTGAATTTACCATTGTCACATCTATGAGTCTTTCCACAGAACTTGTTCCTGAATTAAGAGCCACCACTATGTCGTTGTATTTTGCAGCAGCCGGTATCGGAAGGGTTATCGGCGCACTGTCCGGTGGGATCTTGTGGGGTCAATTCGGAATAACAGGGGTTTGTATACTGTCAGGAACAGCGACGTTTATAGGTTTTTTTGTCTTGGTGTCTCATTATCACAAGCCATTTAGAATAAAACAATGATAAAGGCCCCATATGTAATATTTTACAGGTGGGGCCTTTCATTGGAAGTTTCTATTTGAGGGGAATATCGCGGCTATTGAATATATTCAAATATTTCGTCCTGTAACGGGATGGGATCGTATTCTAATTGTACTCTTTCCATTCTTTGTTTCGCTGAAATATGAACCTGATAGGCCATGTTTGTGGGAATATTGTTTTTAACAACACAGGCATCCCTGGGGGCCAGGGTATTTGTAAAATCCCGCCAGTTTTCATCATGGGTATGTATTTTTCCTTCAATGTTCGAATGAATCTCGACATCACTGACCTCAATGGTGACTTTATCGTCTTTATGATCCCTGCCCGTTAGATTTTTTAATGGTATTTGGGCGGCGGTATCATAAAAGGAAAGCCCGTATTCCTTCGCCCTGTCCAGCATAAATTGTAATGTATTGTCAGACAAACCGTCCTGATCATATCCGCCGCCAATATCAGCATGTACCCCGGGAAACCAGATTTCGTTAACACGGGTTTCATGGTTCATTAGCGTGGGTCTGAATGCCAGTCGGTTTTCATCAAGGGAGACAAGGTGATATGCAGTTCTGATAATAGGGCTGATCGAACCGTCTTCAAATACAACATCGGATATGGGCCGGGTATTTTTATTAAGGTTGGGTTTGCCAAAGGAGGCCACAGTATCAAATGCACCAAGAAAGGTGACCACCGGATTCTCATCAATCATTCCTTCGGATGTCTGCAGGCCATTCTTTGCCAGGCGGCTGGCAAAAAGCCGTGCAATGGCAGCACCTCTGCTGAATCCAAAAATATAGAGGCGGTCATTTTTTTGATAAATTTTTTCAAGATCTTCAAACGCTTCCGCCATGATGACTTCCGGAGCTTTTGATGAAAAAGCAAGCCGCCACAATCGTTTGAAAATATTTCCCCGCACACCCACGCCAGGATAATACAGGGAAATTTGTTCATCACCGGCTGAAATATTGTTTTCAATATTGCCGCCGGCTAGCAAATGGATTTTTAAAATGTTGGTGATGTTTTCGTCCTTGGCAATCCCATCTTTTTTCTCTTCTTCAGCATCGCCTGGTTCGTTTCCGGTTCCATCGAAATTGATAATGATTTTTTTCATTTTACCCTCCTTTTCGTGTGTTAAGCACCGATATCGGTGGTGTTTTTGAAAAATTTCTCATTTTTTATAAAGATTACATGCGTTAGCCCTGATGTGACCAGGGACACGCAATCCTTTCAGAAGAGCAGTCGGTGCCGTATCGATTTGGGTGCATGTGAAAAAAACGAGGCAAAGAGAAAGACAAAGAGCACAGCAGGAATGGCGGGTATCCAGCCATGATACACCAGTCCTAAAATTATGAGTTTAACAATGGTATTTATTCCGGATAATTCCCGGAACAATTGCCGGTGCCTTAATCCTTCGGTAAATAAAAGTATCACACCACTTATAGAAGCAATAATAAGGTATATCCGTGGCACCTCAACAATATCATCCAAAAGGAAGACAGCCAGAAAAATCGCGGCACCTACCTGGTGAGCGGCTCTCACAAATACAGAAAAAATTACCACCCAATACGGCCGGTCACCAATGCGGCCCAGATTATTTTTTTCGGTGTTGTTTGCTTGTCTATTTTTTACCATAACAGGTATAATACGTTTTGTCCTAAATGAGTTGAGTTATTCTAAATAAAACTGAACCAACCTGCCAACCATAAATTGAATCGCGGCTTATGAAAAGAAAAAAATAAATTAAAACCATCCAAAATCTCAACTGAGCTTGAGATAAGCTCAAACCGGGCACAAAAAGCATTTAATTTCAATGGGCGATTTATTTATATTTTTGTGCATCAGGAACGATTTTTTTATGGTAGATGTGCGAGCACAAACTTTTTTGATATAGTTGATACCATTGAGGCGTTAATATTCGAAGGTTTCATATTTTAAGGTCAATTGTTTACCAAATGATCTTTATTGTGATATTGATATACTTATGTCGGTAAGGAGAAAACTGTAATGAAGTTGACAGTATATAAAAAAATGATGCTTGGGTTTGGTATCATTATTCTAATCATGATCATTTCCAGTACTTATGTCTTATTTGAGTTGAAGTCTGTATCAGGCAGTGCAAAATATATCATTACCGAAAATGTGCGGACCCAGGAACTGGCAAGGCAACTACAAGCCATAATTCAGGATGAAAACGGGTATCTGGAAAAATACCTTATATCAAATGATGACTCTTATTTTTCCCTGTTTCTTGAAACAGGCAAACAGGTTGATCAGAATTTGAAATTATTGGATGAACAACAATCTTTAGGTGATCATCCATTGATTCATGGCATGATTAAAACTCACAATGCGCTTTTTAAAGCTATGCAGGCAAAAAGAAATGCAGCAGATTCTCCGGATAAGAGCCAGGAGCAGGCAGGACAACAGAATATGATCCTGCTTCTTGACTCTCTTGATGTGCTGATCAATAAGAACCAGACCTTTATTCAAAATGAAATAGGCAGAATTGAGTCCATCACCGCCCGATCAGTCCGGGTGGCTCTCTTATTAATCGTTGGAACTTTAATAGCTGCAATAGCCGCAGCCTTTATTATTACCCAAACTATAACTCGACCTATCGGTGATCTGATAAAAGGAACAAAACAGATTGCCCGGGGGAATTTCGATAATATTCATGTCTCTTCCAATGATGAGATATCCCTGCTTGCAGATGCAGTTAATGATATGAGCGTCAAAATTAACGACACAAATATAATGAGAACCCAGACCATGCAGCAAATCTCCCATGAGCTTAAGACCCCTTTGCAGGCAGTGCAGTCTGCCCATGATGTGCTAAAGGCATCCAGAGCTGTAAGGCCGGATAAGCTCCGTATGCTCGAAATTATTAATAACAGCATCGATAAAATGGCACATTTCAGTCACCAATACCTTGATCTTGCAAAAATTGAATCCGGTGCTATGCAATACACTATGGAATTACTGGACCTTCTCAAAATTGTCGAACTTATTGTGGAAGAAGCAAGGCTGGTTGCCAACTCAAAGGAGATTGGTATTGAGCTGAATGCCATGCCTATTCCAAAAATCATGATGGATGGAGAAAAGGTTTCAATGGTTATTAATAACCTGATCAGCAATGCCATAAAATACACACCGGAATATGGAAAAATTGTTGTCAGCGTTGGTCCGGGAGAATTAGGTGTTCAGGTACAGGTTCAGGACTCCGGAATCGGTATCAGCCAAGATGAAATTCAGAATGTGTTTGTAAGGTTTTACCAGGCCAGCAATGTAAAGGGAGCAAGAACCCATGGATCAGGCGTGGGTCTGGCGATTGTCAAAGCATATTCAGAAGGGCATGGCGGCAGGGTTCATGTTGAAAGCAACCTTGATCAGGGTTCATTATTCAGAGTCGAGTTTCCTATAGTAAACAGCCGGATACCGGAGAATCAGAAAACTTTAGATCTTTGACAGGGACCTGATAATTATGAGATATATCATTATCACAATTTCATTTTTTCTGCTTACAGGCTGTATTTCAGGTATGATAGACTCCGATGCTGAACGTGGTGCCCAAATTCATATGGCCCTGGCCGAATCAAAGGAAAAATCTTTAAACTATCAAGAAGCCATAGAAGAATATGCCGCTATTTCTAAAAGGTACATCAATACAAGTTTTCAAAAAACAGCAGTCCTCAAGGCCGCATATTTAAATATCCATCCGAATAACCCGAAAATTGATTACATGGAAGCGCTGAGCTGGTTGCAGATTTATTCAAATCTGCTACTGACACCGGAAGAAGAAGAAAATGCCTTAATTCTTTCCGTATTAATCCGCAGGATAAATCTGATCCGGAATGAAAAAGGCAAGCTTGCAACTCTGATCAAAAGACAGAAAGAGGAAAAGACAGTCCTTATTAGAAAACTCACGATTTGTGAAACAGAACTGGTCAGCCTGGAAAAAGAATTCTCCATCGTAAAAGAGAAACTCCAAAAAATAAAAGAAGTGGATGTACAAATGCATAAAATCCGTAAAGGAAATACTGCAAACCCTCTTGAATCTGAATAACCCATGGGAATGCACGAAAGGTATTCATGCTACAAGAACGTCCAAAGGCATGTCCTTAAAGCGAGACCTTTGCACGAATAGTTTGATTTTCCCACCTGACTGCTCGCCAGTGCCTCTGTTTTGTAAAAAAATAAAGTATTTTTTTAATGAAAAATAACATATCTTATTGATTTTATTTAAGATTTTTGCTATTATGTCGTTATAAAATCAAATCCAAGGAGACATCATGGCATACAAAAATATCGAGCATAATTTTTCATTTGCTGATTTCGCTATCCAAAGTTTTGCTGATAAAAATCGTGCCCTTTTATTCCTGGACCAAGTTGGAAACACCATTGACTGGCAGCCTATCCAGGAACTTCTAATAAAATATT
>JAKIUJ010000033.1 GCA_021647625.1 Desulfobacula sp.
ACAAGGCGGCTGGCCCATGACTAAATTGAATGAATCACAGGCGTTTGCCCCGTCCAAATTTGATTAATGCATTGCCGGATAAACGATATTTGACCCATTCCTTTTGGGGTTTGGCTCCCAGTGAATCGTAAAAGTCAATGGCTGGTTTGTTCCAGTCCAAAACACTCCATTCAAACCGACTGCATTTTTTTTGAATGGCAATATTTGCAAGATGTTTTAAAAGTGCTTTTCCTGCTCCGCTGCCTCTAAATTCCGGTGAGACAAAAAGATCTTCCAGGTAAAGACCGTTTTCTCCAAGCCAGGTTGAATAGTTGAAAAAAAAGACAGCAAATCCTGCAGGTTTTCCGCCAATTGTGCAAATCAACGCGCTTACACTTGAGTCTGCACCAAAGATGCTTTTTTGAATATCCCTTACCGTTGCCGTAACCTTATCTTGGGCTTTCTCATATACGGCCAATAGTTTTACAAACCCAAGGATTAAAGATGAATCTTCTATGGTTGCTTTACGTATTTGAATATCTGACATTTTAATTTGTAACCTTTATCTTTTGAGGTCTCTTGAACTGGTAGCCATTCATCTGTGCAATGATTTTTGGAGCCCAATGCTCGGTAAATTTTGATAGTTTTTCCTTAAAATTCAAAGGTTCAAATTTCATTTTAGTTTCCTGTTTTTATAATTCATACGGGTGCAACTTACACTATGATGTTCAGTCTATCCACCATAAACCCCAACATTGCAAAAAAAATAACAGTTTCCCCCGGATAAAATTTAGCATGAAGTTGATCAGGCCGTTTTTCTGCTATCGCAATCTTTTAAACGGATAACGCGAAAAAAAAGCAAAATCACCAGGCATATACGAACTTCTGATCAGTGAGTGTTGGGTAGGATCCGGCATACTGTGATGTACAAGTTTCGGGATTAAGTACTCACTGCTGACCTTAATTTTAACCCAATGATTGTGCAGGTTGCCATCTGTGCCATCCTTTCTTCTATAATGTTTGAAAACAACTATGTTTTTAGGCCCCACCTTTATAACAGCGGATCTCTTCAATAATTTTGGTGATGGAGAAGCCCCTGAAACAACGGCTGCATGAACCTCAAACTGAACATACTCATCCCCCGTGTTTTTCGAATTTACAACACTCATGATAAGCGTACTGTAGGCATCCAATTCCATGGCACCTGTAATAAACGCATACCTTAACGGATCATATCTTGTTGCCCTTGCCTTTGCCGATTTCAAAACCTTTGCGGGTTGAAAATTACTATTTATTGCTTTTTTTGTCCGTGTTGTTGCGGTTTGTGCAAATGCAAGATGATTTATAAAAAAGATTCCTGCCATGACAATTAGCACTAAAGTTTTTTTTATCATTTTTCGTCTCCCTTTAATATTCTATCGATATATGATTGTCGGGCCTTTGTCTTTTTACTCCTGAACGTATGGCATACTTTTTTGCAGCAACGAAGCAGATGGGTGAGTTTTCGTTCAAACACTATATACTTTACGTTGTGATTGTTACAATGCAATATACGGTGGGGCCAAGCCATGATATATTTTATCTGCAAGAGCCTCTATTATAATCGTTTTTAAGTGAATACATCCAATTTGGAAGAACGGCAGCAAACCCTTATCGATTAAGAATCTCATTAATTCGGCGTTGATTAGAGCAGATAAACCGGATGGTAAATTCGATATCCATATTGATCAGTGGCTTTTCGGCCACTTCATCAACAATTTCCTTATGTTTTTTTAAATAGGAAATGATTTTATTTAATTCCGGATCATTTTGCGGAACATCACTGATCACCCTTTTTGTCGCAGTGACCTCTCTTTTAAGATCATTTAAAATTTCAGGTTTGATGTCTATTTCATTTTTTGAATCTTCAATAGTATCAATCGTATACTGACCAAGATAAACCAAATCTTCTATTGCCAAATTCATGATTTAACCATCCTTTTTTAGTTAACCTATATCTTAAGCAACAATAAGGTGAATTTTTAAAATACTTGAAACCTCTCAAAAACACAACAGCTTACAAAAAAATCAAATATTGGGGTTCCCGATTTTATAAAAATCATCTTTTAACTTTAAGAAAATTATGTTAAGAAATTTAACAATTGAGATCAGCTTTGAAATCAGGCGCTTATCACTATTCACAAATTGAATTAAAATCAGACTCCAATTGATAAGCCTCAAATTGATAAGCGACCGATAAAGCCCGGTTATATATGATGAGCCGTTTGATCTCCTTCAAATTTTTATATGAAAGAACTATGTAAACCTAAATTAAGATTCTTTCATATTTTGTCAAAAGCTTTGGTTTTTTGTGCAGCGCCCTGGTCGAAGGGGGCAAAGCTGTGCATGGCTGTTAGTATTCGTTTTGTATTGAATGTTGTTAACTCAATTGGGCGGTTGGTAATGTTTTTTGATATCCTCTTATATGCTTCGCTGATGATCTGCTTTATCGGGATAAGCTATAGAATTTTTTTCTGGACAAAAAAATCTATTGGCTATCATCCATCTTCCGGCACCCAAAGGCTCTCTTCGCTGATTAGAGGTGTCGTTTCAACTTTATTCAGTCTATCCATCTTTAGGTTAGTCAAATCATTGATATTCGATGTCCTGCTCCAGGGACGGATTTTAAAGACCAGCTTGCTCCGATGGGTCATGCATATCCTTATGTTTATTGGGTTTACAGCGCTGATAATCATGCACGCTCTGGATGCAATCATTACTGAAAACCTTTTTACCTACTATTATTCCACGATTAACCCATTCTTTTTTTTAAGAAGTCTTTTTGGCTTAATGGTCCTTTTGGGCATTATCATCGCAATACTTAGAAGGTATATTTTTAAGCCGGCCAGATTGAAAAATGCAAAATCAGATCTTTTTGCCTTAATTCTTGTGTTTATCATCATCCTGTCAGGAATTGCACTTGAAGGAATTAAAATGACTTCAGTTTCTGAATTCACTGTCATGGTTGAAGACTATGCCGGTCTGGATTATGAAGATGAAGACATCATTGCGCTTGAAACCTATTGGGTAAAAGAATTCGCCCTTGTATCGGCCAGAATTGAGTCCCCTTTTGATTCTAACGCCTTGACATTAGGTCTTGAAACCCATGAGACAAACTGTATGGATTGTCACAGTCCAAACAAATCCGCCTTTCTAGGATACATAGCAGCGAAAATGCTATCCCCTGTGGCCATCTTCCTTGATAAAAGAAATGGGGTAAGTATTTTTTATTACTTTCATATTATATCATGTTTTTTAGCCCTGGCTCTTGTTCCCTTCAGCAAAATGTTTCATATGGTTGCGACCCCTATCAGCCTTTTTACCAATGCGGTTAAGGCTCCCCCTGTAACGAACAATAATACGACCGGCAATCACATGATTTCAGGCAATCACCCGATGTCAGGCAATCAACTAACAAAACAACTCATGGAATTGGATGCCTGTACCCATTGCAGTACCTGCAACTTAAATTGTTCCGCAGGAATGATATATGAGGCTGTACAAAACGATTATATTTTACCCTCACAGAAAATTCTGGCATTAAAAAAAGCAGCAAATGGACAGGAATTAATGTCTAAAGAATTTACAGCCCTTTTCCAGGGTCTTTATCTATGCACCAATTGCGACCGTTGTACTGTGGTCTGCCCTTCTGGAATCCATTTAAAATCCCTCTGGATCAGTTCCAGAGAAAACTTGATTCAGCAAAATTTAATCCGGCAAAATCCGGGCGGACAAAATTCAGGCCAGACAAACTCAGCAAATCCTTTCATTTTAACCGGATTTTCCTTTGTCCGTGGCTTGAACAAATCTTTCATTGAACAAAAAGATTACAATGAACCTTTGACAAAAACATTTGAGACGGTAATCCCCCCGGAAAAAACAGGTATATCAGACACAATAGACCTTGATGCACCAAAGAACGAGTTCTATACCCAGACAGGTCTATACCCTTTTAGTCTGCCACAGACAGACACCTTTTCCCATTGTTTTGGTTGCCGGAACTGCTCGACGATCTGTCCTGTGGTTGCTGATTTTGACCACCCCCAAAACCAATTGACGCTTATGCCCCACCAGATCATGTACAGTATGGGATTGGGCATGGTGGATCTTGCCAAAGACTCAGCCATGATCTGGAATTGCCTGGGCTGCTATCAATGCCAGGAAAACTGTCCTCAAAATGTAAATGTGTGTGATATCCTTTTTGCACTTAAAAACAAAACGTTTAACCTCCTTCAGGAATCCAGTTCATGAAATATACACTCTTTTTAGGATGCAATATCCCGGCTCGGGTTCAGCAATACCAGTTGTCTGCAAAAGCCATTTGTGACCATCTGGATATAGAACTTGCCCCTGTTAAAGAATTCATGTGCTGTGGGTATCCCATGCGCAGCATTGATGAATTTGTCTTTCTTCTTTCAGCAGCCAGAAATTTAGCCATGGCCGAAAATCGCAATGAGGATCTAATGGTTCTGTGCAAATGCTGCTATGGAAACCTGAAAACGGCCCAGTTTCACTTAAAAGAGAACACCTCGCTGCAAGAAAAAATCAATAAGATCCTTAAAAAAGAAAACTTGACCTATAAAGGAAATATTAAGGTCAAGCATTTTTTGTCCGTGCTCCACAAAGACATCGGAATCAACAAACTCAAGTCATGTATAAAAACAAAGTATAAAAAGCTCAATATCGCAGCCAGTGTGGGATGTCATGCGCTTCGACCCGGCAATATCACCCAATTTGACACACCTGCGACACCCACTGTTTTTGATGACCTGGTTAAACTGACCGGTGCCAAAGCAATTGACTGGTCAAAAAAATCCGAATGCTGTGGGGCCCCCCTTCTGGGCATAAATGATGACTTATCACAACATATCATGGAAAAAAAACTATCTGACGCCCGGCAGAATGGTGCCGATTTTATAACGGTTGCCTGCCCCTATTCCTTTTTACAATTCGATAATTTTCAATACCAAATTGCGCAAAAAAATGGAGACTGGCAGATTCTTGCACCTGTATTGTATTCCCAGCTTTTAGGACTTTCCATGGGAATCAGCCCGATGCGGTTGGGATTTGCCGAAAATCAAATCAATATCAATTCTTTAACATCTTATCTATCCAAAGAGGATACAAAAACAAACGCCCGGGAGAATTCACATGACTGAAAAACCCATCGGTTCGGTACTTGTTATTGGCGGCGGAATAAGCGGGATGCAGTCAGCCATTGACCTGGCTGAGTCCGGATTTTATGTCTATCTTGCAGACCAATCAGCCTCCATTGGCGGTATGATGTCCAAACTGAACAAAACCTTTCCCACCAATGACTGCGCCATGTGAATCATCTCTCCTAAACTGGTCGAGGTCGGCCGGCACATCAACATAGAACTTCTCACACTGACTCAGGTTACAGGGCTCACTGGTGGTACGGGTAATTTCACAGCCACCCTGGCAAGGAGCCCGAGAAGAGTATCCCAAAAAAAATGCATTGCCTGCGGGCTTTGTGCTCAAAAATGTCCTAAAAAAGTTGCCAATGCCTATGATGAGGGTCTTAGTAAACGAAAAGCAATTTATATCGACTATGCCCAGGCTGTTCCCTTAAAATACAGTATTGACGAAGACCAATGCATTTATATACAAAAAAAAAGATGCAAACTGTGTGAAAAAATCTGCCCCACGGATGCCATTGATTTTGAAGAACCAATGATAGAAAAGCAATTGAATATAGGCGCTGTTGTTGTTACCTGCGGTAGTGTTGCCTATGACCCAGGCATTTGGGACACCTATGGATATAAAAAATCCAAAAATATTGTCACAAGCCTTGAATTTGAAAGAATATTGTCTGCTTCCGGTCCGTTTGAAGGCCACCTGGTTCGGCCGCTTGACAAAAAAGAACCTAAAAAAATCGCCTGGCTTCAATGTATAGGATCAAGAGATGAGCATATCGGGGCAAATGGATATTGCTCGGGAATTTGCTGTACCAATTCCATCAAAGGTGCCATTTTAGCAAAAGAACATATCCATTCCATTGATGCAGCCATTTTTTATATTGACATTCGAACCTATGGCAAGGATCTGGAACGATATTACAACACAGCTAAAAACCTAGGAATAAGATTCATCCAATCAAAGGTCACGACCATTGAACCTGTTAATGGAGATGGAAACCATGTCGTTCGATATATCGACGCCCAGGGCAACCGGGTCAATGAAGCATTTGACATGGTGGTATTGTCCATTGGATTAACAATACCTGAAAAATCAAAATCATTGGCAAAAATACTTGACATTGATATTAATGAATATGGCTTTGCAAACACTACAAGTTTTTTACCCGTTGAAACATCCCGTGCCGGAGTCTATGTCTGCGGTGCATTCCAAAGCCCAAAATCCATCCCGACAGCGGTAATAGATGCCAGTGCTTCAGCCGGCATCATTGGCGGTCTGCTCAAAGAATCAAGATGGTGTGACACTAAAACCACACAAATCGTTCCGGAAAGAGACATCCGGGGCGAGCCACCGAGAATCGGAATTTTTGTCTGCTGTTGCGGTACCAATATTGCGGCCTATGTGGATGTAAAGGCGGTTGTTGAATATGCAAAAACATTACCCTATGTTGTTTTTGCTCAACAAAACATGTTTTCCTGTTCACAAGATACCCAGGATGAGATGACCCAGACAATTAAAAAGCATAATCTCAATCGCGTGGTGGTGGCTGCCTGTACTCCAAAAACCCACGAGCCTCTGTTCCAGGAAACCATTACCAAGGCAGGTTTAAATAAATACTTGTTTGAGATGGCCAATATTAGAAACCAGTGCTCCTGGGTTCACAAATCCGATATGGATTCGGCCACAGCAAAAGCCAAAGATTTAGTGGAAATGTCCGCAGCAAAGGCCATGCTGTTCAGGCCGCTTTCGCAACCCCAGATGACAATCACCCAGCAGGTATTGGTAGTGGGCGGCGGTGTTGCCGGACTGGAAGCCGCTAAGACACTGTCGCAACAAGGATATGTAACCTATGTAATTGAAAAATCAAAGCGGCTGGGCGGCCATACACGAAAATTGTACAAGACCTGGAAAGGTGAAGTGTTAAACGAGTATTATGAGCAGCTCATGGATGATGTGACCAATGAGACCCATCTTTTATACTGGCTCAATGCTGATATCCTTGAGGTGGAAGGCTCTGTGGGAAATTTTAAGACCACCATTATGTCCAATGGTCAAAAAAGAATCCTGAATCATGGCGTAACCATCATTGCTTCCGGCGCTTCTCAATATACGCCAAAAGAACACCTTTACGGCCAGAGCAGTCAGGTCATGACAAGCCTGGAACTTGAGCAATCCTTTTGCAACAATGAATGGTTTGACTCCGCAAAAAATGTTGTTTTTCTCCAATGTGTGGGTTCCAGAATCAAAAGCCGTCCCTATTGTTCCAAGGTCTGCTGCACCCAATCCATAAAAAATGCCATGATAATGAAACAAAAAGACCCGGAAAAGAAAATATATATTCTATATCGGGACATAAGAGCATACGGGATGAGGGAAATTCTATATAGACAGGCCAGAGACTTAGGTATTCATTTTATCAGATACAACACCGGGCATACTCTGGATGTCAGCCGGGACAATGAGAGAATATCAATTAAATTTACTGATATTGTGCTTAGACAAAAAATGTCTATTCAGACAGATCTGCTGATTCTTGGTGCGGCTGTCATTGCTCAAAAAAACAATCCTCTGGCAAAGTTTTATAAGATTCCTCAAAGTGAAGATAATTTTTTTACAGAAGCGCATGTCAAGCTGCGTCCCAATGATTTCGCCACGGCCGGGATGTTCTTATGCGGCCTGGCCCATGGACCCAAAACAATTGGTGAATCAATCGCCCAGGCCCAGGCAGCTGCGGCCAGAGCGGTTACTGTCTTGTCCAAGGAGAAAGTCTCATTGGACGGCACATTTGCCTATGCTGACCCGGCCAAGTGCAGCCAATGCGGTATCTGTGTCGCCATTTGTCCTTTTTTTGCACCCCGGTTTGATACAAAATCCCGAAAAGCAAAAATTCAAAGCACCTTGTGTAAAGGATGCGGGCTTTGTGTGGCCTCGTGCCGGTCTGGTGCTATCAATCTGAATGGCTTTGAAACTTCCCAGATAATGGAAATGGTCAAATCAGTTCTTTAAAAAGCAGCAACAGGTACACGCCTTACCCTTCAAACAAAATCTTAATATCAAGCGCCACCCATTGCCT
Source organism: Desulfobacula sp. (assembly GCA_021647625.1). GTDB lineage: Bacteria > Desulfobacterota > Desulfobacteria > Desulfobacterales > Desulfobacteraceae > Desulfobacula. The sequence goes on from JAKIUJ010000033.1 coordinate 8,252, forward strand.
GCCTGAAAAGACAATGGGGTTAATGTCAAGCTGTCCCAGGGCATCCCCCATATCATGGGCCAGCCTGGATACCCGGGAGATGGTTTGAGCAAGCTGCTGTTTGTCCAGAGTAAACCCTCTAAAGTTATCAAATACCGGGGAAATATTGAGTTCTTCGATCATGTCCAGGGCTTCACTATCTGAACATGGTACAAGCCTGAAAGCCGTGTCATTTAAGATCTCGGCCAGCACCCCCCCTGCCCCGATCATGACAGCATGACCAAATGCCGGATCTTTAACAATGCCAATGATAAATTCAGGGCCGTCAAATATCTGCTGGTTTTCTACAAGCAGGGATTCATCAGGGAACCGCTGTTGCATGATTTTAAAATTATCTTTAACGCTCTGCCGGTCATTATTAAGCATGACACCTTTAACTTCTGTTTTATGAACGATCTTTGAAGAGCAGACTTTTATGGCACAGGGAAATTGCAATCCATCTAAATTCAATACGTCACCCGGGGCAAAACGTCGTCCTCTGGGGATATTAATACCATAAAATTTCGATAGCTGTTTTGCTTCAAACTCATCCGGATTCCTATTTCCCCCAATGGCTGTCAACCATTGTTGCAAATCAGATTTCATGATTGAGCCTCCTCTCTTAAAAGACGATGTTTGATCTGTTTACGTTCAACAAGAAACCGGGCAGCACGGACCGCTCTTCTGATAGACGGGTATGCCACAACGCCTGCATAGAAAAAATCTTTTATGCAGGTGTCTGTAAAGGGGCCATATTTAGTAAACACAATTATGGGCTTGGGGGTTTTTTGTATTTTTTTGGCAATGATATCGATCAGGTTTTCAGTAATCCCGGGGGGTGCGAAAAAAGCAATACAGATGATGATATCCACACCATCGTCCTGGATCAAGGCATCCAGGCTCTGGGAAAACATATCATCTGTAGCACTTGCTGTTATATCCACGGGGTTGTCACAGGCGGTGAACGGGAAAGTTGCCTCTTTGATTATCGTTTTTGCCTGCCGGCTCAACTTTGCCATCCGGAGGCCGGCACGGGTCTTTTTTTTCTCGACAAAATCGGTGCACATGACGCCATAACCACCTGCCGCCGTTAAAACTGCAACCCGGTCTCCAGGTGCGTCACCCAACATGGACAGAACCTTTGTTGCATCACAAAAAGCCTCATCGTCATAAACGCGCTGGATACCGAATTGCTTTAAAGCGCCACTGATCACTTTATCAGATCCGGCAAGCTTTCCAGTGTGCGAGGTCACGGCTGATGCAGCAGTGTGGGTTCTACCGGCCTTTAACACCACCACAGGTTTTTCTTTTGTGGTTTGTTTGGCAATTTCAAGAAACTGCCGTCCTTTTTCAATATTTTCCAGATAAAACCCCAGGCAATTAGTTTTTTCATCCTGGGCAAAATAATGTAAAAAGTCAATTTCGTCCAGATCACATTTATTGCCTAAGCCCACAAAGGCACGCATGCCATAGCCTGTATTTGCAGCATACCCTAATGCTTCCACCCCCACCGAACCGCTTTGAACAATACAGGCCACTTTTCCTTTTCGATCCAGAGCCTGGTCACCATGCTCAACAAAAATCGTATCAATATTTTCATTGGGCAAAAAAATCCCCAGGGAATTGGGACCTAAAATATTAATCTTGTGCTGCTGTGCCAGCGTTTTAAGTTTTTCCTCCAGCTCCCGTCCCTGGGACCCGACTTCACCAAACCCACCGGCAACAAGAATATAATTGGGAATTTTCTTCTGGATACACGCTTTTACAGCTTTCACTGCTGCTGCGGCACCAATGGTTATAACAGCAAGATCAATTTTATCCGGCAACAATGCAATATTTGAATAGACCTTATGCCCCTCTATGGCTATTTCATTCGGGTTGACGGCAAAAAGTCTCCTACGGGACGCAAGAAGTCTTCGGAACACGATGCCACCCACTTTTTCTTTTGCATTGGAGGCACCGATGATAGCAATCTTTTTCGGGTCCAGCAGTCTTTTCAATGATGCGATTTTATCAGTTGTCACGACAATCCTCCCAGAGTCAATATTTGCTTGAGACATGTGAATAAAGATGAAGATATCATATCGTTATTCAGCATTTTTGTATAGGATGAAAAACTGCAATTCAAGTTCAATGAATAAAACTTATAGCGGAGCGATCATTGATTATGTTAAATAAGGAAAATAAGAATAAACATGATAAAACTATAAAAAAAGGAAAATCAAAATATGTGCGAATCAAATGTCTATTTAAAAAAAGGCGATAGCGAAGAACTTATCATGGAAAATGTAGCCGCCATCACACCCGTTTCTGAAGGAACCTTCCTTTTAAAAGGACTGTTAGGGGAGAGTTTAAAAGTAAAAGCCATTATCGAAGATATCAATCTTATGGGGCATAAAATCACCTTAAAAGCCCTGTAATAATAAAATATGTTAAAAAAATTTAAAACTTATCTAAACACCCTTTCCCGGATCAATGATCTGGGAAAAGGCAATCCTGTTCAATGGCACTTTCATTGCGGCATGCTGTTTTTAACAAAAGACAAATGGTGGGGCGACTTTAAGGTGCGCAACTGTGTCCATGAAGGAATTGACATCACATACTACAAAACAGCACCAGGCAAATGGCAACAACTTAATGAAACCATAATGGTGCCAGCCATGGAAAGCGGGATTGTTTTAAACATCTGTGATGATTTTCTAGGAAAAACCATTATTATCCAACCATTTCTGCCTGTGATCAATTCAGAGGTGCGAATACTTTTCGTCTACGCCCATATCGAACCTATGAACGATATTCAAAAAGATTCTATTGTTTTTCAAGGGAGTTGCCTTGCAACCTTGAGCCATACCAAAAAGAATCCGCAGCTGCCACCGCATCTGCACTTATCTTGTTTTGAAGTCCCCAAAAGTATTCGGGCTAAAGATTTGAACTGGAATCTGTTTTCAAAACCTGATGTTGTCCGACTCATTCATCCTGTGTTTTTATAAAACAAAACGAGACCTTATTCCAGAACGGTCACCTTATTCCTGCCATTGGATTTTGATTCATAAAGTGCTTTATCTGCCTTTGATATGAGTACATCCATTTTATCACCTTTGCCCGGAATATCTGTTGTTAAACCAAGGCTTAGCGTCGTTTGAATGCTCTGCCCATTATGTGTCAAACAAAAGTTTTGTACTGCAGATCTTAATTTTTCAGCCAGCCTAATTGTGATTTCATTTTTTTCATTGAGTATTAGAATGATAAATTCTTCGCCGCCATACCGAGCAACAATATCTGTTTTCCGCTTAAAATTTTGTTTTAGCAGGGAGGTCATCTCTTTTAAATATTCATCGCCGGCCTGGTGCCCATATTGATCGTTAATCTGTTTAAAAAGATCAATATCGCAGATAATTACTGAGATTGATGTTTGGTTACGCATTGCCAGATTCCATTCCACAGAACAAATTTCGTCAAAGTATCTTCGGTTATAAAGCCCTGTAAGGCTATCTGTTTGACTCAATTTTTCCAAGTCTTTGGATCTTTGTTTCAATAGGTGCTCATTTTCAAGTGCATCCCAATATTCTTTATTTCCCCTGATCGCCATAAGGCTCATGTAGACCAAAAATAGAACAAAAGTAATAATTAAAGGCCAGTTTTGTAAATAATAACACATTGCCAGGGTTGCCGGACCGATCATCAAATAACTAAAAACAAGAGAAAGGCGAAGCGCCGGTATAAATGCAACCACACCGCCGGCACAAAGACCAATCGAACAGATCACCATTAAAAGTTTGGCTTCCGGTTCTCCTGATTGAATCATAAATTTTGAAAAGCCAATCCCCCAAAAAAATCCAGTAAGAACAACACTTAAAATAAAAACCTGATTATTCAATTTTTCAAACTGACCTTTTTTCCATTTTGCAACAAACAGATGTATCCAGCGAAACAGGCATATGGCTGTTATAACAGTCAAAAATTGTTCTGAAAATTCAGGGTGCCGAAGATAATAATTGTGTGTAAATAGAACAATACACAGAACCATCATATAAAAGACAATACCAATGGTTGACCTTTTTTTAAGATCGGTTATGACTCTCGGGGTAAGTCGATACCGTTTGAATGTGACCTTTTTTTTGATTTCACTACCCTTTTTTTAATGATGGTTGCCTATTATAATAACACAAAATCTTTGTAAATAAATTTAAAAAGACCTCTGGGAAAAATAATATTGCTGAACCAAGGCTTGCGGCATTGCACATTTCGGATGCCCCAACTGGATTATAGGTTCGGGAGTGAGCCCTAAGCATTCCAGACTATTTATTCTTAAAAGAAGAATTGAAAAAAAAAAGAATTTATTCTATGATCACCAAAAAGAAATGGGGTATAATGTTTATTTTGAATTTGGAGTGAATTAATGAAACTGATTAAATATCTTTTTTGGCTGATCATCGTTTGTATATTGGGCACACTTGTCTATCAAAACCTTGAATATTTCATGACCTCAACTGCTTTGCACCTCGATCTTAAAATTGTAGATACTTGGAACTGGACCGTTCCCGAACTTCAAAACAGCGTCTATTTTGCCATTTGTTTCGGTTTGGGATTATTGTTGACCGGATACAAAGCACTTGCCATTAAGTTCCGGCTTAATAAAAAAATAAAATTCCAGAACAAACAGATTACCGGGCTCAAAGAAAGAGTAAACACCTTAAAAACAGAGTTGGAAGTATTCCAGCATGATCCATATATTAAAAAATCACTGATCGCGCCTGATACCCCGACGCAGAACGCTTAAAACATACGATTGCAGCAGACCCATTCTATGAGTAAGAAAAAAAAAACCCCCATGATGACCCAGTACCTGGGCATCAAAGAATCCTACCCCGATGCGATTCTTTTTTACCGGATGGGTGATTTTTATGAAATGTTCCTTGATGATGCCAAAAAAGCGGCATCCATTCTTGAAATCGCACTGACCTCGCGCAATAAAAATGATGATTCACCCATTCCCATGTGCGGGATTCCCTTTAAGGCGGCGGATGCCTATATTGCCAAACTCATTGGAGCCGGTTGTAAGGTTGCCGTGTGTGAGCAGATGGAAGATGCTGCCACTACCAAGGGCCTTGTTAAAAGAGAGGTGGTTCGGGTCATCACGCCTGGAATGATTCTCAACGAAGAGTTGCTCGATAAAACCAGAAATAATTTCTTACTGGCTCTGAGTCGTTCCAAAGAAAGTTCCGGTATTGCTTTTCTTGATATTTCCACAGGAACCTTTAAGACCACACAAATCAAGAGCCCAAATGCTAAAATCCCAGCCGCCTTGATTGATGAAGCTTTAAAGGTTGATCCAAGTGAAATCCTTTTGCCGTCAAATTTTAAAGATGATCCTGTTTTTGCAACCCTTAAAAATGCATTTAACGGTCGCCAGATCACCTATATGGACAAATATGAATTTTCTATAGATACTGCAAAAGAAACGCTTTTAAAAAAATTTAAAACACGAAGCCTGGAAGGCTTTGGCATCGAACGAATGCCTGCTTGTATTTCTGCTGCCGGAGCAATATTATCCTATGTTCATGAAACCCAGAAGCAGGATACCCAGCATATCTATCAGATCGCCCCTTATGATCTGAAACAATTTTTAGTCATTGACGATCGATCATGCAAAAACCTTGAGCTCTTGGCCAATATCCAGACAGCAGCTAAAAAGGGCAGCCTGATTCATGTATTGGACCGCACTGTGACCGCCATGGGTGCAAGATTGATTAAAAACTGGGTTCGGTATCCTTTAATTAATAAAACAAAAATCATCCAGCGCCTGGACTGCATAGAAGAACTTATGGCAGCTTCCCACATCCATAAGCTAATGATCAATCATCTTAAATCGGTTTATGATCTTGAGCGTCTCGGCAGTAAAATATCCATGGGCCAGGGAAATGCAAGGGACTTGATTGCATTAAAAAAATCACTTCAAAAGTTACCTTCTTTATTCAAAGAACTTTCCATGTTTAAAAGCACCTGGCTGAACGGCACCATGCTTGAGAATCAAGAGAAAATCCTTGGTGAACTCGATATGCTTGCCAATCTTATCCAGGATGCCATCCGGGAAGATGCGTCCCATGTATTGAACGAAGGAAGCCTGATAAACGATGGGTATAACCAAGAGCTGGACGAATTGTTACTAATCTCCAGAGACGGCAAATCATGGATTGCAAAAACCGAGGCCACAGAAAAAGAAAAAACCAAGCTGTCATCCTTAAAGATAAAATACAATAAGGTGTTTGGCTATTTTATAGAAATCTCAAAAGCCCAGTCTGAATCAGTGCCTGATAATTATATAAGAAAGCAGACCCTTGTGAATGCCGAACGGTTCATCACAGATGAGATGAAGCAGGTGGAATCCACGATCTTAAATGCCCAGGATAAAAGGAGTGCGCTGGAGTACCGGATTTTTTGCATCATCCGGGATACTGTGGTCTCAAAGGCGCCAGCGATTCTGAAAATTGCCGATTTCATCGCCCAGGTGGACGCGGTTCAGGGCCTTGCCCTTGCTGCGTCAGAGAACGCCTATACCCGTCCGGATATCAATGAGGATCACATCATATCCATTTCTGACGGACGTCATCCGGTTGTGGAAAAATTGATAAAAGGAGAGCGTTATGTTCCCAATTCTATTCATTTGGATAATACTAAAAACCAGTTGTTATTAATTACCGGCCCCAACATGGCTGGTAAATCAACTGTTTTAAGACAGGTTGCCCTAACCGTCCTCATGGCCCAGATGGGGTCCTTTGTTCCGGCCCTTCATGCAAACATCTGCCTGACAGATCGAATATTCACCAGAGTCGGCGCCTTAGACAACCTCTCTTCGGGTCAAAGTACCTTTATGGTGGAAATGGAAGAAACTGCTAATATTGTCAATAATGCAACCTCCAACAGCCTTGTTATTCTCGATGAAATTGGCCGGGGGACCAGCACCTACGATGGCATGAGCATTGCCTGGGCGGTTGCCCAATATCTGCATGATTTGGATAACACCGGTGTGAAAACACTTTTTGCCACCCATTATCATGAATTGACAAAATTAGAAGAATTGCTTCCCCGTGTTAAAAACTTCAATATTGCGGTTAAAGAATTTGATGACAATATCGTATTTTTACGAACCCTTGTTAAAGGGGGCACCAATAAAAGCTACGGTATCCAGGTGGCAAGACTTGCGGGTGTGCCTGACCGGGTTATTGAAAATGCAAAACACATTCTGTCCGGTATTGAAAAAAAGAACACGACCAAGATCCCGGACGTATTGCCTGCACCTTCCAAACGCAAAACAAAAAAGAAAATTAAAAACGATAATCAGCTTGAATTATTTAACAATCCGGATCAGCCTCTTAAAAAAATGTTGGAAAAAATAGACATTTCAAGTATGACTCCCCTTGAAGCTATGAATATATTGAACGATTTAAAACAAATAAGTATGCAATAGGATGGACAATCTGAAAATATCCATACCCACACGTCTACTGTTCACAGGGCTGATCACAGGACTTGTCACAGGGATTTTATTTTGTTCATTACCCGCATTTGCCGCCAATGCCAGGCAGGCATATCTGGCCGCAGATGATTGTTATAAAAAACTTCGCCACTCCAAGACAAAACAAAAAAAAGCAAATGAATGGCTCAAATGTATTAAAAAGTATGAAAACATTTACAAAACCTACCCATCAAACTCCTGGGCACCTGCCGGCATGTACAAGGCTGCCCAACTCTATATTACTCTGGGCAGACTATCCGGTAAAAAGGTTTATAAAACCCAGGCTGCCGATCTGCTCGTACGGCTTGGCAACAGATATCCGAAAAGTGCATATTACGGTCGCGCCAAAAGACTTTTTAAAACTTTTAAGATTCCCCCTAAAGCTGTTTCAAAAAAGATCAGACACATCACATCAAAAAAAAGACTGACCAAAAATATCCGGGCAATCAAAATATATATTGAGAACCAGAAACCGGAACTCCCGCCGGAACTCCCGCCGGAACTCCCAGAAAAGATATCAAGACCACGGGTTGTTGCCGTCAAAAAAAAGAATACGGTTCCTATTTTAGATAAAACAGAACCCCGGGGCGATTCAACATATGCCGATCCAACGCATACCGATCCAACGCATACCGATGCAACAGTTACGGATTTACGCTTCTGGTCCAACCCGGAGTACACAAGAATTGTCGTCAATGCAGACCAGGAAAGGGACTATTTCCACAGACTGTTAAAAAAAGATCCTGAAATAAACAAACCCTTTCAACGACTTTACATTGATATTGAACAGGCTAAATTAGGCAAAGGGGTGGATGAACATACCCCCATCAATGACAATTTATTAAAACAGGCCCGGGCCGGGCAATACCTTCCACACACTGTTCGTGTTGTTGTGGATATTAAATCCTTTGAAAATTATAAAATCTTTTCTTTAAAAGATCCATTCAGAATTGTTATTGATGTCTGGGGCAAAGGGTCTAATGGTAGTCCGCAGCAAGTGGCAAAAACCGGCGTTCCCCCAAAAAAATATAAGCAAATTACAACCGACAATATAAAATCATCCGATATTGCCCGCCAGTTGGCGCTGGGCGTTAGCAAAATTGTCATAGATCCTGGACACGGCGGATCGGACCCCGGTGCGCCGGGATATTTTAAAAATGTCTGGGAAAAAGATATTGTTCTAAAATTGGCTAAAAAACTGGCCGTTATTTTGCGTGACCGGCTCAAATTTACGGTGATCCTGACCCGGTCAACCGATAAACATTTGACCCTGGAAGAGAGAACAGCCATAGCAAACACCAAACGGGCGGATCTTTTTATCTCCCTTCACTGCAATGCTGCAAAAAACAAAAAACTTCGTGGTATCGAAACCTATATGTTAAACCTTGCCACGGATAACCAGGCCATTGCTGTTGCTGCAAGAGAAAATGCAACCAGCGAAAAAAATATTTCCGATCTGGATATCATTCTAACCGATCTTATGAAATATGCTAAAATCGAAGAGTCGACCCGCCTGGCCAATATCGTTCACAAATCCTATGTTAAAGAAATGAAGAAAAAATATTCCCGGATTTCGGATTTAGGCGTAAAACAGGCACCATTCTATGTTTTGCTGGGTGCCCGGATGCCGTCTATTCTGGTTGAAACTTCATTTGTCAGCAACAAAGATGAGTGCCGGCGCTTGATGACTGACGCTTATCAGAATTCAATAGCCAACGCTATTGCAGATGGTGTTGAAAAATATATTGATGCAACAAATCCCAAACAATTATAAATGACCAATAAGGAGAACATCATGGCTTTTGAAAACATTATTCTTGAAATTGACAATTCCATTGCCACTATTTTTTTTAACAGGCCCAAAGCATTAAATGCGTTGAATAATGCTCTTTTTGATGAATTAGACGCAGCCCTTGACCAGGTAGAACAAAACCAGGAAATAAAAGTCCTTATCCTAACCGGTGCAGGAGATAAGGCCTTTGTTGCAGGCGCAGACATTGTCGAGCTTTCAAAGATGAACCCACTCCAGGGCAAAACCTTTTCCAGAAAAGGCCAGAAAGTTTTCTCAAAATTAGAAGCACTTCCCATACCGGCAATTGCTGCTGTTAACGGATTTGCACTTGGCGGCGGTCTTGAAGCAGCCATGGGATGTGATTTTATCTATGCGTCGGAAAAAGCCATTTTTGGTTTGCCTGAAATGAATCTGGGACTGATTCCCGGATTCGGGGGCACACAACGTTTAGGAAGACTGGTTGGAGCCAATCGTGCAAAAGAGATCGTCTTTACCGGCAAAAATATCAAAGCACAGGAAGCCCTTGAAATCGGCATCGTAAATAAAATTTGCGCACCAGATAAACTCATGCAAGAGGTTTTAAAAACAGCCGGATTAATCGCTTCAAAAGGTAAAGTAGCATTAAGATCTGCTAAAGAAGTGATCCAAAATGGAATGAATGTTGATCTCGAAACCGGATGCCGTATTGAAAATGATGTCTTTGGGCTGAATATGGCAAGTGAAGATGCAAAAGAAGGAACAAATGCATTCCTTGAAAAAAGAAAAGCAAATTTCACAGGGGATCGATATTAATCGATTCTTTTAAGGGCGGAAAAAATAAATGCCGATTTATGATATCGATTTTGAAAAAATCCCACGGAAAGGCTGTAAGAGCCAAAGATAACCGCAAATTTTAATACATATTTAAAAAGGTAGAACATATGTTTGCAGAACAAATATCCATTTTTATAGAAAACAAAGAAGGTCGATTGGCTGAAGTAACGGCAATCCTCCGGGATGCCGATGTTAACATTCGGGCCCTGTCCCTTGCCGACACAACCGATTTTGGCGTATTGCGTTTGATTGTAAATGATAATGACGGTGCGGAATCAGCCCTAAAGAAAGAAGGCTTTACTGTTGGAAAAACTCAGGTTCTTGCTGTTGAAGTTAAGGATGAACCGGGTGGCTTGAACAACATTCTAGATCCTTTGTGGCAAAATAGAGTGAATGTTGAATATATGTACGCCTTCGCCAATCCCCAGCACAAAAATGCCATCATGATATTCAGGTTCGATGATCCTGAAAAGGCTTTGGAACTGCTTGCAAAAAGAAATATCAGGGTTATCGGTGCAGAAGAAATCGGCAATCTTTAGGATAATTCAGCCGGCAGCTTGATACTAAAATTTGTCCCATGCCTGAATTTTGATTCAACTTCAATTCTGCCGTTATGACTTTCTGTGATAATAAAATAAGAAACAGCGAGTCCAAGTCCTGTACCCTCTCCCACAGCTTTTGTAGTAAAAAAAGGTTCAAAAATTCTTTTTTTGGTCTCGTCTCTCATGCCCGGACCGTTATCTTTAATTTCAATATTCACCCACTTGTCTTTTGCAGATATCGACAGTTCAAAACAAGGATCTTTTTGCTTATCCCAGGACATCATGGCCTGGGCACCATTGGAAAGCATATTAAAAAACACCTGCTGGATTTCACTTGCTTTACACATGACACGGGGAAGCCCGCCCTCATACTTTTTAATTATCTGTATCTGTTTAAAGTCAAATCGCTTTTTCAAATTGTAATCGCTTTTGGCAAGTTCCAGGGTTTTATCAAGAAGCTGTCCCATGTCTTCAGACAAATACCCGGAATTACTTTTTCGGGAAAAAGAGAGCATGTTTGAGACAATCACAGCAGCCCTTTTTCCGGCATCCATAACAGAATCCATCATTTTGTAAATTTCACGTTTTTCCATGTAGGTCTGCATATCAGAAAGCGCTATGCCCACCTCCCGGGCAACCTGAACATTCTTCGGTAAATTTTTCTTGAGGCGATTCTGTATCACCTGGGCATTTTGAAGAATGCCGGCCAAAGGATTATTGATTTCATGAGCCATTCCTGCGGCTAAACCGCCAATGGAAACCATTTTTTCCGATTGAACCATCATCTCCTCAAGTCTTGCTTTCTCATCTTCCCTCTTTTTCAAGCTCAATGCTTCTACAAGTGCAATGGCAAGCATTTCGCAGGCTTCCTGATCATCAGAGTCATAGCCACCTTCTTTTCCGGCCAAGGCTATAATACCTTTTAACTCCGAACCAAGTTTCATGGGAACCCCTAAAAATGAATCAATGGGAACATGATTTTCAGGGAACAGTAAAAAATCAGGATACGAGTAGGGATCATTGGAAAGGATGGTTTGATCGCCATGAATCACACACGCCCGTATACCTCGAATATCCTGTCCTTTTAGCGGAATTTTTTCATACATATCAGCCATTTTGCAATCATTTAATGCCTGATCTGAAATAGCAAGGATATCCATTTTATCCTTATTGTCCTTTTGAACCTCCCCCACAAAGCAATACTTACTTGGAATAACCTCTAAAGCAATGGGTATAAAAAAATGGGCTACCTCTTCGTAAGACTCAGCCAGCAACGATTTTTGAAAAAAAGTGTTTACCGATGAAATGACCTTGCTTTGACGCAAGATTTTTTTTTCATTAATTTCTTTTAAAAAAATCTGTTTCTCGAGATTTTTATTGGTCATGGCCAGATCATTAATTTTTTCTTTTACCGAATCACGCATCGCGGCAAAATTTCTTCCTAAATCCCCAACTTCGCCAACCCCGCCTTCTTCAATCTCACGGTCAAGATCCCCGGCTGCTATTTCTGAGGCGGCCTGGGTCAACAGCGTTACCGGTTGCATCAATCGATTGACCAGAATAATAAGAACAATTAATAAAAAAATAATAACAACAAATGTAAATACCAGCATCTGATTTCGAAATTGGGTTAATTTTTCTTCGATCAAACTGGTGGAATAGATGACATTCATCTTGCCCAGTTTAAAGCCTTTATAATAGATATAAAATGTTTTTTGAATATCAATACCCTGGGTATTAAATTGTCTTTCAAGAAGAATATCGATATCAATATCAAGCTCCTGTAGAGAAATATGTTTTATATTTTCATCATCGAAAAAAGTTTTCATATTCACCCGGAGCGTTTCTTTATCTACATTGTATAAGGGTCTTGCATTCACAAGTTTCATCATATAAGCAGATTTTTCAATACGTGTATTTAGATTGGCAAGCTCGGAACGCCTCAACCGTTCCGTGAAATAAAAACACAAAAATAGATTGATGACGCTGCAGACCGTAACAACAGCTATGATGATTCTTGTCCTAAGTCTCAAATATGTACCCCTATAGCATTAAAGCTGTACGATTAAAATTCTGATATGATGGTTAAAAAAGAGCATCCATATCTGATGTTACCTTTCTTACTAACTCTCTGTAGTCAGCAGATCCCGTGCTTCCAGGGGCAAACTCAAAAATGGATTTCCCATAAGAGGGGGCCTCACTGAGACTTTCGCTATACCGAATAGGGGTACACATGTATTCTGAATAAAGTTTTGTGAGCTGGGAATATATAGCCTCCGGGCCTTTTACACGGGTATCTAAGAATGTGGGAACAATATATTTTAAAGCGATTTCCTTTCTGTATTTCTGGATAGAACCAAGGCTTTTCATAAACTCGGAAAGTCCCTGTAGCGGCATAACCTCTAATGCTACGGGAACGAGTACTTCCGTGGCATAAAAAAGAACATTCACAATCAATTGATCCCATCCCGGGGCGGTATCTATAATAACAAAATCATATCGATCGTCCACATCCTTCAGGGCTTCGGAAAGTGTCCATTCCGCACCAAAACTTTTCCTGTCAATGATCCGCTTCACACCCGCCAATGATTTTCCACCGGAAAGGAGCCATAGATTCTTTCTTGCCCTGACAATACATTCCTCCGGGGTCAACTCTTTTGTCAAAAGTTCTGTTAGGCCCGCGCGTGGCTTTTTGCCTAATATATAAGAAGACTGCCCCTGTGTATCAGTATCTACCAGCAATACCTTATACCCGGCAAGAGCAAGGCCTGAACTTAAATTCACAGAAGTCGTTGTTTTCCCAACCCCGCCTTTGCTTAAAGTTACACAGATTTTGCGAGCTTCGGATTTTTTTTTTGCAGGTGCTTTGTTTTTTTTATTTTCCTGATTGATCAGCTGGTCTATTTTAACTGGGAATCTATGATTACAAGATTTACACCGTGCTGCAATCATTTTTAAAGAAGGTCTTTTTTCTTTGAACTGATCAACATTAACATTATGTTTCTTCGCGCATTTAGGACAGACAATTATTGCCACTAATCCTCCTTATTAAATTCCTCAAGAATAGCATTCATGGCAACATTAGCTATTCTTTTCATTGAGATTTGTTTATTTTTTCCAGGAGAAACTTTAACTTTTATTTTTGCTTTGCCTTCCCAAACCTGAACAGTCACATTTTCTTTTGAGGTTTGCCATACCTTCTTTTCCTGTTTTTTGGGTTTATCATTTTCTGACGTGTTATCTTTTTTATAAATCAAACAGTCAAGTTGATCAATACGGTCTTCAACTTCTGTGTGATGACCCTCAAGAATACTGTCCATTATAGCTTTTTTTATATCTTTTTTCTTTTGCATAATAACTTATGACTACTCGTTTTCCAAAGAGTTTGTCTTCAACAGCTTTTTTTTCATTGAAGCCACCAGGGTTGATATTTTTAGTAAGGTCTCTTTGTCAAAATCAATCCATTGGATTCCGTTTTGCCATCCTGCTTCGGATCCACATGAAAAATGAACGATTCTTCCAGTAAGATTTTTAATAATACTATCAGGTGTTTTAATTTCGCAATTATCAAATGTCTGTGCGACCATAAAGGTTGTATTGTTCTCACATGCGATACTGATACCTTCAAGACTGATATCCACAACTTGATATGAATTGTCATTTATAACAACCGTCATACCATCTTCAGGTGCCACAGGCACACGGAAAGATCGACGAACATTTTCTTGCTGCGAGTTATCTTTTTTAATATCCTGAAATTCGATGGATCGGGTGTTATTCATTGCGCCACCTGTAACCTTGTGAAAATTTTATATGAAATAATACTGCAAACCAGTATCGTATTTCGTGTCTTGTAGTGCCCCTTCCACTAAACGAAAGGCCAAGGCTGCATATGGCCGTTGGTAAAATTTTTCTTTGTTTTTGCAGGTCTTTCCTAATTTCCTTAAAAAATATACCAATAATGAAAGGGTCAAGCAAGAGAAATCGTTTGAACAGATTTAAGATGACAAAAAAAGGGGTGTACGGTATTAACCGTACACCCCTTTTAAAATATCGCTGTCTAAATCAAGCTGTATGGCTTAAAGGCCGCCAAGAGCTTTTACAGCAGGAGCAATAGCAGGATGAACAAAAAGAAGAATCATTGCTACAACAAGTGCATAAATACAAAGAGACTCAATCAATGCCAAACCAATCAGCATGTTCACCTGGATTTTACCGGCTGCTTCGGGGTTTCTTGAAATACCGGCCATTGCGCCGTTCAAACCCATTCCCTGACCAATGCCGCAACCAAATGCTGCGATACCAATAGCAAGACCTGCTGCCCATACACTACCAACTAGAAATTCCATGTTTTACTCCTTAATATAATAAAATATAATAATATAAAATAACGGGCTTCTTCCCAGTTCCCGTAAACGCCTATCTTAATGTGCTTCTTCGATTGCCCCTGCAATATACATGGTGGGCAGCAAGAAGAACACAATTGCCTGGATCAGAGATACGAGTATCCCCATTGCCATGATCGGCAGCGGCACTAAAAACGGCCCTGCCAGCATAAGCAGAATTCCGACAACCAACTCATGACCCATCATGTTTCCGAACAAACGTAAAGTCAGGGACAAAACCCGTGCCAGATGCCCGATAATTTCAATAATCAAAAACAGGGGCATTAACGCCGGAACAGGTCCCAAAAAATGTTTGATATATTTAATTCCGTGCATTTTTATACCGATCACATGGCTCCATGTCACCGCAATAATGGCCAAAGCCACTGTGGTATTGATCTGGGCTGTTGGCGGATAAAACCCGGGAATCAGTCCAAACAGGTTGCCTAAAAGAACAAATAAAAAGATGGTTATTAACAAAGGAAAAGATTTTCTACCCTCTTCTCCGGTGATTGATACCATGAATTCTTCGAGTCCTGATATTATAACTTCAAATACATTCTGTGCTGTTTTGGGCACCATGGAAACACTTTTTCCGGCAAGCCAGCCGAAAAAAATTAAAATGATCATGGCAAGCCACATATAGGTAACATGCGGATGTTTACCAGCCCAGTCTTCCAGTCCAACCATGCCAAATAATGATGTAAGAAACAAATATGGATGTTCCACTTAAACTGCCTCCTTGAATAATAATCTTGATATTTCCAGCGCCGTAGCCACAAAAATACTTGCCACAACCACAGATAGTCCTGCCAAAAGGCCCACCGGGTGAACAATATGTTTCGATATGAGCAAGCAAATAATCCCTGCTGTTACCGCAAATCGAATATAATATTTAACCAGAACATTGCCAACAACAGAGCGTCCCCGCTCAAGCACAACTTCAGGCTGAATCATTGTTTTAAGGGTTCTCTTTAAAAGATGAAAATTAATTGCCACAATCAAACCGCCCAGGATAATGCCCAATGCAAATTTCATAGGCGTTAACACCAAGCCAATGATTCCACCAAAAAATAGAATCAACCAATTTGTTTTTGTAACAAAATCAATCAATTTTTGAAGGTCAGCCATTAAAACCTTTTCGCTTTTTTACCTGCTCTTATAATTTTTTACCTGCTCTTATAATATTGGTGAATCCGGCAGCAATTCCAAATGCCAGCCCAACCATTACCAGAACAGGTTCTGTTCCAAATTTCTTATCCAGCCAAAGTCCGATTCCAAGGCCAATGAAAATTGCAAACGCCACTGACATTCCAAGGCTGGCAAAATACCCAAGTTCTCTAATGGTCTTGCCGGTTTCCTTTTTCATCCTTTACCTTATTAAAACCTTTCTTTTCGCCTTCAAAGAGCAATTTATCTTGAGAGCAAATACCATATGCGGCATCCCAAGTCAATGTGAAAAGCACTTTAAATCATGGAAATGACACAGGCGAATCTACCGGTGTTTTTCTTTGCGCGATACGAATAGAACTCTTTGGTATGGCACTTGGTACAAAGGTTCATATTTTCAATATGTTCTATTTTTACGCCCTTTTCAATTAACTGGTCCACACTTAATTTCCAAAAATCAAAGTGGTTTTTATCACCGGTTTTATATTTCCAAATTTTTTGAGGGATTTCATCTTTATAATTGACAAATTCAGCGCAACACGGCCCAAGGGATGGCGAAATTCCAGCCAGAATATCGTCCGGCCGGCAACCAAACGAATCAACCATCTTTGTCACACACTTACCAATAATATTATTAATGCTGCCCCGCCATCCACAATGAATATTGGCGATCACTTGTTTTCTGGTGTCATATAGCATGACTGCCTGGCAGTCTGCTACCTGTATCACAAGAAAAATGCCTTTCATATCCGATACAATAGCATCTGCGGTATAACTATCTTTGCCCGGTTCAAAATTTACAGCAAAGTCAGTGTCATCCTTTTTTAATACTTTTATTTCATCCCCATGAACCTGGTTTAAAAACACAAGGGGTTTCATCCCCATTTTGCCAATGATCCGTTTTCGATTCTCTGCAACAGCACGGGTTTCATCTCCACAATTTTTACCGATATTGAGGGAATTAAATGGTTGAATACTGGTCCCACCGGATCTTGTAAAAACACAGTGAACGATTCCAGTACTGTTTTTAAAATGGTCAAACTCATAGATTTTAATTGGGTTGCTTTCCATAATACAGCTCACCTATTCGCTCAATAATTTTTGTTGTTGAAATATCCGGTTCCAATACCACTCTTTTGATGCGGCCGCCATGTTGTTTAACAAAATCCGCCCCAATGATCTGATCTTCCGGCCAGTCCGCACCCTTTACAAGAATATCCGGGCAGACCGTTTCAATGAGGTGCCCCGGACCCGGGTCATCAAATAAAACCACATGATCAATACATGCCAGGGCTGATATAACACAGACCCGATGTTCCTGATGAATAACAGGACGTTTATCTCCTTTTATCTGCCGAACCGATTGGTCTGAATTCAACCCCAGAACAAGAATATCACCCAGGGCCTTTGCATGTTCCAAATACAAAACATGACCTGCATGAATAATGTCAAAACACCCATTGGTAAATACGATGCTCTTTTTAATTTTTTTATAGTGTATAGACAATTTTTTAATTTGATCAAAACCAATCAGTTTATCCATATATTTCTTCTCTTCTGTCACTCATGCAGGGTATCAACGTCCTAAATTCATCCACCATTTCAATTTTAATATTAGTAAAGGCGGTCCCCTCAAACTCATTGGCATCCGCGATAATATTCCCCAGGGGATCGACAATCACCGATACCCCAGGAAAGCTCAAACCATTTTCTACTCCTGTTCGATTTGAACAGACCATGAACAACTGATTTTCAATTGCACGCGCCCTTACCAATGTTTTCCAGTGGTTTTTTCTGGGCGACGGCCATTGGGCGGATACGACAATTATCCGGGCACCCTGAAGAAAAAGAGATCTTGCAAGTTCAGGAAATCTTAAATCATAACAGGTCATCAAACCGATTCGCCCGAGGGTTGTATCAATAACTTTCGTCTTTTCACCGGCTGTATAGTAAAGATGTTCGCCGGTCAATCTGAAAAGATGCAGTTTTCTATAATTGGCCTTCACCTTTCCATCGGTATCAATAAAAGACATCGTGTTATAAATATGTTCGCCCTTTTGTTCCGGCAGGGTTCCGGCGATGGCCATATTGTTTTTTGCAGCAAACCTGGCAAGTTGTTTTATAATTCGATCTGTTTGTCCGGCATGCTCTTTAAGGTTATCATTATCAAAAGAGCAGGAAAACATTTCCGGTAAGACCGCAAGGCGAACATTATTGGCTGCAAGTTTTTTAAGATAAAAAAAAACAGTGTCCAGATTGGCCTGAATTTCACCTTTTTTTACATCAAATTGGATAACGGCTGTATTCATTTCATTATTCAAGATGTTAGTTTTTCCTGTTATTTTTTTAATCCTGATTTTTGTTATTTTCACCATATAATTTCACCTGCTCATCGTCAACGCTTTTTATCCGGTGATATCAGCGTGTTCTGTATTCATTAGACATCAGTCAGGCACTAGTTAAAGATCCAGCCGCGTTGGCAGCGCGCCTGGCAGGAGACCCCAGAAAAAACAGTTTGAATTGCATTTGTATGAAGACAAAAAAAGATGAAGTTTCTTAATTTGCCGTGAAACAGTCAGGACTTAATATTTTCAAAATATACCCTTGAATAATCAAGGACTTGATGGTTTTTGCAAGTGCACCTTTATCCATGTGCAGAATCTGTTTTATCTTATCCTGAGTGATCCCTTGATTTACGTCATAAGGTAAACGTTAGGGTTCACTCAAAAATAAATTACCAATTTTGCAAGTTGAGTCGCCTATCCGGGTAGGCGTGAAAACTAAGGCATATCGGGCATATACCGAGTTTACACAACGCAGTCGGATAGGATGAATCGGCTT